>CAIQKV010000050.1 GCA_903872505.1 uncultured Opitutia bacterium
CTATTCGCGAATAGCGTATTCCAATGTTTACCAAGGCACAGGACATCGTAGTCGCGCTCAAGCTTAGTCTTGGAGCAGCGAAGAAAAGTTATGCAGATTTGGGTCAAGCACTAGGAATGAGCGCCTCCGAAGTCCATGCGGCGGTGCGGCGCCTTGGCGCCGCCCATTTGATCGACCCCGAAACCAAGGAAATCCGGCGTGAAGTGCTGCGCAACTTTCTCGTGCATGGCGTACCTTATGCCTATCCCGCGAGTCAGAAGGAAGTCACTCGTGGGATGCCCACGGCGTGGGCGGCTCCGGCCATGTCCAGCAGGTTCAGCACATCCGACCAGCTTCCTCCAGTCTGGCCAGACCCGGACGGACGGGTGCAAGGCTCAGCCGTCGAACCACTCTATGCCAGCGTGCCAGGTGCTGCGCGTCGCGACCCGGCACTCTACGACCTGCTGGCTTTAGTGGACGCCCTCCGCATTGGTCGGGCGCGGGAGCGTAATTTGGCAGAAGAGGAAATCTCCCGTCGGTTGAACGTCCATGCCATCGCCTAACCTTGGAGCGTTGCGGGCGGTGGCGGACCGACTCGACGGGTTGGGACTCAGTTACGCCTTTGTCGGCGGGTCCATCGTCGCCCTGCTTCTGGATGACCCCGGACTGTCACCGGTTCGCCCAACCGACGATTTCGACGTCATCTTGGGTGTCGTGACCACCGAACGATATTCCGACCTTGAGGCGCGGATCCGCACACTTGGATTCCAGCATGATATGAGACCAGGAGCACCGCTTTGCCGCTGGATGCTCGGCGATCTGAGGGTGGATATCATGCCGACAGAGGGCGAAACCCTTGGGCTCAACACGGCTTGGTTTAAGGAAGCCCTGACAACGGTGACGGAGAAGGAGTTTGCGCACACTAAGCTGAAACTGATTTCACCGGTCGCATTCCTTGCCACCAAGCACGTCGCCTTTACCGACCGCGGTGCCGGCGACTATTACGCGAGCCACGATCTCGAGGACTTTATCACGGTGATCGACGGCCGGGAAAATATCATCGACGAAGTGAACAACGCGCCGAAGGAACTCCGCGGCTACGTCATTGAATCCATTCGTCGCCTGATGGCGGTCAGGGCCTTTGTCGACGCGTTGCCTAGCCATGTTCCCGGTGACCAAGCCAGTCAGGGGCGGCTGCCGGGCCTGCGGGGTAAATTGCGCGCGATTGCGGCACTCACTTGAGTGCAGGGTAAAAATTTGGCGCGCAATGCCCGCGACTACGAAGCACGCACGATCGCGAGGATGGCAACCTTGAGCTTCGGATTCAGTTCTGACCATGCTGCGATGACCTCGCGGAGATCAGCGTCATCGTTGGTCTCCACGAGGCGAGCTGGGGCACTTTCGGGCGCGATGGTTTCCGGACATTTCTCCTCGTGTGCGTCTCCCAGTGCTCCGGGAGCTTGAACGCTTTCACACGTATCCGGCGCCGCAGTGGGTTGTGTAAATACTCCGTCCCGTTCGAGTCTCTTCGCCCGCTCCATTTACCAAAGACCCCCGGGTGTTCTCCCGGGGGTCTTTTTGTGTCCAACGGCTGCGCGCCGGGCTCAGTTCGGGTCGAGCTTCAGCTTCACCGCTTTTCCGTTCTGGTAGGTGACCCAGAGGGTGTACGAGGGCAGGTCGGCGAGCTCCATCGAGCCGCCCTGCGGGCCGCCCGTGGTGGCAATGCTCTGCGGGCCCGTTCCCAGTCCGCCCATGCCGCGGGGCATCTGGCCGCCGGTGGGGCTCGGCTCGGTGTTGGACGGCTGGTAGTGCTGCTCGCTGTTGAGGTTGTACCTGAGGGCGCCGGCCTCGGGGGTGGGATAGTAGTTCTTGTACGTCCACTTCTCGCCCTTGCCCTCCGGGGTTGCCACCGGGTCCACCGTGGAAGGCTTGCCGATCGCCATGTAAACCATGTCGGGGGTGAACCCGAGCGCGATGACGCCCTTGTCGATGTAGTTCTTTTCCCACGGCTTCAGCGTGGCATAGACGGCGGACTTTTCCTGGATGCGGGTGGAGGAGCCATCGGTTTCACAACCGGTGACGAACAGGGCGAGCCCGAGGGCGGCGCCGAGGAGAACGGTGGCTTTGTTCATGTGGGTTGGGGGGAGAAAATCGGCGGGGACCGGCGGGCAGCCTGATCGGGGTGCGGGGGGCCGGCGATCCGTCTGCGGCGGGTGCGTGGGAAATGCGACATCGGGGCCCGCGAAAGGTTGCGCGCAGCAGAGCGGGGCCCGGCGGCACCGTCAATCGGCGAGTTTTCCCCGGCGCCGCGATTCGCGCGTTGCGACCGGCGCCGTGACCCACCTTACTCCGGGTCGTGAAAGCCTCCGATTTCTTTGCCCTGCCGGCGTCACTGGCGCCGTTTGAATCGGCGTTTCCCACCAATGTTCCCCCCTGGGAGTGGCTGCGGGGCATCGCCCCGGCGCTCGCCGCGCACAAGTTCGACCAGCCGATGCGGCCGGTGCCCCCCGGCGTGCACGTGGAGGGGTTCGTCTACCTGCACCCCTCGGTCATTCTCCCGCACACGGCCACGATCATCGGCCCGGTGTGGATCGGGGCGAACACCGAGATCCGCCCCGGCGCGTTCCTCCGGGGCAACGTCATCGTCGGCGAGCACTGCATCCTCGGCAATTCGTGCGAGTACAAGAACTGCCTGCTCATGAACCGCGTGCAGACGCCGCACTTCAACTACGTCGGCGACTCGATCCTCGGCAACGGCGCGCATTTCGGCGCCGGCGTCATCTGCTCCAACGTCCGGCTCGACAACAAGAACGTGACCATCGCCCTCCCGGGCGGCACCGTCGCCGACACCGGTTTGCGGAAGTTCGGCGCCGTGGTAGGCGACCGGGCCGAGGTGGGCTGCAACGCCGTGCTCCAGCCCGGCACGCTGCTCGGCCCGCGCTCGCTCGTGATGCCGCTCACGGCCTTCGGCGGCTGCCTCGCCCCCGCGACCATCGCCCACAGCCGCCAGCAGGTCAGCACGCTGCCGCGCCGGGATTGACGCCCGCCCCCGGCCTCCGTGAAGCTCGCCCCTCCCATGCGCACCCTCACCGGCATCCAGCCCACCGGCACGCTCCACATCGGCAATTATTTTGGCGCGATGCGGCCGGCCATCGAGGCGCAGGCGCGCGGCGACTGCTTCTATTTCATCGCCGACCTGCACTCGATGACGACGGTCACCGATGCCGCGGTGCGCCGGGCGAACACCCGCGGCGTGGCCCTCGACTGGCTGGCCTGCGGACTCGACCCCAAGACCAGCGTGTTCTGGCGGCAGAGCGACGTGCCCGAGGTCTGCGAGCTGACCTGGATGATCGGCTCCCTCACGCCGATGGGGCTGCTCGAGCGCGCGCACAGCTACAAGGACAAGACCGCGAAGGGCATCGCCGCGAACTTCGGCCTCTTCGCCTACCCGGTGCTCATGGCGGCCGACATCCTGCTCTACGACACCCAGAAGGTGCCGGTGGGTCGCGACCAGAAGCAGCACGTCGAGATGACGCGCGACATCGCGATCAAGTTCAACGAGGCCTATGGCGAGACCCTCGTGGTGCCGGAGCCGGTGATCCGCGAGGAGGTTGCACTGGTGCCCGGCCTCGACGGCCAGAAGATGAGCAAGAGCTACGGCAACACGATCGAGATTTTCGGCGACGAGGCGGTGCTCCGGAAAAAAATCATGGGCATCAAGATGGACAGCCGCACGCCCGCGGAGCCGAAGCCCGACGCGGACAAGAACCTCGCCATCCAGCTGCTCCGGCTCGTGGCGCCCGCCGGGGTCGCGCTCGATTACGAGAACCGGCTGCGCGCCGGGGGCCTGGGCTACGGCGACCTGAAGAAGGCGCTGTTCGAGCACTACTGGAGCTACTTTGCCGTCGCCCGCGCGCGGCGCGCGGATCTCGCGGCCGACCCCGGTTACGTCGAGGGCGTCCTGCGCGACGGCGCCACGCGCGCCCGGGCGGTTGCGGGGGTCGTGCTCCAGCGCGCCCGCAAGGCCTGCGGGCTGGAGTAAATGGGGTGGAGCGCGTTGTCCCTAACGCGCTTGGTTTTTTTGGGGATGCGGCGCCCTCGCCGCGTCGGGGAGGTTTCCGCGGCGAGGGCGCCACGGCTCCATCTCCAGCCAAGACACAACGCGTTGAGGGCAATGCGTTCCACCTTCGGCCAAGCGTGGCGTCTAAATCACCAGCACCACCGGCTCCCGCAGCGCGGCAATGTGCGCCATGATCCGGCTGCTGGCGACCTGGTAGCGCTCCTTGCCCGCCGCGGGATCGTCATACACGGCCGGCAGGATGGGGGGACCGAACACGACCGACACCGGCGTGCCAAGGTGCAGCCCGCGGCCCCTGCCGTAGGCCTCGAAGGCGCCGAAGATCCGCGCCGGGATCACGGGCACCTGCGCGCGGCAGCAGATGAGGCCGACGCCGGCCTTGGGCGCCTTCAACTCGCCGTCGGACGAGCGCGTGCCCTCGGGAAAAAGGATCAGGCCCTTGCCCTCCTTCAGGGCCCGCAGCACCCGCTTGATCGCACTGACATCCTGTCCGCTGTCGCGGTCGACCGGGATGGTGCCGACCGCGTCGAGCCACCAGGAGACGAGACCGCCTGTCCACAGCGTCTTGCGCGCGAAGGGGATGATCTGGCGCGATACTTGGCAGCCGACCAGGGGCGGGTCGACGTAACTGGCGTGATTGGCTGCGATGAGAAACGCGCCCTCCCGCGGCAGGTTTTCCAGTCCGGCCACCTCGCCGCGGAACCCGATGTCAAAAATGACCGCCGAGAGATAATGGAAGAAGCCGTAGACGGGCTCCATCTCCGCCTGGTTGTAGGTCCGGTTCATGCGGGGGGCAGTTTGGCGGCGATGGCGGCGGCCATCTGCTCAATCACTTCGTCGAGCGTCACGTGCGTGGTGTTGATCGAGGTCGCGCCGGGCGGGCAGGTGAGGGGCGAGGCCTTGCGCGAGGAATCGATGCGGTCGCGCTCGCGGATCTGGTCCTGCTGACCCTGGCCGGCACGGCGGCGCTCGCGCTCCCCGGCCTCGGCATGGAGAAAAAACCGGAAGTCGGCCGACGGGAAAATCGCCGAGCCGATGTCGCGACCCTCCATCACGAGGCCACGGAAACCCTTGGCGCGGGCCACCCCGGCGAGGCCGCGCTGGTAGGCGAGCAGCGCCGCCCGCAGCTCGGGGATGGCGGCGAAGTGGGACACGGCGTCGTTCACCTCACGACTGCGGATCTCGTCCCCGGCCACGCGCCCGTCGATCTCCATCTCGGCGGAGCGGCCGTTAAGGCGTGTGCTGAGTTTCAGGCCGCTGAGGGCGGCCTGAAGGGCCGGCAGGTCACCGGGCGAGACCCCGCGGCGCAGCATCTCGGCGGTGAGCGCGCGGTAGAAGGATCCGGTGTCGACATGCAGCAGGTCGAACCGCGCGCTCAGGGCGAGCGACGAGGAGGACTTGCCCGAGGCCGCGCCGCCGTCGATGGCGACAATGATGAAGGGGGTGGGGGCCATCAGGCTTTCAGCGAGTTTTGGCGCAGGGACTCCAGCAACTCAAAAAAGTTGGGAAAAGTCTTCGCGCAGCAGCCGGGTTCCCTGATCGCGAGCCACGGCCGTCCGTCCTGGTGCAGGTCATGGCAGCCGAGGATGCCGAAACTCATCGCGAACCGGTGGTCGTGGTAGGTCTCGATCTCGACGCCGGCCTTCAGCGGGCGGGGATGGATTTCCAGCGCATCCTCGGTCTCGACGACGTGCTGGCCGAGTTTGGTCAGCTCGCGCGCCATGCCGGCGACGCGGTCGGTCTCCTGCTTGCGAGTGTGCGCGATGCCGGTGATTTTCGTCGGACCACTGAGCAACGGGGCGATCGCGGCGAGTGTGAGAAAAGTGTCCGAGATTTCGCGGAAATCCTCCACGATCAGGGCGCCGGGGGCCCGCTGCCGCACGCGGTCAAGGACCTCGGCGAAGGCCGCGTCGCCCTGCAGGCCGGCGCCGGGCGGGCGCAGCCCCGGCAGGGTCGCATCACCGCCGGCGACCAGGCCGAGGGCCTGGAAATAGCTCGCGGCGGTGGCGTCGGGCTCGATCGCGTAGGTGCCGCGCGAGGCATAGCGGCCCGGGGCGAGGGAGAAGCGCGCCGCCGCGGCCGCCGGGACGACGGGTTGGCCGAACTCCGCCATGAGCCGCAGGGTCATGGCCACGAACGTCCGGCGCACGCCGCCGACGAGCTGCACCTCGACCGGGGCGGCGGCGAGCGGCGCGACCATGAGCAGGGCCGACAGCAGCTGGCTGCTTTCGCTTGCATCGAGGCTGACGGTGCCGCCGCGCAGGCCGTGCGCACGGATCTCAAGCGGAAGAAACCCCTCCTCACCCAGGCAGCGGATGTCCGCCCCCAGCGCGCGCAACCCCCCGATCAACCCTGACATCGGCCGCTTGCGCATCTGCGGCACGCCATCGAGGCGGTAGGTGCCCCGGGGCGCGGCGGCGCAGAGCGCCGTGAGGAATCGCGCCGCCGTGCCGGCGAGCCCGACCGAAAGATCCGCCTCACCCACCGTGAAGCCCTGCGCCTGGCCGGCGACGCGCAGGGTGAGGGCGCGTGCGTCGGCCTCGACCGTGAAACCGAGCTGGCGGAGCGCCGCGGCCATCAGCTGCGTGTCCTCGCTGAACAGCGCGCCGGTCAGCGTGACGGGCTGGTCGCACAGCGCGGCAAGCAGCAGCGCGCGGTTGGTGATGCTCTTCGAGCCGGGCAGCGTCACCGCCCCGCGCACCGGGCGGGTGAAGGGCGGGATCGGCAGCGGGTCGGGCAGGGACATGGAGCGCAGTAGCGTCGGCGAGCCCGGCCCCTGCGCCAAGGTGTTTTTTTTGCCTCCCGCCGGCCGCATTTATGCCCGGCCAGCCCGATGGTCAGCGTAACCTATTGGGTTACTCTTTACCGGGGGCGACGCCGGGGTGGGAAGGCCGGATTGTAACCCAATAGGTTATCATTGGCCGGGCGGACGCGGCGCCGCGGTGCGGAAAACCCGTTTGTAACGTATTGCGTTACTAACGGGCGCGGCCGGGATCCGGCTGAGCCGGGGTCAGGGGAGCGGGCGGAACTGGTCGCGGTAGGCCTTGCCGCGCTCGAGCCGGGCGACGACCTCGAGCCAGTCGCGGTTGGAGATCGCGGCCGAGAGGGACTGCAGCTCGTCCTGGTATTGCCGCAGCGCGCGCAGCACCTCGTCGCGGTTCTGCTCGAGGATGGTGCGCCAGAGCGCGGGGTCGCTCGCGGCGATGCGGGTGGTGTCGCGCAGGCCGCCGCCGCCGTGGTGGCGCCACGCGGGATCCTTCGACGCGAGAAACGCGCACAGGCTCGACGCCAGCACCTGGGGCAGGTGGCTGATGTGGGCGACAATCTCGTCGTGCCGGTCCGGCGAGAGGGTGACGGGCTCGCCGCCCAGTTCAGACCAGAACTGGACGACGGCGGCGACGGCGGGCGGATGACTCTCCGCCAGCGGCGTGACAAAGCAGGTGCGGCGCTCGAAGAGCCCGGCGCTGGCGTGTTCCCAGCCGGTCTTCTCGGAACCGGCCATCGGGTGCGAGCCGACGAAGTGCGCGCGGTCGCCGAGGGCGGCATGGCCCAGCCGGGCGATCTCGCCCTTCACGCTGCCCACGTCGGTCACGACCGTGCCGGGCGCGAGGTGCGGGGCGATCTGCCGGATGAGCGGCCCGATCCGGTCCACCGGCGCGGCGATCACCACCAGGCCCGCCTCGCGGACGGCCGCCTCGGGGGTGTCGGCCACGGCGTCGCACCACGGCTGGTCGCGCAGTTTCAGCCGCACCTCGGGCCGGCGCGCCCAGAGCACGATGCGCGCGGCGGCGCCGCGGGTGCGGGCAGCCCGCGCCACGGAACCGCCGAGCAGGCCGGGGGCGAGGATGGTGAGTGGGACGGGCACGGCTCCTTGGAAAGGGCAAACGGCGGCGGTGTCGAGCGGGGATGTAGCCAAGAGCGTGAGCGAGTGGAGGGCCGGCGGTGGAAGGTCCACTCGCTCACGCTCGCGGCTACGCGCCCAGTTTGGCGATGCGCCCGAATTCGCCGCGCGTGAGCGGCATGACCGAAAGCCGGCTCTGGCGCAGCAGCGCGATCTTCGCCAGTGCCGGATCCGCCTTGATTTGCGCGAGAGTGACGGGGCGGGGCAGGGCCGCGCCGGCCTCGATTTCGACCGCGACCCAGCCGGGCTCCTCCGCGGTCGGGTCGGGAAAGGCCGCCGACGTGACCGTGGCGGCGCCGAGCACCGCCTTGGTCGTGACACTCTCGTAGAACAGCACGCGGTCGCCGGGCCGCATGGCGTTAAGGTGGATGCGGGCCTGGTAGTTGCGGACGCCGGTCCACGCCGTGCGACCGTCGCGGACCAGGTCCGCCCACGCGTAGGCTCCGGGTTCCGATTTTACGAGCCAGTATTGGGTTGTCATGCCGGGTGGGTTTTGGTGCCGTGGCACTGAAATGGACGAGATCTCCGCTGAAAAGGCAAAAGCCGACCGCGCCCTGCGGATTCTCCTGGTGGTAATGGCCGTGGGCATGGTGCTTCCGCTCGCCTTGTTCTATTTCTTCCGCTAGACCCCGCCGCCATGAACCGGACGTTGCTCGCCATCAGGCTGGTGTTTTTTGTACTCTGCGGGGCCTGCGGCTGGCTCGTGTGCTATGCGATCGAGGAGTGGGACGCGCATCGCACCCTGGCGACGCTGATCGGGCTGCTGCTCGGCGCGCTGGTCATCCTCGTGGACACCCTGCTCAAGGGCTTCTCCCTGCGCGGGCTCTCGGCCATCACCTTTGGCCTCGGGATGGGCACGCTCATCGCGTACTTCATCAGCACGTCACCGCTCTTCCGGTTCGGCGAGCCCCAGATCATCTACCTCTCGCAACTCGCCCTGTTCATCATCAGCACCTACCTCTGCACCGTCATCGCGCTGCGCGGGAAGGACGAGTTCAACCTCGTGATCCCCTACGTGCGGTTCGTGCCGCACGACGTGGACGTGCCGCTGGTGGTGGTGGACACCAGCGTGCTGATCGACGGCCGCATCGCGCGGGTCTGCGACGCCGGCTTTCTCAGCGCGGCCCTGATCATCCCGCGCTTTGTGCTCAACGAGCTCCAGGCCGTGGCCGACTCGGGCGATCCGCACAAGCAGGCGCGCGGCCGGCGCGGGCTCGAGGTGCTGAACGAGCTGCGGCGCAACAAGCGCCTCGACATCCGCATTGCCGAGAGCGAGGTCGCGAAGCGCGAGGACATCGAGGCCAAGCTCGTCTTCCTGGCGCTGAGCATGCGGGCCAAGCTGCTGACCACGGACTACAACCTGGCGAAGATGGCCGAGTTCCAGGGCGTGCCCTGGCTCAACCTCAACGAGCTGGCCCGCTCCCTGCGCTCCGAGCTGATGCTGGGCGAGACCGTCGAGGTCGAGCTGGTGAAGCCCGGCAAGGACGAGGGGCAGGCCGTGGGTTTCCTCGAGGACGGCTCGATGGTGGTGGTCAACGCCGGCCGGGCCCACCTCGGGCGCCGGGTCAGCGCGGAGATCACCAGCGTGCTGCCGACCGCGGGCGGCAAGATGGTCTTTGCCCGGCTGCTGAGCGCCAGCTGACCGACGGCGGGCGAATTTCCATCGGAGCCCGATGGAAAATTGGTGTTTACTCGTGCTGGGCGATTGCCCAAAACCTCTCCTCCCTTTCGGGCCGGTAGCTCAGTTGGTAGAGCGCATCGTTCGCAATGATGAGGTCAGGAGTTCGATCCTCCTCCGGTCCACCATCCTTCGCCAAGCGGAGCGAGGACAAAGGATGCCCTGCGTAGCCTTGGCGTAGCAGGGCCCTTCACCTCCCTGGGCGGTGGTGGCTACGGATGGCAGGCCAGTTTTCGGCCCAAGAAGGAAAATCGCCCGCCGCCCCCTGGGTGAGGGCGGGCCCGCCGCCGGGCGCCCCAATCCTGCCGTTTTCGGTTACGGGAAGGCAAACTCTGGCTTACCGGACGCTTTGGCATCGCATTTGCTTTTATTTCGCGCGGAACCTAACTTCCGCCCTCGGCACAAACCTACTGCTATGAAAAAATCATCCAAGACTTCCGCCACGCCCGCCCCGGCCAAGAAACGCGTTCCGGCCGGCCGCAAGGCTCCGGCCGCGCCCGCCGTCAAGAAAACCGCGCCCAAGCCGGTCCTGACCGCCATTTCCGCCCGCATCGACGTCGGCTTCGGCAACACCCTTTACCTGCGCGGCGAGGGCTCCGGCCTGAGCTGGGAGCGGGGCGTCGTCATGGACTGCGAGCACGATGACAAGTGGACGATCACGCTCCGCGAGTCCGACCGCCCGGTGGTGTTCAAATTCCTCGTCAACGACGAGGTCTGGAGCCTGGGCGAGGACTATGTCGCGAAGCCCGGCAGCAGCGTGGTGTTCACGCCGCTGTTCTAGGCCGCGGGCTTGTCGTCCGGATTGAGCGCGAGCAAGCGCGCCTGGATCCGGGCGACCGCGGCGTCGCGGTCCGCCAGCTCGCGGTTCTCGATCAGCTCACCGCTCATCCGCACGCGGGAAAAGGGCAGCGGCAGGTAAAAGCGGTCCCAGCTGCCCAGCCGCCACGCGGCGGTGAAGATTCCCCCGATGAGGATCACCGGTGCGCCCGTGCGCCGCGGCACGATGACCGCCCCCGGCTTGAAGTCGTAGCACGGCCCGCGCGGCCCGTCCGGCGTGATGCCGATGTCGTGTCCCTCGCGCTGCACCTCGACGAGGGCGGTGGCGGCCTCGCGTCCGAGCCGGCTGCTCGAGCCGCGCGCGGCGCCCATGCCGCCGACCATCATGAAGAATTCCGCCAGCCAGGCGCCGTCCTTGCTCGCGCTGATCAGCGCGTAAAGCTTCCGCTGCGGCCGGTAACGCCGGTGGATCTCCGTCGCGAGGAACAGCCGGTTGTGCCAGAGCACGAACGCCACCGGCACATCGCACTTGCTGAAGATGCGCACCGTTTCCGGCGAGATCTCGAAGCGCAGGGTCATGCCCCAGAGCCGCACGAGGCGGGCCAGCGGCCACATCAGCACGTGGCGCCAGCCGGTGATGCCGTAAACCGTCCGGTCCGGGCTGGGCGGGGGGGTGACTGGGGGAGGCGGATTCAGTGCCGGAGTTTTCCACGAAACTGGCGCGCACGCCAAGCGAAGAGTCGCGCGGTTTGGACCGCCGCCGGCGGGGCGAAGGCGGGCGGTTGACGTGCCGGCCATTCCCGGCCACCAACCCGCGCATGCCCACCGTGCTGCCGGCCTGCCCGCATCTGCCCCCGCTCCGCCCCGGGCTCGACTGGCGCACCCTGCACCGCTTCCGCGCCACGGAGCGGGGCGGGGCATTCTACCTGGCCTGCCTCGAGTACGGGCAGTCGCTCTGGACGCGCGGGCTGGCGGCGCGCGCGCTGCTCTGCCTCGACCGCGCCTTTGGCACCGACCTGTGCGGGGACGAACCGGCCGTGCGCGACTGGCCGCTGCCCTACGCGGCGATGGCGTGGCTGATCGCGCATGCGCCGGCGGAGGTCTTCGTGGGCAACCCCCGCGTGCATTTCCAGCACTACGCCGGCCGGATGAATCCCCCGCGCCGCGAGCAGCGCCGGTGGCGCGCCTGGGCCTGCTGGGCGCTCGCCCGGGCCGTGCGCCCGGACCTGCCGGGCGATCCGCGCCATGCCATTGCGGAGCCCGCGCTGGACGAAATCGCCGCCCAGCTCGAGACCCACGGCCTGCCGGGCGAGGCGGGGTTGTGGCGGACGGCCCTGGCCGGCGCGCGGGCGTGCGCCTAGGAGTATTGCTCCAGGATCTGCGCCAGGTGGTCAAAGTCCACCGGCTTGCTCACATGCATGATCGCGCCGGCGTCCCGGCAGCGCGCGACGATCTGGTCCATCGCAAATGCCGTCAGGCAGATGACCGGGATCAGCGCGGTCGCCGGGTCCTGCTTGAGTGCCCGCGTCGCCGTCAGGCCATCCATCTTCGGCATCTGGATGTCCATCAGGATGAGATTGGGCCGGTGCTGGTGGGCGAGGGCGATCGCCTCGAGGCCGTTGCGGGCCACCACCACCCGGTAGCCGAGTTCGCTGATGATCTCCGCGGTCACCTCCGCAGTCGCGTCGTCATCCTCCGCCAGCAGGATCGTGCGGCGGACGTCGGCCGGCCCTGGGATTTCAGGTGAGTCAGGCATGGGCAAAGGTGGCGGGTGCAATTCCGACCGGGATGGCGGGCAACTCAACCGTGAAGCGGCTGCCCGCGCCGGGAGCGGAGGTCATCGAGATGGTCCCGCCGTGCAGGTCGGTGAGGCGTTTGACGATCGTGAGGCCCAAGCCGGTGCCGGCGTATTGCCGCACCAGGCGGCTGTCGATCTGCTCGAAGGGCCGGAACAGGCGCGCCTGCTCGTCCGCCGACAGGCCGATGCCCGTGTCCCAGACCGTGAACTGCAGCCGGCGGCCCTCGTCGGTGGCGGCGACGTCGATGCCGATGGCGCCGCCCTCCGGGGTGAATTTCACCGCATTGCTGAGCAGGTTGTAGAGGATCTGCCGCAGGCGCCGCTTGTCCGCCGTCAGCCGGGAGGACTCCAAGGCGACCTTGAGGGTGAACGTGAGCCGGCCCTGGGCGCACTCCTCGTGGAAGAAGTCCTCGCATTCATCGAGGAGCTGCGCGACATCGACCGGACCGACTTCCGATTCGATCTTGCCCGCCTCCAGCTTGGCCAGGTCCAGGATGTCGTTGATCAGCACCAGCAGGTGGTCCGAGCTGGCCTTGATGCGGGCGATGCGCGTGGCCTGCGCTGGGCTCAGCGGATCGGTCGCGGAGCGCTGCAGCAGGTGGATGTTCCCCAGGGCCACGTTGAGCGGCGTGCGCAGCTCGTGGCTGACCGTAGCGAGGAACTCCGTCTTGGCCTGGTTGGCGCGTTCCGCGGCCTGCCGGGCCGTCTCCAGATCCAGGGTGCGCTCCCGCACGCGCTCGTCCAGCTCGCCGGTCAGCGTGACGAGTTCGGCGTTGCTGCGCTCGCGTTCCGTCACCGCCTGCTCGAGGTTGGCGTTCGTGTCCGCGAGGCTGACGGCGGCATTGCGCAGTTCCATCGCCAGGGTCCGCCATTCGGTCGGCAAGAGGCCCCGCGGCAGGGCCAGCGGCGGCGGATTCCTGCGCCGGACCAGGTCGTGGGCATAATTGACGATGTCTTGGAACGGCTGGGTGAAGCGGTCCGACGTGGTGCGCGAGAGCAGGAAGGCCAGCCCCAGCGCCCCGATCAGCCCGATCCCCTCGAGCAGAAGGAAGCGGGCCACCGGGGCCTCGCTGGCCCAGACTTCCTCCCGCAGGTAGATCCTCCAGCCGAGATTCGGCACGGTGTGCCAGATTCCGAGGTAACGCTGATAGACGCCGGTCCGCGGGTCCGGCATATCATCCATGACCAACTCGTCCAGCAGGTTGCGGGCGGGGAGCCGATAGAGGTCGGAACTCGCGAAGTTCTCGCCGAATCCCTTCCGGAAAATGACGCGGGAGTGCTGGTCCAGCACGAGGATTTCGCGCTGCTGCACCTCCGGGTGGAGGAGCACCAGGTCGCGCATCCGGTTCAGATGCAGCGAGCCCTCGATCACCATCCGGCGGCCCTCGGCCGAGGCGTAGGCCGCGCTGATGCCGACGATCAGGTCGTGGCCGAACCCGCGGCCGCGAAACACGGGGCTGATGTAGGCCCGGCCGCCCGTCCGGGGCTGCAGAAAATAGTCCCGGTCCGCCACGACGGTCAGGGTGACGGGCTTGCCCGCCGCGGTCCGGGGCTGCTGGGGCGCGATGACGCGCCCGGCCTCGTCCGCCACAAGCATGGAGATGAAGCCGCTGTTGTTCGCGGCGAGCCGGGTCAGCATGGAATCGAGGATTTCGGGCCGGGTCGGGCGGCCTTCCAGGGCATCCGCCGTGCTCTCGATCGCCTGGACGTGGTTGGCCACGTAGGTGGCGATGACTTCGCTGGTCCGGTTGGTGACGCGGACCAGATCGGCCTGGGCGTCGTGGCGGTGCTGCCGGTTGACGATGAAGGCGGCGCCGACGGCAAATCCCGCGGCCGGGAGCACGGCGATGATGATGAAGCGCCGGTAGAGATTCCACCGCAGGCTTTCCTCGCGGTTGGTCAGCCGGGACAATTCCCCGGGCAGCCGCAGAAACGACCGCGTGTACACGAGGAACTGCACCACCACGTAGACGAGCAGGCCATTGACCGGGTACTTGATCACCATCGCCCAGTCGTGCGGAAACGGCGGGCGCAACAGGCCGAGGATGCAGATCGCGGTCACCGGCAGGCCCAGCACCGCCCAGTAGGTCACCGTGGCCTGAAACAAGGTCTTTCCCCGCCGATGCAGGAGCCATCCGATCGTCCACGCCTCGAGGGAAAACACCAACAGGCCATAGGGGTGGCCCCAGCCGGCGACGGTCTCAAGATACGTTCCGACGGCGGTGAGCAGACCCCACCACGGACCGTAGGCGACCACCATGAGCAGAGGGAATACGCCGCCAAAAACCAGCGAGGTGCCGCCAAAGACGGGAATATTGACGCCATTCAGCAGGTAGCCGCATGTGGCAGCGGCCAGGCAAACGATCGCCCGGCGGCTGCTCGGGGTGAGCCAGGCGCCCGGCCCGGAGGTTGGCGGCCACGACCCGGTGTCAGTGGGTGACATGGGGAAGGTGGGGCCTGGGCCCGGTCGGGAATAACAGGCTCACCACGGTGCCCTGGCCGGGGGCACTTTCGATCCGCAGTTCGCCGCGATGGGCCTGCAGTACCCGGCGCACCGTGGGCAGGCCGAGGCCGAAGCTCCGGCCCCCGGCCTTGGTGGTGAAAAACGGGCGGTCCATTTGGGTGCGCAGCTCGGCGGGCAGGCCGGGACCGTGGTCCCGGACGGACAAAGCCACCCAGGTCTGGCCGGCCGTGATCACCGGCTCCGCGCTGATCTCCACGGGCTCGCCCGGCGCCGCCGCCTGGCGGGAGTTCTGCACGAGATTCGCGAGGGCAATTTTAATCAGGTCGGCACAGCCAAGTATTTCCGGGAGCGGCTGGACCAGCCGCAGGTGCAGCGGCGCCACCGCGTCCGTCGCCGGCTCCGCCGTGTCCACGAATTCCCGCAGGAACGGCTCCAGCCCGAGGGGGACGAAGACATTCCCGACGGTGGTCGCGGCGCCGTATTCCGCCAACCGGTCCATGAGCTGCGTCGCGAGGTCCGCATTGCCCCGCAGCCGGCCGATGAGCTTCTGCATCCGGGCATCGTCCACCTGCCGCGTGATCATCTCCAGCACCAGCCGGAAGGGTGCGAGCAGGT
The DNA here is from genome assembly GCA_903872505.1 of uncultured Opitutia bacterium. GTDB lineage: Bacteria > Verrucomicrobiota > Verrucomicrobiia > Opitutales > Opitutaceae > Opi-474. Next base: position 15,291 of record CAIQKV010000050.1, read on the forward strand.
TCTTGACCTCGTGCGCCAGACCTTCCGTCAGTTCTGCGATTTCATCCGGGACCGCCGGGGTGGGGAGACTTTCGTCGATGGACTTCATGGTGGAAAGGGGTTGGCCGGCGAGGCGCGAATGCGGAGATGGGTGGCGATCATGGCATCAAGGGCGGCAAAATCCACGGGCTTGGACAGGTAGCCCACGGCGCCCGCCTCAAAACACTGCGTGGCGTCCGAGAGCCGGGCGAAGGCGGTGAGCATGACGACGGGAATCTCCGCGGTCCGGGGATCCGCCTTGAGGCGGCAGGTGGCCTCCAGGCCGTCGATACCGGGCATCCGGACATCCATCAGGATGAGGTTCGGCTGCAGGGCGAGGGCCTGGGCGATCGCCGCCTCGCCGTGGGTGGCCTGGGCCACCCGATAACCCTCGAGTTCCAGGTAGGCCGAGAGGATCTCCAGATTCGCGGGATAGTCCTCGACGGCCAGGATCAGGAAATCGCCCGGCCGCTCCGGCTTGGCCGGGACCGGCGGGGTGATGGGCGGCGGTTTGGCGGCGAGGACCGGCGCACGAACCGGCAGGCGCACGATAAACTCGCTGGCATGGCCGGGCTCGCAGCTGAGTTCCAGCGAGCCGCCGTGCATTTCCGCCAGCCGCCGCGCGATGGGCAGGCCCAAGCCGGTGCCGCCCGGCAACGCCGGCGATGTCCCGGTGGCGGAGCCCTGCTCGAACTCCTGGAAGATCCGGTCGCGATCCGCCGGGGCCACGCCCTTCCCGGTGTCCGTCACCGTGAACACGATTTCGGGCGGGCTGGCGGTTTCCTGGGTCCGCAGGGTGATGGTGCCGTGCGCGGGGGTGAACTTCACCGCGTTGCTCAGGAGGTTGATCAGGATCTGTTTCAGGCGCAGCGGATCGGCCGCGATTGCCGGGGTGCGGTGATGAAAATTCTTTATGAGCCGGATCTCCTTGAGCGCCGCCTGGACGTCGTGCATTTCCAGGCAGGCTTCGCACAGCGCGGTCACATCCACTGCCGCCAACTCCAGGGTGAGCTTGCCGGACTCGGCCTTGGTGAGGTCCAGCAGGTCATTGATCAGGGAAAGTAAATGGGCGCTATTTTCCTTGGTCCGCTGCAGGGAGTGCATTTGGCGGTCATCCAACGGGCCCAACCGGCCCTGCACGAGCAACTGGAGGTTGCCCAGGATCACATTCAGCGGGGTGCGGAGCTCGTGGCTGATGTTGCCCAGGAATGCGCTCTTGGCTTGGTTGGCCGCCTCGGCCCGCTCCTTCGCCCGCCCGATTTCCACCGCCGCCTGCTTCAGCCGCGTGATGTCGGTGCTGATGCCCATGTAGTTCACCAGGCGGCCCGCTTCGTCAAAGACCGGCTGAATCTCGACACTGGCCCAATACCGGCGCCGATCCTTGGTATAGTTTTGCACCTCGGCCGTGAACGCACGTTGAGTTTGAAACCCCTCCCGAAAGCGTTGGACGCTGATCGGGTCGGTTTCCGGTCCATGCAGGAGGGAGCCCGGGGTCCGGCCCAGCGCTTCAGCTTGCGTGTAACCGGTTACGCGGGTGAAACCCGCGTTGGACCACTCGATCCTGCCCGCTGCATCCGCCAGGATCACCGAGTTGTTGGTGGACGTCGCCACCAGCGCCAGCTTGCGCGCCTCCAGTTCCTTGGCGTGGATGATTAGGTTGGCGGCGCGAATGGACTCGTTGGAAACCTCCAGCTGCTGGTTGGCCAATTTCAGGTCACTGGTCCGTCCCTCGGCGATCTCATTCGCCCGCTGGGCGAAACCCTGCAGGTTCAGGATCAGACCGGCCAGCAGCACCGTCACGAACGCGAGCCCGCTGGCCGCCAGGAGGGCCATCAACTGCTCAAATCTCGCCGTCCCCGGCCGGACACTCAGTCCGACGGTGAAGCGATATTGCGCCAGCAGGACCGATGCGGTCTGGTCAAAGGTGGAGGGAGCCGCCGCGTCCGCATAAAGCAGGTCGGAGGGCGCCGTGTAGCTCCCCTCAAACAGGCTGCAGGTAAACTCCCGCTGTTTCGTTCCCAGTGCGCCGTGGATGAATTCCTCGTAGACAAACGGAGAGTAGACCCAGCATTGGAAAGCGGCACGGCGCTGCGCCACGGTGTTGATTTCGTGCCCGGCCGCATAGACGGGAACCATGAGCAGGAATCCCGGCCGGGACCGTTGATCCTGCACCAGGCGGATCGGGCGCGTGATCTGCGGCATCCCGGTGTCCCGGGCCAGCTCGGCGGCCTCCCGCCGCTTGCTCTCCGTGGCCAGGTCCAACCCGAGGGCGGGCCCGTTGGATTCGAGAGGTTCGATCAGCCCGATCACATAGTGCTGCCCGTCGGCCAGCGGGCCTAGACCCTCCGCGACCGGATGGATCCGCAACTCCGGCCGCCGGGCTTCCGCGCGGAGGGCCTGAAACGTCGGCAGCATCTCGGTTGTGACCGGGTAGACGACCCCCACGCCATGGACCCCGGGATACTCGTCGAACAGGCGCAGGCTGGAAACGTAGTTGTGCCATTGGGCCCGGCTCAGGGGGGCCGACGTGATGCTGAGCATGCTGGCCCCGCCCCGCAGCGTGTCGATGTAGGTCTGCATCCGCTCCTGCAGGTCGTGCCGCACGCCATCCATCTGGCTGGACACGCGCTGCTCGGCGAGCATGCGCCGCTCCTGCTCCACCGTGGAGAAAAGCCAGCTGCTCGCGCAAAATCCCCCCACGAGCACCACCCCCGACCAGCCGAGCAACCGGCGGCGGTCGAACGAAGCGAGCAACAGGCAAACCAGGCTGAAAAGCACCAGAAAGATGCCGAGGGGCGCAAAACTGACCTCCACGCTTCCCGGGCTCAGCGCCCATCCCCAGAACCGGACGAGCAGGATCAGCATCGTGACCACGATGACAGGCGTGAACTTAACCGCGTTCTCCCCCGCGAGCAGATATGCAATCACGGGCAGCAGCAGCAGCAGAAAGATCAGGTTCCGGCCCCCGGGAATCACGATCAAGCCCACGAGCGCCGCCGCCAGGAGCATGACCATGATCCCTCCCAGCGCGGCGCTGCGCGGGGTGATGCGCGACGGTTCCGCCAGCCAGGCGCCAATCGTCAGGCAGGCCGGACCGGCCACCAGGATTCCCAGCGCATCGCCCAGCCACCAAGTCTGGGCCAGCGCGGGCGCGGCGGCGATTGGCATGCAACCCAATTCCACCAGCACGCTGCTGCCGATCAGGATTGCGCCGAGCGGAGCCACGGCCGCCACCACCAGGAAGCCGACCGTCTCGCGCTGGGTGTTCAGCCATTCGCTGCCGACCAGGACCCGGTGAAAGATTTCGCGTCCCAGCCACGCGGCCGTCGTTGCGCCGACGGCGAGGCCGGCGGCCCCCAGCCACGGCGTGTCGAACCAGGCGCTGGCGAAGGCCCCCAGCAGCGTGCCCGCCAGGGTCCGGCGGCCGCCCTTGATCGCCGCCACCGTGGCCAGGCCCGCGGCGGGCCAGAAGGCGGAGACGCCCCGGTCCGAGAGCCCGAAATGCACGCTGGCGCGGGCCAGCAGAAAATACCCCACGGCCGTCAGGGCCATGAGGGGGAGGGTGCGGAAGGCTGGCCTATTCGGACGCATGGAACGTGAAGCCGGCCTCGACGCCGCGCGGTTCCGCGTGGTTTCGGATGAAGAACTCGCCGTTGACCGACCGGGCAAACAGGGTGCAGATCGCCAAGCCCAGGCCGATGCCTTGCTGCTCCGCCTCACTGCGTTCAAATTGGTGGAACGTGCCGATCTGGGGAATGAACTTCGGGGCAATGCCGGGCCCTTGATCCACCATGGTCAGCCGATAGCCGCTGTCCGTCATCCGGCCATGCAGGTGGAGCGGCGTGCGCGGCAGGGTGAACTTGCAGGCGTTGTCCACCAGTTGCGCCACCACCCGGTGCAGGAAGCCGTCGGGAATCTCCAGGGCGGCCGGCGCCACGTCCAGTGAGAGGTCGCGCTCGCGGCCGTACCGCTCCGCGGTCCAGACGGCCGAGGCCAGCATCTGGGCCAGCCACCCGGACCGGCGAACCGTGTCCCGCGGACCCTGATCCCGGAGGCGGCCGTCCAGTTCCAGCCACAGCGTGAACGTGTCCATCAGCAGCATCAGCCGGTGGCCGCTGGCCTTGAGGTTCGTGGAATATTGCTCGGTCTCTTCCAGCGAGAGCCCGCGGCCCTCGCGCGCGGTCTCCGCCATGAGATCCGCATAGCCCAGCAGCCCGGTCAGGGGCGTCCGGATTTCGTGCGGCAGGTAGCGCATCAGGAATTTCGTCCGGTCCTCGCGGGCGTGGCGAATCCGCTCGGCGCGCTCCAGGCGGACGCGGATGCTGCCGAGCGCGTCCTCCGGCTCAAACGGCTTGGGAATGTAGTCGTCCGCACCCATCGCCAGCCCGGTGCGCACGTCGGCGACCGCGGCCTTGGCGGAGAGGAAGATGAACGGCACGTCGTCAAACGCCGCCAGGTTGCGCACGCTCCGCAGCAGCTCGTAGCCGTTTTTCTTCGGCATGCGGATGTCGCTGAGGATCAGCGCGGGTTTGGCCCCCGCCAGCAACAGGTCCAGGGCCACCTGGCCGTCCGTGGCCGTCTGCACCTCGTAACCCTCGTCTACGAGCAGCATTTCCAGGGTGGCCATGACGAGCGGGTCATCCTCGACGATGAGCAGTAGGGGCTTGGGGCTCATGGGCTGGAGGGGTGGGCGGCCGCGACCGGCTGGTGCAGGGGAAAGTACAATTCGAACGTGGTGCCGGCATCCTCGGCGCTGCTGAACGCGATGCGCCCGTGGTGGCAATCCACCGCACGTTTCACGATCGCCAGTCCCAGGCCGGTCCCCGGAGTCACCCCGACGTTGGCGGCCCGGAAGAAGGCCGAGAATACCTTGTCCTGCTGCTGGAGGGGGATGCCCCGGCCCTGGTCGCGGATGCGGAACGCCAGTTCGTCCCCCGCGGAGGTGACCTGGATGGCAACCTTGGTCGAGGCGGGTGAATACTTGAGCGCGTTGGAAATCAGGTTCTCGAAGGCGGCGCTGAGCAGGTTCTCGTCGGCGTGGAGGGTGAGTTCCGGCGGCACGGCGCAGGTCAGTTCCAGCCGGGGATCCGTCGTGAGGGTCGTGTCGTTGAACCGGGTGACGAGCGCGGTGACCAGCTCCGCGACCGGCACCGGCTTCAGCTCGATTTCTTCCGTGTTGTACTCCAGACGGTTCAGGAACAGCACCTGGTCCACCAACTCCTTCAGCGACCGGATGGACTCCGCCTGCAGGTCGAAGTACCGGGTCACTTTCTCGTCGACCCCCTTGTCGATCCGCTTCCGAAGCAGGAAATGGGCGCCCTGCATGGCCGTGAGGGGCGTGCGGAATCCGTGCGAGATCATGGACACAAACTCGCGCTGCATGGTGAACAGTTCGTACTGGTGGTCGGCGACCTTGGCCGCCTCCCGCTCCAGCCGCGTCCGCTGCGTGATATCGAGGTAGATGCCGCCAATTTGCTGCACCTGCCCGGCTTGGTCGAAGATCGGAAACTTCGCGATTTCCAGTTCCAGGGCGCCGTCCGGCCGATGCAGCAGCCCCACCCGACTCACGGCGTTACGCGTGCGCAGGATCTCACGGTCAAATTGCTCAAGCTGCTCGGCCTCATCACGCGGAAACACCTCGTGCGCGCGGCGTCCGATCACTAGATTCGGTGCGATGCCGAGCATCTCGGATCCACGTTGGTTGATAAAGATGTAAGGCCCGTCCACCTGCTTGATCACGACGGCGGCCGGCACGTGATCGACGAAGCTGCGGAACAGTGCCTCGCTGGTCGCCAACCGCTCGTGCATCTCCACCTCGGGGCTGCGGTCGCGGCAGTTGCAGGCAATGCCGCCGTCGGGCAGCAGGGAAAGGGTCAAGTCCTCGCTGAAGGCGGTTCCGTCCTGTCGTTGCGCCGGCATCACGCCGTGCCAGTGTCCTTCGGATTGAAGGGCCGGGAAAGCCTCCGCCTGGATATGCTGCACGCCTTCCGGCGAATAGAGGATCTGCCAGGGCTTGCCCAAGACCTCCGCTTGGTCCTTGAAGCCGAAGATCCGCAGATGCTCCGGGTTCATGTACGTGAAGCAGCCGGCGGCATCGGTCAGGGCAAACCCCTCGCGGGATTTTTCGAGGCCCTGCAGGAGCCCCTTCGACTTGGCGTCGATCGCCGTCAGCGGCGAGGCGGACTGGCCGGTCAATTCCCCCTCCCTGGGCGTGAAGGTCACGATCGCCTCATTCGGGCCCGGGTTGAAAATCTGGAGGGTGGTGGTTTCCGCCTTGGTGCCGGCGGATGCCACGTCTGCCTGGCCGCCAGGATGCGCGGAGCCGCCAAAGATCCAGTGGCCCGCCAGGGCCGAGCGCTGCGTCGCCAGTTGGCGCGCGACCAGCGCGACGGGGCTCGCGGGGTCGCCCACCGCGAGCCAGCCGGAGCCGGGCGAACCCGCCACGACGGTGCATTGGATCGCGCGACTGGTGCCCGTGCGGCAAAACTTCAGGACTCCGGCCAGGGGCGGGCGCAGCCCGGCGTTCACGTGGAGGCCCCCCGGGGCGCGGAATTGCCCGCCGCTGGCTGGGCCTCGATTTCCAGCCAACCCTGGGCGACCGCCAGGACGATCAGGTCCTCGTTGGTCCGCGCCGTGAACTTGTCACGGAGCTTCATGAGGAGCTTGTAGATCATGGAGACGCTGAGATCGAGTTCGGTGGCGATTTCCTTCACCACCGCGCCCCGCGCGAGACTCCGCAGGATCGCCCGCTCCTGCGCGGCCAGGGTGGATTGCTTCAACCCGCCCATCACGGCTTCGCGCAGCAGGGCGCTGGCCTGCGCGCCCAGGTAGGTTTGCCCTTCGCGCACGCGGTTCACCGCCTCGACCAACTCGGAGAAAGGGGCGGATTTTTCCAAGAATCCGTGGGCGCCGAGCCGGATCGCCTCCTGCACCACCTGCATGGTGCAGGACGCGGTGAACACGAGGACGTTGATGTGGGGGTAATCCCGCTTCACCTCCGCCAGCAGGGCGAAACCGACGCTCCTTTCCGGCAGTCCGATGTCCAGCATCACGAGGTTCGGACTGGTGGTCGCCAAGGCCTCGCGCGCCGTCGCGGCATCGTAGGCGATTCCGGCGAGCGCATAGCCCTCTTGCTGGGTGATAAAGTCAGCCAAGAGCCGGGCGATGGAATGGTGATCATCGACGACCAGGACACGACATACGCATGAGGGTGAGGCTGGGAGGTCTTTTGATGTGGCGGGCACTGAGTGGAGAATACTACCGAAAGAGGGATGGTGCTATGATAGATATTATATTTCGATAGGGGGTAATACCTATATTATATTCAATAACGCCATTAGTAGTAGTACTCACAATTCAACTTTATCGACCATTTAAATTACTGTCTGACAATTAATAGTTAGATAGATGCAACTTTTTTGTGGATTCTGATCAGAAAATAAAAATAGGGTATAGCACCTAGATTATCTGCTACATTCCACGCTCTTATCGATTCGGTATTTTACCGCGACTAGGGTGTCGGCTACAGGTATGCGCCACTGCAGGGCCAACCAAGGGGTATTTTATGCCACTCGCGCAGGTGGCCTTGATGACTGATTAGCCCGGACGGACGCGAAAAACCCGCCAAGGTCCGCCGTCTGAAGATGAGTCTTGGTCGGCTTAAATTGCGGGAGGGACGGGACTCGTCTGCGAGCGAAGCGAGTGGCCTGACACCTGCGATGGGCGGCTGCGCCCAAGGTCGCGGCTCGAGGCCCGCCTGGCTGCCCGGAAAACAGAAAAACCCCCGTTTTACGGAGGTTGAAATTGGCGGGATGGACGGGACTCGAACCCGCGACCTTCTGCGTGACAGGCAGACGCTCTAACCAGCTGAGCTACCACCCCGTGAATCGGGAAAGAGGCGGAACGTAGAATCGAGGTCAGGCAAGTCAAGAGTGGTTTCACCCTGATTGCCTGACCCCGGGCCCAGCCGGGCGCGATGGGCTCAGAAAGCGATCCAGGCTTCCAGATAAAGCGTGTTGTTGCCGGACGCGTTCGCTCCGGCCCCGTCGTAGTTGTTGCGGGCCCCGTCGAAGCGGTTGTACATGGTGTACTGGAGCGAGAACTTGACGTTGCTGCGGGGCCAGAAGGCCGGTCCGCCGTTCTTGTTGAAGGGCAGGTAATCCGCCTGGAAAACGAAGCCGTCGCTCGCCGGGGAACCGTTCTGGCTGCCCGAGTACAGGATCTCATCCTTGCTGCCGGTGATGGAGAAATACTGCACGGTCAATCCGTAGGTCTTGTCGTGCAGGTAACTGGCGGTGACCTTGAAGCTGTCGAGCGAGTCCGACAGGTTTTCAGTGTCGCCCAGTGCCTCGCTCGCATTCCAGCTCTGGTGCTCGTGAATCCAGGAAGCCAGCAGGGCAAAGTCCCCGTGTGCAGTGGGGCATTGGTACTGGGTATCGAACCCGTAATCCGTGAGGCGGTCGGAGCCTTCGCTGGAGTCGCGCCCGGGGTAGATCGAAGCGGACATCCCGAAGGTGCCGATTTCCCAACGGCCCTCGCCCGCCGGCCGTTCGAACGCGAAGCGCCAGTACGGTGCCAGCTTGGAGATTTGGGACTCCCCGGTGGGATCGACGCCCATCGATTTTTGAAAGCTGGTGGAGAGCGTCCGGTAACCGGCGACATCGAAATAGAAGCGGTCGTTGACCATCGCATAGGCGCCAAAGCCGCCGACCTGCTGGGAGACGCCGCCCTCGATCAGGGTCGCTGCGGCCGGGGTGGGTGCCAGGCCGGAACCGCTGAAGGGAAAACCGAAGGCCGGCGTGCTGTTCCACGGATCCTGAAAGGCCGGGTTGTTGTTTGCATAGACGCCGTAGACCACGTCGTTGTCGCCGGCCTCCGCCTTGTTGGCGAAGCGCAGCTCGGTGTTGTCCCAGGCCCATTTTTTGGCGATGCCATCATAGGTGACTTGGGCGAAGATGCCGAATTTGTTGGCCACGGCGGCACCGTTGGTTCCGAAAATGTCCTTGGCGAAGGACCCGAAGAGGCGGCCGGCGTAGAAGATGCTGGCCTGCGTCATCGCGTAATTGTTGTTGTCGCCGAAGCCCGGCGCCGCGCCGCCCGCCTGCGCCGTGTTGGTGCTGGTGATCGAGGGCATGAGCATGACGGCGAGGGGCAGCTGTTTGCCGCTGTCCGCGCTCTCCGTGTACCCGGTCAGCTTGAAGGTGCGGCCAAACTGGTTGAGCATGGGGAACTCCGTGTGGCAGGCCGTGCATTGCATGTCCATTTGACGGGCAAAGCTGGGCAGGGCCCGGGCCGTGGTGGGTGCGAGCATGAGACCAATCGCGAGCAAGGCGAAGCCGCCAAAGGTCGCGCGCAGCCCGGGGCCGCGACGATCCTTGGTGCCCGGGGGTGGGGTTTCGGGATTCTTGGGGTCGGTTTTCATTAGGTGGTGAACGGTTGAGTGTGGAGTGGGTTGAGCCAGAGGCGGCGGGATGTTGCACCGCACGCCGCCGGCCTAGAAGCCGAGGTCTTTATCCTTGGTGCTGAGGCTGAAAACATAGGCGGCCAGGTCGTCGAGCTCGCCTTCCTGGATCACGCCGCGCCAGGGCGGCATGTAGAGCGGGGGCGGCGGACGGTGGGGATCGAGTGGGGCGATTTCCTTCTGGCCGCGCAGCAGCAGGATTTTCAACTCGTCCTTGGTGTAGCCGTCGGCGACATGCTGCAGGCCGGGCACCTGCTCGGCGGTCTTGGCGTTCGGGTTCGGCACGCCGCCCTTGCCCTCGGGTCCGTGGCAGCCGATGCAGCCATACTTGCGGAACACCTCCCGGCCACGCTCCACGGGCGAGATCATGCCGGGGAGGCTGAGCGAGACCTGCTGGTCGCGCAGGTGCAGCAGGAACTCCGTCAGGGCCCGGGTCTGGTTCTCGGAGAAGCCGAATTTCGGCATGACCGAGCCGGGCGTGACCGACTGCGGATCGCGGAAGTGGCGCATGATCCAGTCGGGCGACCGGCGGAGGCTGACGTCATCGAGGGCGGGACCGATCTTGCCGCCCCGGTTGGCGATGGAATGGCAGCCGATGCAGCCCTTCTGCTCGAAGAGCTTGCGGCCCTCCGTGGCACTGGGAATCACCTTCATCGAGGCGTAGTAGCCGGGCAGGCCGCCGCCGGTCTGGCTCAGCATGAACAGGGTGATCGCCTCGAGGTCGGGCTCGGAAAGCTTCTGCGGGGGCATGCCGGAGCCGGGTGTGACGGACGCCGGGTCGGTGAAATGCTTCCGCAGCCAGTCGGGTGTGCGCCGGGCGCCCACCGTGTCCAGTTCCGGTCCGATCAACCCGCCGGTGCCGCCGAGCTTGTGGCAGCCGCGGCAGCCGTTCGTCTCAAAGACCTGCTCGCCGCGAGCCAGCTTGGGTGCGGCCGGGTTGTCGGCGGCCTGGTGGCACTGGCCGCAGGACGCCTGGATGTAGCGGAGCGGCAGCATGGGTTCGTCCCAGTGCTCGGCGTGGCCGTGGGCGGCGGCGGTCGTCGTGGCGCGGCCCTGCCCGCGATGGCAGACGGTGCAGCCGAACTTGTCGAAGGGGTGCTGGTCGTGATGCGGGTGGTACGCCAGCGGCTGCGGGTAGCCGCCGTAGCTGGGATCCTCGGAGGCGATATGGCACGTCGTGCACCGGTCGACCCGGTTGAGGTCGGGGAGCACGATCTGCCGGATCTGCACCGGCGTGCTTTCCGCCAGCAGGCGCTGCTGCGGGGTGGTGGCCCGCCGGACTTCCTCCTTCACGAACTGATGCTGGTAGGTCTTCCAGTCCCGGAACTGGTCCTTGTAATAGCCGAGGACGACGAGGACGCTCACGAGCAGCCCGAGGACGATGAACAGGCCGTAAAACTTGCGCGGGGATTCGTCGGGCATGTCAGTGTTCCTCCCTTGCCGCCGGCGGCTCCTTCCAAGGCACCTGCCACGACCAGTTGGGGCCGCGGAAAACCGTCCCGATGATGGTCAGCACGACCATGACGAGCAGGCAGACGGAGAAGATCGTGTTCGCGACCGCCCGTTCGCGGGCAAACCAGCGGCCCACGCCGGCACGGCCCCGGTCGAAGAACGGCAGCAGCGCCAGCAGGGCGACGAGCAGGCCGGGCACGACCACGCCGCCCCAGAACGCCGAGTAGCTCACGAGTTCCTGCAGCCCGAGGAAATACCACGGGGCCTTGGCGGGATTCGGCGGATGGATCGGGTTGGCAAACTGCTCGAGCGGGGCATCCCAGAAGACGGCCAGGCTGAGCACGAGGGCGAGCACCGCGAGGAAGACGAGCAGCTCGCGGAACAACAGGTGCGGCCAGGAGGACACGAGGTCCTCGGGGTCCACGCCGACCTGCGGGCTCGTGCCCTTGGCCAGTTCCATGAGCCCGTAGCTTTTGTTGGTGGGCAGCTGGCCGGCATCGAGCTGTTCCACGGCTTCCAGCGGCTCGTCGGGCCGGGCCAGGCCGCCGTCCTTGCGGACCCGCCAGATGTGCACCGCGATCATGAACCCGGCCACGGCCGGCAGCACAATCACGTGGAGCGCGTAGAAGCGGATCAGCGCTTCCTGACCCACGACGTTGCCGCCGAGGAGCAGGTATTTGAGCTTGGGGCCGACGACGGGCGCGTAGGAGGCGATGTTGGTGCCGACGGTGATCGCCCAGAAGGCCAGCTGGTCCCACGGCAGCAGATAGCCGGTGAAGCTGAGCCCCAGTGTGAGCAGGAACAGCCCCACGCCGAGCAGCCAGTTGAATTCGCGCGGCCGCTTGTACGCCCCGGTGTAGAACACGCGGCACAGGTGCAGTATCACGGCCAGCACCATCAGATGGGCCGACCAGCGGTGCATGTTGCGGATCAGTAGGCCGGCCGAGACGACGAACTCCAGGTCCTTCATGCCGTTGTAGGCGCGCTCGGTGCTCGGCACGTAGTAGAACATCAGCAGCACCCCGGTGACCGTCAGGATCGCGAAGAGGAACAGCGAGATGAGCCCGAGCCCGAGGGTGGTGGCGGGCTGGAGCGTGCGTTTCTGCACCTTGGCCGGCTGCAGGTGCAGCAGGAAGCTGGAGACCATCGCCTGCGCCCGGGCGAGGTTGCTCCGCGGCACGCCGACCCGGAAGATCGCGCGGCCGGGGGTGGTCTGCTCGAACCACTGCCAGAGTCGGACGGGAAGGGGCGGCTTCATACGACGAGGTATTTGTCGGACTCGACGGGCTGGCCCTTGTCGACCAGCAGCCGCTCATCCTTGCTCAGGGTCACGAGGTACCAGGTCAGGGCCCGCGGGGCCGGGCCGCTGGTCACCTTGCCCTGGCTGTCAAAGGTGCTGCCGTGGCACGGGCAGTGGAACCCCTCGCCGGAGTGGTTGACGGTGCACCCGAGGTGGGTGCAGGTGGACGACAGGCAGCGGAAGGTGTTGCCGCGCCGGATGAGGAAGACGCGCTGGTCCTCGAGGAAGGTGATCGCGCCGTCGGGGTAGTCTTCCGGCCGGCCGGCCTTGAACCGCTGGTCCGGCTCGTAGAGCACGTTGGGGACGAGGAAACGGACGGCGCCGATGCCGGCGGCCAGCCCGGCGAACGCGCCGGCCGTCCAGCCGCAGGCCAGGGCGATGAATCCGCGGCGGGTGACGTCGGAGTTGGGGGTGGGTGGGTTCATGTCAGGCAGGCAAAAGTTCGACGCGCTCCATGGTGATTGCCCCGGTCGGGCAGCGCGCGGCGCACAAGCCGCAGCGGATGCAGCGCAGCTCGTCCTTGATGATCGCGGCCTGCTCGCCGGGCAGGGGCGGGCGGCCGTAGCGGGCCAGGACGGCCGCCTGCAGCTGGGCGTTGCCGCGCAGCCGGGCGATGTCCACGAGGCGCAGGCAGGATTCCGGGCAGACGTCGGCGCAGCCGCCGCACAGGATGCACTCGTCGCCGTTGAAGACCGGGCCCATGTGGCAGACGAGGCAGCGCTCGGCCTGCTGCCGGGCCGCGGGCTCGGGAAAGGCATGCTCCACCTCCGCGATGCCGATGCGGCGGTCGAGCGAGAGCATCGGCGGCGTGCTCCGGGGCCGGGTCTCGTAACCCGATTGCAGCGGAAAGCGCCCGGTCGGATAGGTCGTGATGCGGGCGGTGCGCGGCTCCGGGGGCGTCTGGCCCGTCAGGTACGTCGCGATGGAACGCGCCGCCCGCTTGCCCTCGGCCACGGCGGTGATGATGATGCGCGGGCCGAAGGCGACGTCGCCGCCGGCGAAGATGTCGGGCCGCGAGGTCGCCAGCGTGCGCGGGTCGGCCTGGAGCGATCCGCGCGGCGTGACTTTCAGGTCGTCCTCCGGGCGGATCCAGCTGAGGTCGGCGGTCTGGCCGATCGCCAGCACCACGGTGTCGCAGTCGACGGCCTCCTCGCTGCCCTCGATGAACTGCGGATTGAAGCGGCGGTTCTCGTCGAACACCCGGCTGCAGCGGACCAGCTCGATGCCCGTGAGCTTGCCGTCCTGGCCGTAGATGCGCTTGGGCCCGTAGCGGGTGTGGAGGCGGATACCCTCCCGCTCGGCCTCCTCGATCTCCTCGTGGGCCGCGGGAATCTCGTCGAGGCTCTCGAGGCAGTACATGTGCACCTCGGGCACGCCCTTGCGGATGGCCTCGCGGGCGACGTCGAGGGCGAGGCGCACCTGGTCCGGCGCCTCGGGTTCCTGCGCGGTGAGCTGCTCGAGGGCCGCGGCCGCCTGCTGCAGGGAGGAACGCAGCTCCTTCTCGGTCATGCCCGCCATGCGCTCGGTCTGGCGGAGCACCGAGCGGGCGACGTCGAAGGCCACGTTGCCGCCGCCGATCACGACGACCTTGCGGCCCATCGTCACGCGGTAGCCGAGATTGATGTTGAGCAGGAAATCGATGGCCCGGAGCACGCCGTCGAGCTGCACGCCCTCGATCGCCATCTCCCGGCTCTTGTGGGCGCCGATGCCGAGGAAGACCGCCTCGAAACCCTGCCGCTTCAGGTCGGCGAGGGAAAAGTCGCGCCCCAGCCGGCTGTTGGGTTTGATTTCGACGCCGAGGGATGCGATCGCGTCGATCTCGGCCTGGATGACGTCGCGGGGCAGCCGGTACTCGGGCACGCCGAGCACGAGCATCCCGCCGGAGATCTGCTGCGCCTCGAACACCGTCGGGGCAAAGCCCATCAGGGCGAGGTCGTGGGCGCAGGACAGGCCCGCGGGCCCGCCGCCGACCACCGCCACGCGGCGCCCGCCGCCCAGCTTGCCGGCCACGGGCTGGTTTTTGTCCGGGTAGATGCGCGCCAGGTCGAAGGCGGACGACTCGACCCCGTGTTTTTCGCAGACAAACCGCTTGAGTGCCCGGATGGACACGGCGGCATCCAGGGCGCCGCGCCGGCATTTCGCCTCGCAGGGGGCCGCGCAGACGCGGCCGCAGATCGACGCGAACGGATTGGGCGTGCGCGCGATCACGTAGGCGTCCTCGTCGCGGCCCTCGGCGATGGCCTGCACATACCCGCCGGAGTCGGTGCCGACCGGGCAATGCTCCCGGCACAGCACCTGCCGCGTGAAGTACTTCACGTCGGGCACCTCGACGGTGTAGGTGGCGGGCATGGTCCGGGACGCGCCGCTATTTCTTGCCGGGGTCGGCGAGGATTTCCTTGATCTTGGCCTCCTCGGCGGCGCGCACGTCGGCGGCCAGCTTGGCCAGCTTCTCGTCGACCATCGCCTTCTTGCGCACGGCCGAGTCGTAGACGAGGAACGTGTAGATCTTCTTGCCGGCGCCGGTGGAAATGTTCGAGCCCGGCTTGAACATCATGCGTTTCACGTAGCGCGACCACTCGTCGGGCAGGGCATAGTCGGAATTGATGGGCCGGCTGAGCTTGTGGCACAGCGCGCATTTTTCGCGGAAGACCTCGTAATTCGCCTTGATGGGCGCGGGATACGCCGAGACGTCGATCGAGGCGGGGCCCTTTTCAAAGCGGTCGACGCGCGCCTGGGTCTCCGGGTCGAGTTTCTTGTCATCCGCGCGGAGCACTCCGGCGGCCAGCAGCAGGGCGGACAGGGCCCAGGGGACATATTTGGTGATAGGCGAATGCATTTTTTTCGGGGTTGAGGGCTGTCGGGATCGCACCGGGGGCCGAATTGCCGGTGCCATCACCGGGGTCGTGCTCCAGCACAAGTGCCTTTATAGCAGCTCCCTTCCCCGGGGGCTACCGGGTGGTTGGCATAGACTGCTGGCGGATTGTCCGCCCCTCCCGCCGGTCAGCCGGTCAGATTGGCGCTCGAGGGCAATTCCCGCTTCAGCGACTCGCGATACTCGGTCGGCGAAACTCCGGCGTAGCGCCGGAAGACGCTGTTGAACTGCGGAATCGACCCGAAACCCGCGGCATAGGCGGCCTCGGAGATCCGGACCGACGGGTTGACGAGCAGGGTCTTGGCTTTTTCCAGCCGCATGCGCGCCACGTGCTCGGTCAGGGTCATGCCCGTCGCCTTCTTGAACAGCTTGCAGAAATAGAACCGGCTCACGCCCACATGCTGCACCACCTGTTCCAAGCTGATCGGCTCGGCGAGGCGTGCCTCGATGTAGTCCTTGGCCTTGGTCACGGCGGCCGGCTCCGCCGGGCCCCGGGCAATCGCCTGGTGCGTGGCGTATTCCCCGACGTAGTCCGCAAACAGGCCGAGCATCTGGACAATCGCCTGCAGGCGGTCCGCGGTCACCACCGGGGTCACGAAATACGCCTGCCGCGCCTCGCGCCGCCATTTCTCGTCTGTTTCCTTCCCGACCATCCGGGCGATCATCGCGAAATCGCGCTCGGTCGCCTCGCGCCGGAGCACCTGCCCGCTCAGCATGGTGGCGAGGTGGGTTTCGCCGACCATGATCGGGACCGCGACGTCGGTCAGCCCCGCGAAACAGTTCATCTGATACGGGGCGCGCCGGTTGGCCGCCCCCTCCAGCGCCCGCGACTGTGCCTCGTGGCAGGCCTCGCAGCCTGCGGGGGTGCCGGCGACGAAATGGCAGAACGCGTTTTCCCCGAGCCCGACTTCCAGTCGCTGCGCGGCCGCCCCGGGCGGCACGATCTTGAGCGGAACCCCCGTCGCCTTGCGGAATGACTCCTCGTAGAACTTGATCACTGGCAGCTTGGCCAGCTCGCTGAACGACAGGAGGTTCATCCGGTAATGATTCTAGTGGGTCCGGCTTGATTCACAAGCCTGCAGCCGGGACCAGCTGGTTCCGTACCCAAACCGGTTGTTCAAACCGAAGACGTTCAAGGATCGTTCTCGGTTTCGCCGGAATTTCGTAACCCGGACGACCAGCCCCGATACGCCTTCCTACTGGGCTCGGTCATTTGCGGCGCGTTGCGCTTTGCTGTGGCTCTCCTCACGAACCCGCCGCGCCGCCACGCTTCGGCTTCGCCGGGAGACCCGTGCGGGCCGACGCATAGATCGCGTCCATCAACTCGCTCTGCACGATGCCGTTCTGCAGCGAGGTGCGGGGCGCGGCCCGGCCGAGGATGGCGTCGACAAAATTGTCGTCCGGCGTCTGCCGCCGGCCGGGGATGACGGGGTATTTCACTTTGCCGGCGCGGTCCCAGACGTGGATCCACTCGCCGCTCCAGCCGTCGATGTCGACGCGGCCGTTCTCGAACATGAAGTGCATCGCCGCCCCGTCGGCCGGGCAGTTGCCGCTGACGACGATGCTCGCCAGCACGCCGCTGGTGAAACGCAGGTTGATCGCCGCGTTGATGTCCACCGGCGTGCCGTGGTTGTCCAGAAACGCGAAGACCTCGGCGATGTCGGACTCCACCGTCCAGCACAGTGAGTTGAGGAGGTGCGCGCCGCTGTCATAGGCCTGGCCGCCGCCGGAGAGCTTCGGGTTCTGCCGCCAGCTGCCGGTGGTGAGCCGCATCCAGTCCTGCGAGAGGTAGCCGCTGACGAGTTCCAGCCGGCCGAAGGTGCGGTTGCGGATGGCGGTGCGCAGCCAGTCGAACTCGGGCGTGCATGGGGTGTTGTAGCCGATCGTGAAAATCTTGCCCGTCGCCTGGAACCGTGCCGCGAGCGCATGCGCCTGCTCCGCCGAGGTGACCATCGGCTTTTCCATGAGCACGTGCAGCCCGGCGTCGGCCGCGAGCATGGCGTGGTCAAAATGCAGGGTGTGCGGGGTGATGATCGCCACCGCGTCGAGCCGGGCCTCGCGGAACATCGCGGCGGGGTCGGTGAACAGCCGGGGCCGCGACCCGCCGTCGCCGAGTTTCAGGCGTGCGATGAACTTTTCCAGGATCTCCGTCGAGACGTCGCAGAGCGCGGCGAGCTCGACGTCGGGGTTTTGGCGGAGGCGCTCGGCGTGCGTGCCGCCCATGCCGCCGGTGCCGAGGATGGCGATGCGAAGTTTGGCCATGGGGGAGGAGCTTGCGCGGGTCCGGCGGGTTTGTCCATCGCCGGTGGTGGCATGGTTTTGCCCTTGTCGCTTCGCGGGCTGGCCGCTACCCGTGCTGCACCAAAATGCGGTGGTAGCTCAGCTGGATAGAGCAGCGGTTTTCTAAACCGCCGGTCGGGTGTTCGAGTCACCTCCACCGCGCCATGCTTCGCTCGTTCGTCGATGCCGAGCGAGCTACGCATGGCACGCCATCTGCACTGAAAGCAGAAAACGCGCAGTAGCGAAGCATGCCCTTCGTAGTCCCATCTAGGCGGGACGGAGTAGGGCAAAGTCCCATTCACGCCATCCACCTCTTCGCTCGCGGGTCGTTGCCCCACGAGCTACGGATGGCAGGCCATTTTGTCGGCCGGCGGAAGTCACGCCCGCGCGAAGGATGCCCTTCGTAGTCCCACAGCAATGGGACGGAGTCGGGCTGACCAGGTCCCGCCGCCAGATCCAGCTCTTGCCGGATTGCCAACCGCGGGAAAACGCCAAGGCTCCGGCTATGGTCAAAATCACCGGCGAATACCAGGGCGACCTCCACTGCCTCGCCCTGCACGAACCCTCGGGCAGCCCGCTCAGCACCGACGCGCCGCTCGACAACCAGGGCCGCGGCGCGGCGTTCTCGCCGACCGACCTCACCGCCACGTCGCTCGTCACCTGCATCGCGACCACGATGGCGATGGCGGCGCGCAAGCACGGCATCGAGCTGCGCGGGCTCCGGTTCGAGGTGACGAAGGAGATGTCCACTGACGCCCCGCGCCGCATCGTCCGGCTGGCGTCCGAGCTCTGGCTGCCGATCGCGCGGACCGACGCGGCGGCCGCGTTGCTGGAATCCGCCGCCCACAACTGCCCGGTCGCCCAGAGCCTCAATCCCTACATCGACCGGCCCGTGACCTTCCACTGGGCGGGGGAGTGAGGCTGGTTGGCTTGGTGTAGTTCGGGCTTTACGCCCGATATTTTAACAATCCTGTCGGGGATAAACCCCGACCTACGAATCAACGCAGGCACGCCGCCTACGGCCCGATCCGGTAGGTGGTGTTGAAGATCAGCTGGATTCGCTTCGACACGAAGACCCGCACCTTGATCTTGCCACTGTTCGCGTCCGTCGGCACGGCCCGGCCCTCGATGTGGCGCTCGTCGCCGTCGTCGCTCATGCCCCGGCCCTTGAACTGGATGGTCTCGCCCCGGGCGAGCTGCTGCAGAGCCTCATCCGGCACCTCGATCGCGATCCAGCCGCTTTCGCTGTAGAAAAAGTAGGGGAAGACCTTGGCGTGGTAATCGGAGTGGTAGAGGCCGGGCTTTCGCGCGAACGGCGTCAGGGTCAGCGTCACGTTGCCGATGAAGATGGAGGTCTTGGCTGGCGCGATTTCGACGCGGTCGTAGCGCGCGAGCGGCGCCTCGGCGCCCTGCACGGCGAGCCCGCATGTCGCGGAACACAGGCAGGCGAGCAGCAGGCGGAGGACCATGCGGGGACATTGGGCGCAGGGTGGGGCATGGCCATCCTGTTTTCGGGTAGTGGCCCGGTTTGTCATTGCGAGAAGTCCCGCTCTGGCGGGACGACGAAGCAATCCATCCGGATGGATCGCCACGCCCGGCAATGCGGGGCTCGCGATGACAAGCCAAAGGGTGCCACCGCCTGTTTTCGCGTTGCGCGCCGCCGCGCCCCGGCGTCATCTCATGCCGCCATGGCCAAGAAGTCTTCCCCTGCGATCTGGGGCGGCCGCTTCACCGCGGGTCCCGCCGAGTTGATGCTGCGCTTCAGCGAGTCAGTCTCGTTCGACCGCCGCCTCGCGCCGTTTGACATCGCCGGCAGCAAGGCCCACTCGGCCATGCTCGCGCACGCCGGCCTCATCACGGCGAAGGAGCGCGACGCGATCCACGCCGGGCTTGACGCCATCCTCGCCGAGGTCGCAGCGGGCGCTTTCGCCTGGGACATCGCGCTCGAGGACGTCCACATGAACATCGAGGCGGCGCTGACGAGGCGCGTGCCCGCCGCCGCCAAGCTCCACACCGCGCGCAGCCGGAACGACCAGGTCGCGACCGACATGCGGCTCTGGCTCAAGCACGCCTGCGGCGTCCTGCGCGAAAAGATCGCCGGCGCCGAGCGGGCGCTGCTGGCCGTGGCCGCGGCGAATCGCGACGTGCTGATTCCCGGCTACACCCACCTCCAGCGGGCGCAGCCCGTGCCGCTCGCGCACCACCTCTTTGCCTGGCTCGAGATGCTCGACCGCGACCGGGCGCGCCTGGCCGACGTGGCCGCGCACGCCAACTGGTGCCCGCTCGGCGCCGGCGCCCTCGCCGGCACCACGCTGCCGATCGACCGCGAATTCACCGCCAAGGCGCTGGGCTTCACCGACGCCCGGGGCCGCCCGCAGGTCACCGCCAACTCCATGGACGCCGTGGCCGACCGCGACGTCTTCATCGAGTTCGCGGCTGCCTGCGCGCTCTTCGGCGTGCATCTCTCGCGCATCGCGGAGGACCTGGTCCTCTGGAGCAGCATCGAGTTCAAGTTCGTCGAGCTGTCCGATGCGTTCTGCACCGGCTCGTCGCTGATGCCGCAGAAGAAGAATCCCGACGCCTGCGAGCTGCTGCGGGGCAAGTCCGCCCGCCTCCAGGGCAACCTGCACACCCTCCTCACGCTGGTGAAGGGCCTGCCGCTGACCTACAACCGCGATCTGCAGGAGGACAAGCCGCCGCTTTTTGACAGCTTCGACCAGTCGGCGCTGTGCGCCGACGTGCTGGCCGGCACCCTCGGGGGCATGACCTTCCACCGCGAGCGGTGCGCCGCCGCGGTGGCCGACCCGGCGCTGCTGGCGACCGACCTGGCCGACTACCTCGTGCTCCGGGGCGTGCCGTTCCGCGATGCCCACCACGCGGTGGGCGCGGTTGTGCGGCTGGCGGAGAAAAACGTCGTCGCGCTCAATCTCCTCCCCACCACCGAGGTGCAGCAGATTCATCCCGCGTTCGGCCCGGACTGGGTGGAGGTGTTCGACCTGAAGCGGGCGCTGGCGAAGCGCACCGGCAGCGGCATGCCCGGCCCGGCGCAGCTCGCGAAACAATTCAAGCGGTGGGAAAAGATCCTGAAGTAGGGCGGGTCTGAGACCCGCCCCACCGGGACCAACGTCCACCTTTCGATGGCCAAAGTCCGCATCCTTCCCGACCGGGTCGCCAACCAGATCGCCGCCGGCGAGGTGATCGAGCGCCCGGCCGCGGTGGTGAAGGAACTGGTCGAGAATGCCCTCGACGCCGGCGCCACCCGCATCGAGGTCGAGTTCCGCCACGGCGGGCGCTCGCTCATGCGGGTCGAGGACAACGGCTCCGGCATGACGCGCGACGACGCCCTGCTGGCGCTCGAGCGCCACGCCACGAGCAAGATCGCCGAGGCGGCGGACCTTGATCATCTCGCGAGCTACGGTTTTCGCGGCGAGGCGCTGCCCTCGATCGCGAGCGTGTCGCGGTTCGAGCTGCAGACGCGCGAGGCGGCGAGCGACGCGGGCACGGAGATTTTGGTCAACGGCGGCAAGTTCGTCCACGTGCGCGACTGCGGCCGGCCGGTGGGCACGCGGATCGAGGTGACGCACCTGTTCAACTCGGTGCCGGCGCGCCGCAAGTTCCTGAAGACCGACCAGACCGAGGCGGCGCACATCATCCAGTGCGTGCGGCTCTACGCGCTGGCGTGCCCGGGCACGTCGTTCACGCTGGTGGAGGACGGGCGGGTGATCTTCCGCTCGCCGGAGTGCACCACGCTGGCCGAGCGAGTGGGGGAGATCTTCGGCCGGCAGACCGCCGCGGCGCTCGTGCCCTTGGAGACCGGCGAGCACGCGATGCGGTTGAGCGGCCTGATCGGCCGGCCCGGCGCGGGCCGCGCGACCCGGCACGAGATGATCGTGTTTGTGAACCAGCGGCCGGTGGACAGCCGCACGCTGAACTACGCGCTGATCGAGAGCTACCATGAGTCGCTGCCGAAGGGGCGCTACCCGCTCGCCTTCGTGTTTTTCGAGTGCGACCCCGCGGAGGTCGACGTGAACGTGCACCCGGCGAAGCGCGAGGTGCGTTTCCGCAACGAGCCCGCCGTGCGGGCGTTCGTGATCCGCAGCGTGCTGCAGCGGCTCCGCGAACTCGGGGTGGCGCCGCCGCCGGCGGAGGGCCCCGCGGCGCGAGCCGGACCGCAAGGTTTTCAGCCGGCGGCTTTGGCGACCCTGCCCCCGGGTGCGCCGGGCCAGCGTATCGAGGTCTCCGCGCTCCACCGGGCGGCGGCGTGGCCGGCCGCCCCGGTCACACCCGCGCCCGCCGGCCCGCCGGTGGCCGGATCCGCCAACGTCCCGCCCGCGGCACCGGCCATCCCGGCGCCGGCCGGTCCCCGCCAACCCGCCGCCTTGGGCTGGCGCTTCGTCGGGCTCGCGCATGGCAATTACGCGCTGTTCGAGACCGCGGCCGGGCTGGTGCTGCTCGACCGTCGCGCGGCGCACGAGCGGGTGTGGTTCGAGCGGCTGCGCGAGCAGTTCCAGGCGGGCACGGTGCCCGGCCAGCGCCTGCTGCTGCCGGTGCCCGTCGAGCTCGACCCGATCATGAGCGCCCTGCTGCTCGACCGGCTGGCGTTTCTCCATGCGCACGGCCTCGAGATCGCGGAATTCGGCCGCAATTTCTTCCGCATCGAGGCGGTGCCGGCGTGGATGGAGCCGGCGGATGCCGAGCCGTTCCTGCGCGACCTGCTGGGGGCGGTGCGCGAGGGGCGGCTGCCGGACCACAATCCCGGCTTGGCGCGGGAGGAACTCGCGCGCCTCGCCGCAGCGAAGGCCATCCGCCTCCCGGCCACGGCGGGCGAGGCGGAGTTGCAGGCGCTGGCGGCGCAGCTCTTCGCCACCCGCGCGCCGCTGACGAGCCCGGCCGGCCGGCCGACCTACATTGAGTTACCTTTGGGTGAACTGGCGCGGCGTTTCCAAAAATAGGCGTGCCTCGTGCTGGTACTGGCACGAATATTGGTTAACTTAAGCTACCTTTGCCCATGCCGACCGACGCTGAAAAGAAGCCGCCCGTGCTCTCCGTCTCCCAGGCCTCCCACGCCGGGCGACCGCATACCGACCCGCCCGAGGAGATCCTGCGTTCGCTCATCGAGCGGCACCTGATCTCGACACTGGCCCGCCCGCCCGCGCTGGCGCGGCCGCGGGACTGGTGGATCGCCACGGCTCTCGCGGTGCGCGACACCATCCACGAGCGGTTGATCGCCACGCAGGCGGTGCACAACCAGCAAAACGCCCGCCGGCTCTATTACTTTTCACTCGAGTACCTCATCGGCCGGCTGTTCGGCAACAATCTCTACGCAACCGGCCTGTTCGAAACCGCCCGGACGGCGCTCGCCTCGCTGGGGCAGGACATGGACGAGATCCGTGACGCGGAGGTGGACATGGGGCTGGGCAACGGCGGCCTGGGCCGGCTGGCGGCGTGCTTCCTGGACTCGCTCGCGACGCTCGATTATCCGGCCCTCGGCTACGGCATCTACTACGAGTACGGCCTGTTCAAGCAGGAGTTCGTCAACGGCGCGCAGGTCGAGCACCCGGACAACTGGATCCGGTTCGGCGAGCCGTGGGAGGTGGTCCGCCCCGAGTTCACGCAGGAGGTGCGCTTCTACGGGCGGGTGGACAACGTGTTCGACGACCGCGGCCGGTACCGCCCGCGCTGGGTCGGGACCAAGATCATCCTCGGCGTGCCGCATGACATCCCGATCGCGGGCTACGGGACGGGCACCGTCAACCTGCTCCGCCTCTGGGCGTCGAAATCGAGCGAGGACTTCGACCTCGCGGCGTTCAACGCCGGGGGCTACGTCGCGGCGGTGCAGGAGAAGGCGGTCGGCGAGACGGTCTCAAAGGTGCTGTACCCGAACGACAAGACCGAGAACGGCAAGGAGCTGCGCCTGATGCAGCAGTATTTCTTCGTGGCCTGCTCGCTGCGCGACATCATCCGCCGCCACACCCGCACGCCGGGCAACGGCTGGGACAACTTTGCCGACAAGGTGGCCGTGCAGCTCAACGACACCCACCCGGCCATCGCGATCGTCGAGTTGATGCGCATCCTGATCGACGAGGTGGACATGCAATGGGACGCCGCCTGGGCCATCACCACCAAGACCTTCGCCTACACCAACCACACGCTCATGCCCGAGGCGCTGGAGAAGTGGGGCGTGGGGCTCTTCGAGCGCGTGCTCCCGCGCCACCTCCAGCTGATCTTCGACATCAACGCGCAGCTGATCAAGGTGGTCGAGGCCAAGTGGCCCGGCGATGACGGCAAGAAGCGCGCCTGCTCCCTGATCGAGGAAAACGGGCAGAAGCAGGTCCGCATGGCGAACCTGGCCGTGGCCGGCTCGCACACGGTCAACGGCGTCGCGGCGCTGCACACCGCGCTCCTGAAGAAGGACCTGTTCCCCGACTACGACGCGCTCTACCCGGGCAAATTCCAGAACAAGACCAACGGCATCACGCCGCGCCGCTGGCTCCTCAAGAGCAACCCGCGCCTGGCGGCGCTTGTCACTGAGCAGCTGGGCAGCGAGGCCTGGGTGCGCGACCTGGACCAGCTGCGCGGCCTGGAAAAGGTCGCGGACGACCCGGGGTTCCAGCGCGAGTTCATGGCGATCAAGCGCGCCAACAAGGTCGACCTGGCCGCCCTGATCCGGCGGCAGTGCGACGTGGAGGTGTCGCCCGACGCGCTCTTCGACGTGCAGATCAAGCGGCTGCACGAGTACAAGCGCCAGCACCTGAACCTGCTCCACATCCTCGCGCTCTACCGCCGGCTGCTCCAGAATCCCGGGCTCGAGGTCGTGCCGCGGGTGTTCATCTTCGCCGCCAAGGCCGCGCCCGGCTACGACCTTGCGAAGAACATCATCCGCGCGATCAACCTCGTCGGCGCGCGCATCAACGCCGACACGCGCATCAACGGCAAACTCAAGGTCGCCTTCCTGCCCAACTACTGCGTGTCGCTCGCCGAGAAGATCATCCCGGCGGCGGACGTGTCCGAGCAGATCTCGACCGCGGGCAAGGAGGCTTCCGGCACCGGCAACATGAAGCTCGCGCTCAACGGCGCGCTCACGGTCGGCACGCTCGACGGCGCCAACGTCGAGATCCGGGAGGAGGTGGGCGACGAGAACATCTTCATCTTCGGCCTGACGGTGGAGGCGATCGCGGCCCTGCGCGCGAAGGGCTACCGCTCGGCGGACTGCTACAACGCCGACGAGGAGCTGCGCGCCGTGCTGGACTGGCTGGGGTCCGACTTTTTCGTCCCGGGCGAGCACGAGCCCTTTGCCCTCACGCACCACAGCCTGCTGCAGGGCGGCGACCCGTACCTGGTGCTTGCCGACTTCCGCGCCTACAGCGACGCGCACCTCCGGGTCGACGCCGCCTACCGCGACCCGGCCCGGTGGGCGCGGATGGCCATCCTCAACACCGCGCGCGTCGGCAAGTTCTCGAGCGACCGCACGATCCGCGAGTACGCGAACGACATCTGGCACCTGAAGCCGGTGACGCCCTGAGCGGCGCCAAGTCGCAGGCTGGCGGCGCCAGGTCGGAGGCTGGCGTCGCGGTTGCGGCGGTGGATCCGCGCGGGCGCGCCGGATGGGCATTGATTCGCGGCCGGCTTTTTCCCAGCGTCACCGGCAGCGTCCCTCCCGATGATCTCCCTCCGACTTTCCCTCGCGCTGCCGGCTGCCTTGGGCTTCGCCGCGCTCGCCGCCGCGGGGGAGTTTGCCCCGGCCATCGTCTACGATTTCGGCGGCAAGTTCGACCGCTCCTTCAACCAGTCGGCCAGCGAGGGCGCGGAGCGGTTCAAGCGCGACACGGGCATCGCCTTCCGCGAGTTCGAGATCACCAACGCCGCCCAGCGCGAGCAGATTATGGCGCAGCTGGCGAAGCGGGGCTCCAGCATCATCGTGGCCGTCGGTTTCACCCAGGCCTCGGCGGTGGAAAAGGTCGCCCGGCAGTTTCCCGGGGTGAAGTTCACCATCATCGACGCGGTCGTCGACCTGCCCAACGTCCAGTCGATCAACTTCCGCGAGCAGGAGTCGTCGTACCTCTGCGGCATGGCGGCCGCGCTGGTGTCGAAGACCGGCAAGATCGGCTTCGTCGGCGGCATGGACATCCCGCTCATCCGGAAATTCGCCCTCGGCTATGTCGCGGGCGCGCGCCAGGTGCACCCGAACATCGAGGTGATCCAGAACATGACCGGCACGACGCCCGCGGCGTGGGGCGACCCGACGAAGGGCGCCGAGCTGGCCAAGAGCCAGTTCGGCCGCGGCGTCGACGTGGTCTTCCATGCGGCCGGGGCCACCGGCATCGGCGTGATGCAGGCGGCGAAGGATGCGGGCCTGCTCAGCATCGGCTGCGACAGCAACCAGGACTACCTGCACCCCGGCAGCGTGCTCACGTCGGCGCTGAAACGCGTGGATGTCGCCGTCTACAAGGCGTTCTCGGATGCGAAAAGCGGCACGTGGCACGCGGGCCAGACCGTGCTCGGGCTGGCGGAAAACGGCGTGGACTACTCGTACGACGAGCACAACCGCGCCGTGCTGACGCCGGCGATGAAGCAGCGGCTGGACCAGGCGCGCGCCGACATCATCAGCGGCAAATTGCCGGTGCCCGAATACCGGGCGCAGTAAGCGCCGAGCCCACCGCCGATGAATAGCGCTACGGTCGCGACTCGAGGTGGAGCGCGTTGTCTCCAACGCGCATGGATCGTGAGTTGGAGCCGTGGCGCCCCCGCCGCGGTTAGAGGTGGTGACGCGGCGAGGGCGCCGCATCTCCAAAAAACCAACGCGTTGGGGACAACGCATTCCACCCATGGAACCTGAGGCCCAGGCATCGGCTCCGGCGCTGGAGCTGCGCGGCATCGACAAGCGCTTCGGCCCGGTGCACGCGAACCGAACCGTTTCACTCTCAGTGGCCGCGGGCAGCATCCACGGGCTCATCGGCGAGAACGGCGCCGGCAAGTCCACGCTGATGAACATCGTCTACGGGTTCCACCGCGCCGACGCCGGCGAGATTTGGGTGCGGGGGCGGCGGGTGGAGATCGGTTCGCCGCAGGACGCGATCGCGGCGGGCATCGGCATGGTGCACCAGCACTTCATGCTCGTGGAGAATTTCACGGTGCTGGAAAACGTCGTCCTCGGCGCCGAGGGCGGCCGGCGGCTCGCCGGCAGCCTCGCGGCGGCGCGCACAGGGCTGGCGCAGCTCGCGCGGGACTACGGCCTCGACGTGCCGCTGGACGCCATCGTCTCCGAGCTCCCGGTCGGCCTGCAGCAGCGCGTCGAGATCCTGAAGGCGCTCCACCGTGGCGCGGAGATCCTGATCCTCGACGAGCCGACCGCCGTGCTGACGCCGCAGGAGGCGGACCAGCTGTTCCGGATGCTCGGCCGGCTCCGGGCGCAGGGCAAGACGGTCATCCTCGTCACGCACAAGCTGCGCGAAATTATGGCCGCGACCGACCGCGTCACCGTCATGCGGCAGGGGGCGATCGTGGGGGAGTTCGAGACGAGGGCCACCTCGCCGCGCGAGCTGGCCGAGAAGATGGTGGGCCGCGCGGTCCTCCTGCGGGTGGAGAAGGCGCCGGCCCGGCCCGGCGCTACGCTGCTCACCGTGCGCGACCTCGAGGTGCGCGACCGGCTGGGGGTGGCGCGGGTGAAGGGCCTCAGCTTTGCGGTGCGGGCGGGGGAGATCGTCGGCATCGCGGGCGTGGCCGGCAACGGCCAGTCGGAGCTGCTCGAGGCGCTGGCGGGCATCCGTCCGCCCAGCCGCGGCGAGATCGTGCTCAGCGGGCGGGAGCTTGTGCGGGAGGGGCTGGATGCGCGCGCCCGCCACCGGCTCGGCCTCGCGCATGTGCCGGAGGACCGGCTGCGGATGGGCGTCGTCGCGGGTTTTTCCGCGCAGGACAACGCCATCCTCGGCTACCACGACCTGCCGGCCTACCGCCGCGGCCCCCTGCTGGACCGGGCCGCCATCCTCGCGGGCTGCGGGAAAAAGATGGCCGCCTACGACGTGCGGCCGCCGGAGCCCGGACGGCGCATCACGGAGTTTTCCGGCGGCAACCAGCAGAAGCTCGTGCTTGCGCGCGAGATCGACTCCGACCCGCGCGTGCTGCTGGTCGGCCAGCCGACCCGGGGCGTGGACATCGGCGCGATCGAGTTCATCCATCGCCAGCTGGTCGCGCTGCGCGACGCCGGCAAGGCCGTGCTGCTCGTCTCGGTCGAGCTCGATGAGATCCTCGGGCTGGCCGACCGGATCCTCGTGATGAACGCGGGCGAGATCGTCGGCGAGGTCGCCGGCGCCGACGCCACCGAGGAAAAACTCGGCCTGATGATGGCCGGGGTGAAAGGGGAGGGGCACGCATGAGCGCCCCGGCCAAACTGCCGCGCTGGGCCGAGCTCGGCCTCCTGCCCGCGGTGAATCTCGTCGCGGCCCTGCTGCTCTCCGGCGTGATCATCCGGCTCATCGGCGAGAGCCCGTGGGCGGCGTTGAAGCTGCTGGCCGACGGCGCGTTTGGCTCGCAGGAGGCGGTCGGCTACACGCTCTACTACGCGACGAATTTCATCTTCACGGGCCTCGCGGTGGCGGTCGCGTACCATGCGGGGCTGTTCAACATCGGCGCGGAGGGGCAGGCCTACATCGGCGGGCTCGGGACCGGCCTCGTCTGCCTGTGGCTCGGCGCCTGGCCGTTCTGGGTGGTGCTGCCGCTGGCCATCCTCGCCGGCGCGGTCGGCGGGGCGGCGTGGGCGTTCATCCCGGGCTGGCTGCAGGCCCGCCGCGGCAGCCACATCGTCATCACGACGATCATGTTCAACTTCATCGCCTCGGCGGTGATGACCTGGCTGCTGGTCAACATCCTGATCAAGCCCGGCCAGCAGTCGCCCGAGTCGCGCGAATTCGCCGCGAATGCCTTCATGCCCGGCCTGCACACGCTGCTGGGGAAGGTCGGGCTCGCGTTCACCGCCACGCCGCTGAACCTCGCCTTTCTCCTCGCGCTGGCGGCCTCCTTCCTCGTGTGGCTGCTCGTTTGGCGGACCCGCTGGGGCTATGCGCTGCGCGTCGCCGGGCAGAATCCCGCCGCCGCCGTCTATGCCGGCATCCTGCCGCCGCGCGTCACCATCGCGGCCATGCTGCTGTCCGGCGCGCTGGCCGGCTCGCTCGGGCTCAACGAGCTCATGGGCGCGCAGCACCGCATCCTCCTCGATTTTCCCGGCGGCGCCGGCTTTGTCGGCATCGCCGTCGCGCTGATGGGGCGCAACCACCCGGTGGGAATTTTCCTCGCGGCGGTGCTCTTCGGCGCGCTGATGCAGGGCGGCTCGCAGCTCTCGTTCGACATGCCGCGCGTCAACCGCGACATGGTTGTGGTCATCCAGGGCCTCGTGATCCTGTTCTGCGGTGCGCTGGAAAACGTAGCCCGCGTCCCGCTCGCGGCGCTGCTGGCGCGGCTCCGCGGCGAAAAGGAGGCGGAGTGATGGAAACCTACACGCTCATCGTCCTGCTGCTGGCCGCCACGATCCGGGTGGCGACGCCGCTGCTGCTGGCGGCGCTGGCGGGGCTGTTTTCCGAGCGCTCGGGAGTGATCGCGCTCGGGCTGGAGGGCATGATGCTGGGCGCCGCGTTTGCGGCGGCGGCGGCCTCGGCGGTGACCGGTTCGGTGTGGCTCGGCCTCGGCGCCGGCATCGCGACCGCCGTGGCGCTCGCGCTGCTGCTCGCGTTCGCCGGGGTGACCCACCGCGGCAACCAGGTCGTGGCCGGCATGGCGGTCAACATCATGGTCGCCGGGCTTGGGCCGGCGCTGGCGCTGGCGTGGTTCAACCTCGGCGGCCAGACGCCGCAGCTCGAGGGTGCGGGCCAACGCTTTCTCGCCCTGACGTGGCCGTGGGCGGACGCCGCGCGCGCCGCGCCGTTTCCCGGACTGCTCTATGCCGAGCTGCTGAGCGGGCACAATCTCGTCGTCTATTTCGCGGCGGCGCTGGTGCCGTTCAGCGCGTGGGTGCTTTACCGCACGCGCTTCGGCCTGCGGCTGCGGGCCGTCGGCGAAAACCCGTCGGCGGTCGACACGGCGGGCATCTCGGTGACACGCCTCCGCTACCAGGCGGTCATGATCTCGGGCGTGCTGTGTGGGGTCGCGGGCACGTACCTGTCCACCGCGGCGAGCGCTGGGTTCGTCCGCGACATGACGGCGGGCAAGGGCTATCTCGCGCTGGCGGCGTTGATCTTCGGCAAATGGCGGCCCTATCCCACGCTCGGCGCCTGCCTGCTCTTCGCGTTCACCGACGCGCTCGCGACGCGGCTGCAGGGCGTGGCGCTGCCGCTCGTGGGGGTGATCCCGGTGCAGTTCATCCTCGCGCTGCCCTACGTGCTCACCGTGCTGCTGCTCGCCGGCTTTGTCGGCACGGCGGTGGCGCCCAAGGCGATCGGCGCGCCCTATGCCAAGGAAAAATAACATGACCATCGAGGAACGCCTGGCCCGCCATTTCACCAAGACCCCGGACACCGCCGGGGCGCTGTTCGTCGCCGCCAACGCCACTGTGATCGGCGACGTCGTGCTTGGGCCGCAGAGCAGCGTCTTCTACGGCGCGGTGCTGCGCGGCGACATCCATGAGATCCGCGTGGGCGAGGGGACCAACATCCAGGACAGCGCCATCATCCACCTGGCCGACGACTATGGCGCCTACATTGGCGCGTGGTGCACGGTCGGCCACGCGGCCATCATCCACGCCTGCACGATCGGCGACGAGTGCCTGATCGGCATGGGCGCGACCATCCTCGATGGCGCGAAGATCGGCGCGCGGAGCATCGTGGGCGCGAATTCCCTCGTGCCGCAGCGATTCGAATGCCCGCCGGGCTCGATGGTCTACGGTTCGCCCGCGAAGGTCGTTCGGCCCCTGACCGACGCCGAGCAGGCCGGCCTGCGCCGGTGGGCGGAGAAATACCTGCCGACCGCCCGGGCGCACGCGGCGGCGGCGCGGCGCTGATCCTCAGGACCGCTCGAGCGTGAAGAACGTGTAACGGTAGTTGGCGTCGGCGCTCTCCCGCCGGTCGAGCTCGCGCCAGGCGAGGTGCCGCCATTCCGGGAAAAACGTGTCCCCGGGCACGTCGGCATGGACGAGCGTCAGGTGGAGCCGCATCGGGCGGTCCAGGGCGAGGGTCTCCTGATAGATGCGCTGCCCGCCGCAGATGTGGATCTCGCCGGGGAGGGCTTCCGCGAGGGCGAGGGCGGCCGCGAGCGAGGAGGCCGTCCGGACCGCGCCTCCGGCCAGTGCGGCGTTGCGGGTGACGACGACCGGGCGGCGGCCGTCCTGCTGGACGCGCGGCCAGGTCTCGAAGCACACGCGGCCGAGCACGACGATCTGCCCGGCGGTCTGCGCGTGGAAGAAGGCCATGTCCTCCGGGATGCTCCACGGCAGCCGGCCGTCGCGGCCGATGACGCGGTTCTCGGCGCAGGCGACCTGGAGATGGAGGAGCTTGGGCATGGGATTGGACCGACGCAAAGGACGAAAGCGCGCGCCCGACACGTGGCAAACTCCGATTCGAGGATGGTTGGATTCTCAGCCCGCGAATCGTCCAGGCTTGCCCAATTCCGCAGGATTGAATGCATATTCCCATGCGCAGATGCCCTGTCCTGCTTGGGTGCTGGCTCGGACTCTTGCTGGGAATTGCCTCCCCGGCTCTCGCCAAGGAGCAGTGGTCGAAAGTCAGCACGCCCCGTTATTCCATCGTGACCGCGGATTCAGCGGATACGGCAAAGGAATGGGCCATGTGTCTCGAGGGGTTCCGGCAATTCTTGCGCAATCTGGGCCCGACGGACGACCGCGTCCTCGATCCGATGCTGGTCGTGATCTTCCCGGGCGATGCGGAATTCTACCGGATTTTCCCCAAGCCGCCGGATGAAAACTTCAACCAGACTACGACGAGTTGGATCAAATACAGCACCTGGATCCAGCGCGACGGCCGGTTTCTCTGCGCGATCAACCCGGTGCGGGCGGATTTGGCACGGCAATCCTATTTCATGCTGACGGGACTCTGGGCCACGCAGGCCTACTACCGGCCGTTGCCGCGCTGGCTGTCGAACGGGCTGCTGCAGTTCTACCTGACCGCTTCTTTTCAACGCGACCGGGTGACGCTGGGCGGGCCATCCAGCCAGAACAAGCGGCAGCTGGGCGGAAAGGTCGTGATCCCGCTGGAGCAACTCCTGGCTGCAACGACTGATGTGACTGGGCGCGCGAAGGCGCTTAATGACGACAACTTCTATGCGGAGTCGTGGGCTTTCGTGCACTTTCTGGTGTCGGGTGAGGACGGGGCAAACCGCGCGGCCCTGGTCCGTTACATTGGCGCACTTGAGGCGGGCCGGTCGGCCCAGCAGGCGACCGCGGAGGCCTTTCCCGGCGGGTTGGAGGAAGTTGGCAGGCGGTTTGCCAAGTATGTGAAGTCGGGAAGCTATCGCGCGGAGTCCGTGCCAGTCGCCCAGGGGGACGCGGCGAATGCAGTCCATGCAGCCCCGGCTACGGATGTAGAGAGCCAGCTTGCGCTGGGTTACACTCGCTTGATGGCCGATGCGTCCGAGCAAGCTGAGCCATTTTTCAACCGGGCGGCCGAAATGCAGCCAAATGCGCCCAGCACCCTCGAGGCGCAGGCGGATCTGGCTTACCTGCGCCACGATGAGGCCCAGGCGGCCGATTATTACCGGCGGGCGGTTCAAGCCGGAAGCCACTGGTATATGGCGCATTTTCTGCCCGCCGCGGAGATAAGCCGCTCCTTGTTCGGCAGTGAAATTGCGATGGATCACGGTGATCCGGCGGTCGCGCGACAGGCGGCCGAGGCGCTGCGCCAGACCCTTCAGATGAATCCGACTTTTTATCCGGCCTTGGAAAGGTATGCCGGCCTGATCGGGGCGCTTGCGGAAGTGACAGAGGAGGACGGCAGGTTCCTGACGGAATCCATGGAGCGATTTCCACGCAAGATGGTGCTGGAGGTTGGCCGGGCCGCCTACGAACTGAAGTCCGGTCAGATTGACGCGGCCAGGGCGCGATTGGACCGCTTGAGGAGCGAGCAGATTCCCGGCCCGGACTACGCCATCGCCTATGCCGAAAAGATCGAGGCCCGAATCCAGGCGATACAGGGCTTGGCGCAGGCCCAGGCAGCCTACGACCAAGGGGCATTGGACCGAGCGCACGACGCCTTGATTCATTTGCCCCGGGCATCGCTCTCGCCGGAGGAGCAGCAGAGGTATGAGAGCCTCTTGGCGGCAATGGCCAGCGTGGAGACACTGGCCAACGTCCGGGCGGCCATCGATCGCAAGGACTTCGAGGCGGCGGAGGTGTTGCTGGCGGGCGTACCCGCTGAGAACCTGCCGGAGAAAATTCGCGCCGAGGTTGCGGCGCTTTCCGCTCAGGTCACGGCCGGGAAGAATACTGCAGCCAAAAAATGAGCCGAAGCGGCCCGGCGTTACTTCGCCGGGACGATGCGGATGCTCTCGACCTCGACGCGCTCGATCGGGGTGCTCTTCTCGCCACCGCCGCCCGAGCTGGTCGGCATGGTCGCGATGCGCTCGAGCACGTCGTCGCCCTTCACAAGCTCGCCAAACGCGGTGTACTGGCGGTCGAGGAACTTGGCGTCGCCGTGGCAGATGAAGAACTGGCAGCCGGCCGAGTCGGGGTGGGCCGAGCGCGCCATGGAGATGACGCCGCGGACGTGCGACTTGGGGTTGAACTCGGCCTTGACCGTGTGGCCGGGGCCGCCGGTGCCGGGCATGCCGGTCGCGCCCTTCTTGGTGTTGGGGCAGCCGCCCTGGATCATGAAGCCCTTGATGATGCGGTGGAAGGCGGTGCCGTCGTAGAACTTGTCGTTCGCGAGCTTCTTGAAGTTCTCGACCGTCTTGGGGGCGACGTCGGGCCAGAAGGCGATGGTCATGTCACCGTAGCTGGTCTTGATGATGGCGTGTTCGGCGGGGGCGGGAGTGCTCATAGGAAAGGGCAGCGAACCGGACCGAGCGCGCCGCGGCAAGAAGCAAAAAGTCCACTTTCCGTCCGCATTTTCGCGGAAACCCGGAGCGGTGGACACGCATGGGCCCAGAATCTGGGCAACCGTTCCAGTATTTCCGTCGTTTCCCGCCTTTGCGGTAGAGTCAGGGTATTTCCTCCTATTTCAACACTTGGTCCAAATAGTCCGCCGCCTTGGTACAGAATTGGGCGGCGTATACGTGACTCTTGGTGTGCTCATACCCGTGAAAATCGATCTCGAACCATTCGAATGTTTTGTGACGTCGCTTAAAGCCGCCCCTGATTTGCGAGGCCTGCGAATTGTTGCTGTGCCCGTACCAAGTCGAACACACGATCAGAGTAGGTGCGGAGATTTGGTCCAGAAAAGATTCGGGCTCGAACTGATGGATTGAGGCGTACGCGGCCTTGGTGCCGCCAGCCTGCTGGACGATGGCTGGCACATCGGCATGCGAAGAGCTCAGCCATTTAATCCCGTTAGTGGTCAGGTCGCCTTCCGGGTCGTACACGACGGCTGCATGAAATACCTTGGAAACCGCCGCCGTGTAGAGGGCCGCGATCCCGCCGCTATTGTAGCCCAGGATGGCCACGCGCCGCGGGTCGATTCGTCCGGTCTGGACGAGATGCTGGACGCCGTCTTCGAGGTCGTGGACGACCTTTCCGCCCAATTCGAAGTCGCCGGCTTTGGCATAGGCGTGCCCGAAACCTCCTGTGCCCCGTACGTCGATGTGGGCCACGGCGTAGCCCCGGCTGGCAAAATACTGATCGTCCGCATTGAACGCACTAGGCGAGTAGGCGGCGGCTCCGGCGCCATTAACCGCCAATACGATCAGCGGGACAGGGCCGGCATGCAGTCTCGAGGAAGGGAAAAGCACGTGACCGAATTCATCCAGGCCGTCGCGCGATTTGAACCGAAAGACCTCCACCTGCCCCAGGGCGCCTGGTGGGATGTCCGGTCGTGAATCACCCAGCATGGACAGTCGGTGTTGCGTGCCATCGAAGAGATAATAGCGGGTCGGGTAGCCCGGAAACCAAGCTTGGATTACACGTAAGTTGCCGTTC
The DNA here is from genome assembly GCA_903872505.1 of uncultured Opitutia bacterium. GTDB lineage: Bacteria > Verrucomicrobiota > Verrucomicrobiia > Opitutales > Opitutaceae > Opi-474. Next base: position 49,741 of record CAIQKV010000050.1, read on the forward strand.
GCGGAGGAACTGGTCACCCGGTGAAGCATGCCGGGAAGAGATAGATCCAGAGCTGCGGAAAAACGCTGATCGGCTTCATCGAAATACATGACGTCCTGGGCGCCGACGTTGCAAAATTCCACCCCGATGGGCCTGCGCTCGGGGCCGATCGTGACTAATCCCAAGACATCGTGCTGGGGTCGCTGGCCGAGCAGCGTGCGCTGGCCTGTGACCGGATCCAACCGCATTAGGGCCTGAGTGTCGCCTTGGTCGTTCGCGACCACGAGAATGCCGTGATCGTCCGGCGCCATGGCGATCGGAATAAACGTGGGCTGATCTTGGTCCGTGCAGCTGATCCTTTGCCAAGGGTCGGACCCCCGGGCACGCCAGGCGATATACCATTTGCCCGTTTCATCCCACAGCTTGGCCCGGGTTTCGCCCTCAGCCGAAAAGACGGGGGTGATGTCCGCGGAAGCGTTCTCGATCAGGGTGTACTTTCCCGTCGTGACGTCGAAGCGCTTGTTGTAACTGACGATATGGTTGGGGTCGTTGGGCAGGATTTTGATCCAGTCGGTGCCCCAGTTGCGCAGCGTATCGATGGAACGTGGCTTTGATTTGGCCAAATCCTGGACAAAATATTCCCGCCCGGAAATCCCGCGGCCCGCAAGCAGGACGCGATCACTGCCGGTCCACCAGAATGTCTCCACGTCACCGTCACCCGCACTGAACAAGCCCGAAATCTGGCCGGTTTGCAGCTCAAGCCGGAACAAGCACGCATGGCCGTTGAGTTGGGCGATGAAGACGACATTTTTCCCGTCCGGAGAAATGGCCGGCGCGGTGAATTCGGGCGGCTTAAAATAGACCTCGCCGGCCAGGGCGGGAGCTGGAACAGGGGCCTTGGCGGCCAGCGCTGGGTGGCTGGTGAAGCAGGCAACCAGTAGTAGCAATGCGATCGGGTAAGTTCGTGGCAGAGTTGCAGGGTAAGCCATGGAAGAAACACGGGTGGCGGCGCGACGCGCAGCCCGAAGGCGGACAAAGTTCAGACCGGGAACGCCGCGTCCACCAGTTCGCAGAAGTGGTGGATCAGGAACAGGTGCGCCTCCTGCGCGCTGGCGCCGCTTGCGCCGGGGATGATCAGCTCGCAGGTGGCGAGCCCCTTGGCCTGGCCGCCGCCGCGGCCGAGGAAGGCGATGCTGGACAGGCCCTGGTTCTTCGCCTCGTGCAGCGCCGCGATGATGTTGGCGGAGTTGCCGCTCGACGTGAACACCACGACGAGGTCGCCGGGGTGGCCGAGGCCGGAGATCTGGCGCGAGAAGACCTGGTCGTAGCCGTAGTCGTTGCCGATGCAGGTGACGAGCGAGCCGTCGGCCGAGAGGGCGATCGCCGGGAGCGAGGCGCGGTGCTTCTGGTAGCGGCCGACCAGTTCGGTGGAGAAATGCGCCGCCTCGGCCGCGCTGCCGCCGTTGCCGCAGACCAGCAGTTTCTTGTCGTGCCGCAGCGTCTCGACGATCAGCCGGCCGGCCTGGTCGATGGCCGGGCGGATGGTGGACAGCGACTGCAGGGTTTTGACGGACTCGGCGAGCGAGGCTTCGAAGGTCATGGGAGACGCAACCACTAGCCGAGGGAACGGCGGAGGGAAAGAATTTGTTGGAGGCGCCGGGGTGGCGCCCGCCGACGCCGCCGACGGCGGGGCCCGGCGACTCCGTCGTCCGTGGGTTGACTCGGCCCGGCCGCCGTTGCCTCCTGTTGTCCTCCCCCTGTCATGCGCCTGAGCAAGATCACGCTGCGGCATTTTCGAAACGTGGGCTTTGCCACGCTCGGGTTTTCCGGCCGGCTGCAGTTCCTGGCGGGCGCGAACGGGCAGGGGAAGACGAACCTGCTCGAGGCGGCGGGGTTCATCACGGCGCTGCGGTCGTTCCGGGCGACGGACAACCGGCTGCTGATCGGCCATGGCGAGCATTGTGCGGCGATCACGGCGGAGGTGGAGCACGAGCGGCTGGGCACGACCCACGTGACGGTCAAGCTGCGGCACGACGGCAAGGAGCTGTGGTGCGACCAGGCGCGCGTCACCCGGCTCGCCGACCATCTGGGCAAGTTCCCGACGGTGGTGTTTTCCGCGCAGGACCTGCAGCTGGTGCGCGGCGCCCCGGCGCTCCGGCGGCGCTGGCTGGACCTGACGCTGGCGGCGATGGACGCCGCCTACCTGCAGGCACTGCAGACCTACGGGCGGGCGCTGGCGGAGCGGAACAGCCTGCTGAAGCGGGGCGGCGGGGTGGAGGCGGAGCTGGCGGCCTTTGAGCAGATCCTGGCGCCGGCGGGGGCCGAGCTGATTGCCCGGCGCGAGGCCGGCCTGCGCGAACTCGGCCAGGGCCTGGAAAGATTTTACGGGCAGCTGTGCGACGAGAAGGAGCCGGCCGGGCTGGGCTACGAACCCGATTTTTCCCCGGCATCCGCGGAGTCGCTGCTCGCGCGGCTCGAGTCCGGCCGGGCGCGCGACCTGCAGTTCCGCACCACGCTGGCCGGGCCGCATCGCGATGATTTCCACTTCTCGGTGCATGGCACGGCGGCGAAGGATTTTGCCTCGGAGGGCCAGCAGCGCTCGCTCGTGCTGGCGCTGCGGCTGGCGCAGGCGGCGTGGTTTCACGGGAAGAGCGGCGTACGGCCGGTGCTCTTGGCGGATGATGTGCTGGGTGAACTCGACCCGGCGCGGCGGCGGCGGTTCTGGACGGCCATCGATCGCGAGTCGCAGGTCATCGCCACCGGCACGAGCGGGCCGGATGCCGAGCTGGGCGCCTGGCAGGTGTTTGAGGTCGCCGACGGAATGTTTACCGAAAAAACCGCCGCCCCATGACGCTCGAACCGTGGCAATGGGCGCTGGCCGTGGCCGGGGCGCTGGGGATCGGCCTCGCCAAGACCGGCATCAGCGGGCTGGGCATGCTGGCCGTGGTCATCTTTGCGAACCTGCTGCCGGCGCGGCAGGCGAGCGGCTTCGTGCTGCCGATGCTGATCTTTGCGGACGTGGTGGCCGTGGCCTCGTACCGGCAGCACACGCAATGGCGGTACCTATGGCGGTTGTTCCCGTGGACGGCGCTGGGCGTCGCGGCGGGGTATCTCGCCCTGGGCCGGATCGACGACCGGCAGGCGCGGCTGCTCGTCGGCGGCATCGTGCTCACGCTGCTGGTGCTGCACCTGGCGCGGCGGAAGCGCCCGCCCGGGGAGGACCCGGAACTGGGCGCGTGGGCGGCGCCGGTGTTCGGCGTGCTGGCCGGATTCACGACGCTCGTGGCCAACGCCGCCGGGCCGCTGATGATCATCTACCTGCTCTCCATGCGCCTGCCGAAGCTGGAATACATGGGCACGGGCGCGTATTTTTTCCTGCTGATCAACCTGTTCAAGGTGCCGTTCATGGTGAACCTCGGGCTGATCGACGCCCGGAGCTTCACGGGCAACCTGGTGCTGCTGCCGGCCGTGATCGTCGGAGCGCTCGCGGGCCGCGTGATCCTGCGGCGGATTGACCAGAAGCTGTTTGAAAACCTTGCGCTTGGACTCTCGGCCGCGGCCGGGTTAAAGCTGCTGTTCTAAAGATGGCGCGCATGAACGTCAGGCAGATGTGGAAGGCGAAGCTCGAGGGGCGGACGGTCCCGGCGAGCGGACCGGCCGTAGTCTCGCTGCAGCGGCCGCCGTTCGCCGGGCGGGTGCTCGGCATCGACCCCTCGCTGCGCGGCACGGGCCTGGCACTGGTGGAGTTCGCGCCCGGCCGGCAGCCCGTGCTGCTGCGCTGCCAGACGGTCCGCGTGCCGGCGAAGCAGCCCATGGCGGTGGCCCTGGCCGAGATCCACCGGGCGGTGACCGCGTTTGTCGCGGGGACCGAGGTCCGGCACGTGGCGCTGGAGCAGACGATCTACGTGCAGAACTTCCAGACCGCCCAGATCCTCGGCGCGGCGCGCGGCGCGGCGATCGCGGCCGTGGCGTTGCACGCGCGGCCGGTGTTCGAGTACGCCCCGCTGCGCGTCAAGCTGGCGGTGGTCGGGTCGGGCCGCGCCAGCAAGGAGCAGCTCGCGCGGACGGTGATGGCGCTGCTCGGCCACGGCCGGCCGCTTGCCGCCGACGAGGCCGACGCCGCGGGCGTGGCGCTGTGCCACGCCTTCACCTGGCGGGAGTGAGGCCGGCGCCGGGCCGCACGGCAGAATGACAGGTTGGCCGCTTGCGTGGGCGGACCCGGCCCGGCAATCTCGCCCGCTTCACGATGACCCAGCCGAAAACCGATTATTTTTCATTCCGCCCCAAGCTCATCGAGTGCCTGCGCGACTACACGCGCGCCCGGTTCGTCGCCGACGTGCTGGCGGGGCTGACGGTCGGGATCGTGGCGCTGCCGCTGGCGATCGGCTTCGGCATCGCGTCGGGTGCGTCGCCGGCCACGGGCCTCTACACGGCGATCATCGGTGGCTTCCTCGTCTCGGCCTTGGGCGGATCGCGCGTGCAGATCGGCGGCCCGGCGGGGGCGTTCGTCGGGCTCGTCTACATGATCATCGCGCGCTACGGCCTGCCGAACCTGCTGATCTGCACCATGATGTCGGGCGTGTTCCTGTTCCTGCTGGGGGCGGCGCGGCTGGGGACGCTGGTCAAGTTCATCCCGCATCCCGTGACCACGGGGTTCACCTGCGGCATCGCAATCACGATCATCATCACACAGGTGAAGGACTTCCTCGGGCTGGCGATCGACAAGGTGCCGCCGGAGTTTTTTGAGAAAATGACGGCCCTGATCGTGGCGCTGCCGTCGTTCAGCGGCTGGACCCTGGCGGTGGGGGCGGTGGGGTACGCGATCCTGAAGCTCTGGCCGGGGCGGTGGGCGCGCTATGTGCCCGGCTCCATCGTGGTCGTGGCGGCAGGCACCTTCGCGGTGTGGTATTTCAAGCTGCCGGTCGAGACGATTCAGAGCCGGTTTGGCGCGGGTGGCATCCCGCAGGGCCTGCCGGAGTTTCACCTGCTGGAATTTGACTGGACGCACCTGCGCGACCTGGTGGCGCCGGCCATCGCCATCACCCTGATGGGTTCAATCGAGTCGCTGCTCTCCGCGGTGGTCTCCGACGGCATGATCGACGACCGGCACGACTCGAATCAGGAGCTGATGGCGCAGGGCATCGCGAACTTCACCGTGCCGTTTTTCGGCGGCATCCCCGTCACCGGCGTCATCGCCCGCACGGCCACGAATGTCCGCGTGGGCGCGACGACACCCGTGGCCGGCATGGTCCACGCGGTCACGCTGTTTCTCATCATCCTGCTGGCGGCGCCGCTGGCGCGTCTGATTCCGCTCACGAGCCTGGGGGCCGTGCTCATCTTCGTCGCCCTGAAAATGGGCGAATGGGACGAGTTCGTGCTCCTGAAACGCCAGGCCAAGAGTGACGCGGCCGTGTTCCTCGCGACCTTCGGCTTGACGGTGATGTTCGATCTCACGGTCGCGATCGAGAGCGGCATGATGCTGGCGGCGGTCCTCTTCATCAAGCGGGTGACAGACACGACGCAGGTGCACCTGCTGGACGAGGACGCGCCGGGCGGCCAGGGGCACGAGCAGGTGAAGAACCTGCCGCCGGGCGTGCTGGTCTACCGTGTGTTTGGCGCGCTGCTGTTCGGGGCGGCGGACAAGATCGACAACGTCATCCGGCGGGCCGGCGGCGACACCCGGGTCGTGATCCTGCACATGGCGGCCGTGACGGCGCTCGACGCCACCGCGCTCAACGCGCTGGAAAACCTGCACGAAAAACTGCGCCACCACGGCAAGTACCTCGTGCTGAGCGGACCGCACACGCAGCCCTATTTCCTGATGGCCAAGACGGGTTTTCTGGAGCGGGTCGGACCGGACAACATCGTGGCCGACCTGGCCTCCGCCGCCGACCGGGCGCGCGTGCTGATCCCGGCGAAGAAGCCCAAGGCCGCTAGCCGAGCACCGTTTTGAGCAGCTTGCCGAGGTCCGTCACCCGGTAGGGCTTGGTGAGGTGGCCGCAGAAGCCGGAGTCGAGGAAACGGCGGGCCATGTCCTCGTTGTCGTAGCCGCTGGAAATGATGGCGCGCACGTCGGGGTCGAGCTGGCGCAGCGCGAGGAACGTCTCCTCGGCGCCCATGCCGCCGATGACGCTGAGGTCCATGATGACGGCGTCGTACGGGCGGCCGATGTTGAGGTAGCGCTTGTAGAGGGTGATCGCCTCTTCGCCGCTCTTGGCGAGGTCGAACTTGTAATCCAGGCTCTTGAGCATGGCGGCGGTGAGCGAGGTGATGGTGGCGTCGTCGTCCATGAACAGCACGCGGCCGGTGCCGAAGCGCAGCGAGGGGGCCCGGCGGGCCTGCACCTCGGGCGGGCGGTTGGCGGGCGGCAGGTAGACCGTGAACGCGGTGCCGACGCCCACCGCGGTGTTCACGGAGATCTGGCCGCCGTGCTTGCGCACGACGGTGAGCACCGTGGCGAGGCCGAGGCCGGTGCCGTGCTTCTTGGTGGTGAAGAAGGGATCGAAGATCTTCGCGAGGTGCTCGGCCGCGATGCCGCTGCCGTTGTCGCGCACCTCGAACTCCACGTAGTCGCCCGCCGGGAGCGCGGTCACCTGGCCCTCGGCCAGCGTGACGTTGGTGGCGCTGAGCTGGAGGCGTGGCCGGTGCGGCGGCGGCGGCATGGCCTGCAGCGCGTTGACGATGAGGTTCTGGAACACCTGCATGATTTGCGCGCGATCCACCATCACGGGCGCGGTCTGGTCGGCGATCTCGATGCTGATCTCGGCGGTGGAGCCGGCCGCGGCGACCTTGACCGCGTCGGCGAGGATTTCCTGGGCCGGCACCACGGCCTCAACCCCGGCGCCGCCCTTGGCGAAGGAGAGCAGTTGCTTGGTCAGGCCCTTCGCGACCATGCAGGCCTTCTCGCTGTCATCGAGCGCCGAGTAGTCGCGGTTGTCCTTGGCCAGCGAGATGCCGCCGAGGATGGTGGTGAGCAGGTTGTTGAAGTCGTGCGCGATGCCGCCGGCGAGCATGCCGAGCGACTCGAAGCGGTTGGCCTTCACCAGTTCCTCGGGGGTGAGGTTCATCTCGGCCGGGTCGCGGAAGGCGATCACGACGCCGCGGGGCTTGTTGTCGGCGCCAAAGCTGGCGCGGGCCGTCCAGACGACGGGGATGGCGGCGCCCCCCTCGGTGGCGGGGGCCAGGGCGTCCTGGGTGATCAGCGGCAGCGGGTGATCGGCGCTGAGCGCGCGATCGAACGGGGCGTCGGCCGCGCGCCCGCTCTGGCGGTTCACCAGGCGGAGCACGTCGTTGACCAGCAGGCCGAGCGCCGACTCGGGGGTGCGCGCGAGCAGGCGGGCGGCGACGGGATTGAACAGGACGATCTTCCCATGGCCGTCGGCCACGATCACGCCCTCGGCGACGGCGGACAGGGCCTCCTCGGCCAGCACGGTGGCCGGACTGGCGGCGGGAGTGGCCGGGACCGGGGCGGCGGCGGCGGGGGCGGCCGGGAGCGCGCAGATGAAGCCGGTCACGCGCAGCAGGTCGCGCTTGCGGTTGAACGTGCGGTGCGCGCCGAGCAGGACGGTCACCGGTTGGCCGGTCTTGTCGAGGAGTTGGACCGGCTCGAGGAAGGACGGCTGCCCGGCGGCGGGCTGGAGCAGCCAGGCCTCGGGTCCGCCGGCGGCGGAATCCGGCGGCAGGGCGGCGGTGAAGGTGTCGAGCTCATCGGCGCGTTCGTCGGTGGCCCAGCCGAGGGTCTTCTTCCAGGCGGGGGAGAACCAGAAGACCTTGCCCACGAAATCGAGCTCGAAGGCGCCGAGCGGGCCCGTGCCGCTGAGCTCCTGCATCCGCGCGTCGTTGGCGATGCTGGCCTCCTCGAGCTCCTTGCGCTCGGTGATGTCGAGGTGCAG
>CAIQKV010000051.1 GCA_903872505.1 uncultured Opitutia bacterium
CCTCGAGGGCGCGCTGATCAAGGTCGCCAGCTACTCCGCGCTCACCAACAAGCCCATCGACCTCGCGACCGCCGAACGCCTCCTGCACGACGTGCTCATGGAGCAGGCGCAGAACATCCTCACGATCGAGACGATCCAGAAGCGCGTGGCCGACCACTTCCAGATCCGCCACAGCGACATGACCAGCAAGCGCCGGCCGAACAACATCGCCATCCCCCGCCAGATCGCGATGTACCTGACCCGGACGCTGACCAAGCACTCGCTCCAGGAAATCGGCGACGCCTTCGGCGGCCGCGACCACGGCACCGTCATCCACGCCTGCAAGGCCGTGGACAACATGATGGAGCAGGACTCGTCGACGCGCGGCAGCGTCGATTTCCTCAAGGCCCAACTCTCCAAGTAACCACCACTTGCCTGTCGGGCGGGGTCGCTGACCCCGCCTTTTTCATTTTCGGATACCGGCGGGGTCAGCACCCGCCCTGCACGATACCGTGGGTTGAAAATTGCCCAAGTCTGGTTGAAGGTACGGCCCGCCACCGGCTTAACTTTCCGTCTTTCCACCCCCATCCTTCCTCTTTCAATCCTCGTCTCCCATGCCCCTCACCCCCGAGCAAACCCAGGCCGTCACCAGCTGGGTCGCCGCCGGCGACAACCTCTCGGTCATCCAGCAAAAACTCTCCACGCAGTTCAAGGTCTCGATGACCTACCGGGATGTCCGCTTCCTGGTGGACGACCTCAACCTCGCGCTCAAGGACGCCGCCCCGAAGGTGGACGCGTCCGATGTCACCAAGGCGGCGCCGGCCAAGGCCGCCACGCCGGAGAAAAAGGGCTTCATCGACAAGGCCAAGGAAAAGCTCGGGCTTGGCGGCGACGAAACCGCCGACGCGGAGGAGGGCTTTGCGGAAGCCACCGATGAGCTTCCGGCCGGGACCGCGAGCGTCTCGGTCAGCGTGGACAAGGTCGTGCTCATCCCCGGCGCGCTCGCGAGCGGCGACGTGACCTTCAGCGACGGCGTGACAGGCAAGTGGATCGTGGACAACCAGGGCCGCCCCGGTTTCACCAAGATCAGCCAGCCCGGCTACCGGCCCACGCCCGAGGACGGCCAGGCCTTCATGCAGGAGCTCAGCGCCCAGCTGCAGAAGCGCGGATTCTGACCGCCGCGGGCGCGCGACTGCCCATCGCGTCACGTCTTCGTCTTGAACATCCGGGCCACCGCCGCCCGAAATTCGCTGATCGCAAACGGCTTTGAGAGGCAGGGCACATCGTGCTGCGAGAGGAAGGCCTGCAGCGTGTCACTGACCACATCGCCCGTCATGAAGAGGGTCCGCTTGGCCGACTCCGGGTCGGTCGCCAGCAGATGCTCATAAAGCCGGATGCCATTCAGCCCGGGCATCTTCCAGTCGGAAACGACGACATCAAATTTTTGGCGGCTCATCAGTTCGAGCGCCAGCTGGCCGCTCGCCGCCGTCTCCACGGCATGGCCTTCGCTCCGCAGCAGTTCGCCGGCGAGGTCGAGGATCCAATGTTCGTCGTCGATGACGAGGATGGTCTTGCCGCTGGCCACGCCCGTCGCCGCGAACGGGAACGGCGTCACACTCCGCCGCAGCGTGGTCGCCGGTACGCTGGCCACGGGCAGCTCGATGATAAACGTGGCTCCGTGCCCCGGCTCGCTCTGCGCGCTGATTTTCCCGCCGTGCTCCTGGATGAGCCCGTAGGACAGGCTCAGCCCGAGGCCCGTGCCCTTGCCCGCCGGCTTGGTGGTGAAGAACGGGTCGAAGATCCGCGCGAGGTGCTGCGGCTTGATGCCCGGGCCGTTGTCCTGGAACTCGAGCATCACCCAGCCGTTGGCACTGCGGGTCCGGATCACGATGCGGCCCTCGCGCTGGAACGGCTCGATCGCCTGCCGGGCGTTGCCGAGGATGTTGACGAACACCTGCTGCAGCTGGTGCGGGTCGGCCATGATCGGCGGCACGCTCGGGGCCAGCTCCTTGACGACCGTCACGTTGCTGGTGCGCAGGTCGTAGGCCATGATCTCCAGCACCTCGTCGAGCACGGTGTGCAGCTCGACCAGCTTGCGCTCCGGCGCCTCCTGCCGGGCGAAGCTGAGCAGGCTGTGGACGATCTTGTGGCAGCGGTGCGCGCTCTTGGCGATGCGGTCGAGGTGCCCCTTGGTTTTCTCGTCCGCCTGCGCGTTCTGCAGCAGCTCGGAAAACCCGATCACCGCGGTCAGCGGATTGTTCAGCTCGTGCGCCACACCGGCGACGAACTGGCCCACCGCAGAGAGTTTTTCGCTCTGGATCAGCTGCTCCTGCGTCGCCTTCACCGTCTGCATGGCCCGCTCCAGCTCGACCCGTGAGGTCTGCAGGTTCGTGGTCATCTGGTTGAAGGTCACGGCGAGCTCGCCGCATTCGTCGTTCGAGAAGCGCTCAATCCGCCGCGAAAAGTCACCCCGGCCCACCGCCTCGGCGCTGTCGCGCAGCTCGCGCAGCGGCCGGGTGACGCGCCCGATGAAAAACCACACCACCAGCGCGCTAAGAATGATGCCCGCCACGCTGATGCCCAGCACCCGGAAGCGCGTCATCTCCAGCGCGGCCAGCCGCTGCTCATAGGAGGAAAGCAGGGCGAAGTGCACGCCGGGCGACGAGGTCGTGCGGCCGTAGTCCCCCGTCAGGGCCATGAAATGCTCGCCGTTGATCACCGCCTCCTGGACTTCGGCGGCGGCCACCGCGGAGGTCGCCCAGCCCAGCGCGGCGGCCTTGGTGACCGGTCCCTTGAGCGTCGAGGCCAGCACGGTGCCATTGGCCAGGAGCATGACCTCGGTCTGCGGCGGCTTGAGCTGCGACAACACCATCTCGTCCAGGATTGCCCCCGCCACCAGCACGCCCGCCAGCCCGCGGGCGGGATCGACCACCGGGACTGCCACCACGTTGAGGGCCCGGTCGCCCAGGAGCAGGCTGCCGGCGCCAATCCCACCCGTCAGGGACCGCCGCACCGGTTCTTCGGCCTCGCGGGCGAAATCCTCCAATGGCAACGAGGCATGGCGCCGGGCGCCGCTGAAGTATTTCCCGTCCGGTGTGACAAAAACGAGCAATTCGGTCTCGTCGGAGAATTCGTCCAGCACATCCCGCAGGTGGGCTTGCATGGTTTTCGCATCGTCCAGCCGGACCACGCGCAGGAAACGCGAATCGCTGGCGACGCCACGGTAGCGCGTCACGAGCGCCTCGGCCCGGTTGCCGAGCGACTGGAGGAACATCGCGCGGGCGGTCGTCAGTGCCAGTCCGGCGTCCTCCTGCGTCTGCCGGGTCAGGCTCCGGTCAACCACCCACAGCGTGATCGCCGGCAATACCACCAGCAGGGTCAGCACCGCCGCCATCACCTTGGCCTGCAAACTGAGTCGGAAGGGTCGGGATGACTCGGACATGGGCTAGTTTTTCGGCAGTCCACCCAGCCCCAGCGCAAAGTCCACCCGCACCGCGCCCTCCGCCGGCACCACGATCTCCTTGGTCTGGCCCGGCAGCCGTTCGTGCCAGGCGCGCAGTTTGTAGGTGCCCGCCGGCACGTCCCTGATCACAAACCGACCCTTCGCGTCCGCGGTCGCAAAATACGGGTTGGGCAGCACGAGGACGATGCAGTGCATCTTGGCGTGAATCGCGCAGAACACGTCCACCCGGCCGACCTGGTCGAACACCACTTCGGGGACCTTCTCCTGCTTGTAGAACTTGAGGTCGAACTGCTTCACCTCCGAGTCCGAATACACGTTGTGGTAGATGTCGTCCTCGTTCGGCCAGCGCACGGTCGTGCCCACCGCCACGGGCAGCACGTGCGGGTCGAAACTCGCGTCGCGTTGCGTCGTGACGGCGGCATGCGCGGCGGGTGCGACGGCTGCCATCGGCTGGTCGATGTAGACCACGAAGTCCCGCAGGCGCTGGTAGTCGACCTTCTCGGCGAACTTGTACCGGCGGCTCTCGTAGGCGCCGCCCCCCGCCGGCTCCGGCGGACCGGGCGGCGGCGTCGCGTGCACCGTGCCCTCGATCGTGCCGGCCAGACTCGCGGTCACCGCGGCCAGTCCCAAGCCCGCCAGCTTCATGAACTTCATCATCATGGTTAGAATTTCAGGCCGATTTCCGTGCCGAAGAAATCCTCGTGATCGCGGGAGTCGCCGGTGGTCGTCCGGCCCCACTCCCAGGTGTATTCAAACTTCAGCACCAGGGGCGGCCCGAAGCGGTACCCCAGGCCAAGGCTGAAGCGCCGCAGCTCCTCGGTGAGCGTCGGCCGGAAGAAGTATTCGCCCATGTTGCCCCAGCCCGTCAGCGGGTAGCCGCCGGGAGCGTTGATCTCGGAGTAGCGTGCCGCGCCGTAGAGCTCGTCAGTGATCGACTGCATCGCCTCGAGGTAGCCGTAGCGCAGGCGGCGGGAGTTGTCCGCCAGCGGATCACTGTCGTCGAACCGCCCCTGGCCCAGCGCCGCCGCGGCCCGGCCGCCCGGCCATTGCACCGCCGCGTCCGCCTCGTAAAGGTTGACCCAGAAATCCGGCGTGCGGCTCGCCGGGCCGAGCGCCCGGAAGAACCCGTTGGCAAACCACGCCGCGGACAGGTTGTCGCCCATCCCGGTCACCGGGGACACGGTGGTGAGCTTGCCCGTCCGCATCGCGCTCGCGCTCAGGTGCAGCCACGCCAGCGGATCCCAGCCCAGGCGCGCGGTGACGGATTTGTCCGAGTCGTAATCATGCACCTGGCTGATCCCGCCATTTTGCACCGCGACCACATACCGCCACGCCCCGAGCCGGCCATAAACTTCCACGCCTTCGTCCGGCCCCCAGATGTCGCTCAGCGAATGGGAAATCAGCGGGTTGGCGACCGGACCGCGCACGAGATACTCCTCGCCGAATGGGAGATTGATGCTCCCCGCCCGGAAATTCAGCGCCTCGGGCTGGCCCGCCCCGCCCAGGCCCTCAAAATCGACATACAGCTCGCCGATCTGGAAGTTGGCGGGGTTGGCCTCGCGCTGGGTCAGTTTCAGTTCCCCAAAGAAATAGGTCTTCTTCCACACCGGCGCCTCGACCGTGAGCGTGGTGTCGTCCACGCGAAATTCCCCCTTGGGAAACTGGCCGGCGCTGCCGGTGCTGAAAAAGGCCAGCCCAGTCTCGCCGCCGAGCCGCACCTCGTGGTCGCGCGATTCGCCCGGGCCGGAACCCCCGGGTGCAACGGTGCCCGCCTGATCCTGCAGCCCCTGCAACTCGCGCTCGTGCCGCTCGCTCGCGCGGCGGATCTCGTCCATCTGCCGCGTCAGCGTCTCAATCGTCTGCTGCTGCGCCTTCACCTGCTCCTGCAGGCGCTGGTTCTGCTCGACGACCGCCTGCAAGGCCGGGTCCGACGCGGCGGGGGTTTGGCCCCGTACCACGCCCTGCGCCAGCAGGGCGCCAAATGCCAGTGGCCGGAGGTACTTGCCGATGACATTCAACGGGGGCAACACGCGCGGCAGGCTGCCCCGCACGGCCTTCACTGGCAAGCGTTGTGCGCGCCCGGCCCGCCAGCCTGGCCTGGGTGCCGGTTTACCCACCGGCCAGCAACCGCAGGAAAGCCGCCTCGTCGAGCACCGGCACGCCAAGTTCGCGGGCCTTGTCGAGTTTCGAGCCGGCCTCCTCGCCGGCAACGACATAGCTCGTCTTCTTGCTCACGCTGCCGCTGACCTTGCCGCCCGCCGCGAGGATCTTCTGCTCGGCCTCCTCGCGCTTCAGGGACGGCAGCGTGCCGGTCAGGACCAGGGTCTTGCCGGTGAACAGGCCGCTCACACGAGCTTCAAGTGAACCGCTTTGCTCGACATTGGGTGGCGGTGGGCACTCGCGCGGCAGAGTCTTTTTTATCGCCGAAGTCCAATGCGCTTCACTCACAAGGTAGGGTGTGCCGTGCTTGTCCCTCAACTCGATGGCCCGTTCGATCTTTCGACCGTAGGCAGAGTGGATCCATTCTTCACTGCCAAAGGTGCCAATCACTAAGTAATCCACCGCCATCGAAGCGGCGAAAGCCACTGTAGCCCCTCGCGACTCAACTGCATCTACACAAGAATTCCGCGGACCAAACACGAAATTACCTGTGAAGCAAAAGACCTTCCCCTCGAACTCAATTTTGGGTTCTGGTTGGTCGTAGGGCAAAGCAGTGGTTTTCGTCGCCGATCGAGGAACTTCAGGCTGCGGTGACACCAATTGCTGAAGCAAATCTCGAATATCATTTCGCTCTTTTGCCTCAATTGTATCGGCTTCAAGAGCCGCTCCAATCCGTTCTGCCAAAATATCGCATGGCCACGTATCATGAAGGTTCGGGTGATTCTTGAGCCATTCCTGGACGAATTTTAGCTCGTCGTCATTTATGACATCATCGGCCAGAACACCCTTACAAATGCCCAACAGTTCGTCGACGTCTCGATCGCGCAAGCGGCCATAATCTTGAGCCTTCCGAAATCGCGGACCCGCTCCACTTGAAGGCGCGCCGAGATCGATTTCGAAGCCAGCGATCTCACCTATTTGCTCCAGTGGAGTCCATCCAGGCATACCCTTGGAAAAAACCAACAGAGCACGACTGTCTTTCCTAAACGTCTTAATTTGATCGGCGGACACTGGACCGTGCCGCTGATTTAGCTCATCCAAATAATACCATTCGATTTTCTGCACGACCGTAAACCCTATCCCAAATTGAGTTCATCGCTCATTGATTCGACTGTATCTCCGAGCATCGATCGAAGAGTTTGCTCGTCGATTACCTTTATTCCCAGCTTTTGAGCATCTTCGAGTTTTGAGCCAGCCCCAGGACCCGCAACAACTAGGTCTGTTTTCCGACTAACACTGCTTGAGACATTGCCTCCAAGTGTGCGGATCTTCTCCTGAGCATCTTCGCGTGTCATGGTGACAAGCGTGCCGGTCAAAACAATCGTCTTCCCTGAAAGTTTTGAACTCCCGTGCGTTCCTTTTCCTCCCTTGGGGGCGATGCGCAGGTCTTCCAATTGCTTCAAGAACTGCCGCCCAACATTACCCTCAAACCAATCGATTACAGAACGTGCAGCCACAGGTCCGATATGGGTAGTTACACTTCGGGTTGGGCTCGATGCTCTTTTCGCCTGACCAGCAGCAATCAATTCTTCACCGAGTTGATCGGCTCGATTTTTACAGTCTTCGTAAATGCGATTCATACGCTCCCTCTCGGAAACACTATGCCCTTTTCTTGCTGCGATATTGTTCAATCGCATGCATTCGAGCAGACGCTCCAATTCAGCGGTTTCGGTATTCTGGATTAGAAGGGTCGCTTCCCGGGCAGGCTTTACTGCACGTTTCGCAATTCCGTCTGCAATCAGTTTCTCACCAAGTTCGTCTGCTCGCTTGATGTAATCCTTCCATACAGGTTTCAAAGCGTCACGTTCGGCTTCTGTCCTCTTCTTATTTTCCTTGGATTGAGGACTGTTTGTTAAGATTTCGTCGTTAAGTCGGGCTAATTCGGCAATATCACGAAGCAACGTTGAATTGGCGACGGCCTCTATGTCTTTGTGCCACTTAGCAATGTCATAGGCCGTTTCTTCTCCAACATCGGCAATCGAAAGCGCATAGAGCCATTTTGCCAGGGGCAAATTTCGAGCTGCTTCACGAGCTTGAATAATTTTGCGGGCGATTGGTTCGCCCAGTACCCGCCTCTTGTCTTCAGTTCCGAGGTTTAGCTCGGCCAATGTCTGCTCTTTGATGTCGTAAAGGTCGAGCGGGGCCCGCACGAGATCGCGTTCGATAAGTTTTGCAGCAACAATTTCGCCCACACTTTCGATGGCGAGCGCTCGTCGGCTGCAGAAAAATTCGAGACGCCCTACGCGTTGCGCGCGACAATCATAATTCTGGCATTTCCACGCCACGCCTTCGGCATCCTCCCCCGCCACCTCGACACGCGCAATTGTTGAACCGCACACCGGGCACCGGCCCGCCACGGCCGCCCGCAGGTCAAACTCCGGGGCGCCCGCCACCCGCTCGGCGGGAAACGACCGCAGCACGGCCGGGATGACCTCGCCGGCCTTCTCGATCTCCACGAGGTCGCCCACGCGGATGTCCTTGCGCCGGATCTCGTCCTCGTTGTGCAGCGTGGCGCGGCTGATCGTGCTGCCGGCGAGCAGGACCGGCTCCAACTCGGCAACCGGGCTGAGGATGCCGGTCTTACCCACCTGGATGGTGATGCCGTGCAGCCGGGTGCGCGCGGTCTCGGGCTTGAACTTGTAGGCGATCGCCCAGCGCGGCGCCTTTGCCGTCTCGCCCGCCTCGTTCTGCTGCGCAAAATCGTCCAGCTTCACCACCGCGCCGTCCGTGCCATAGGCAAAGTCATGCCGCAGCTGGTCGAGCTCGCCGATGGCCGCCCAGACGGCGTCGATGCCGCGGACCTGCCAATAGCGCTCCACCACCGGCAAACCCCAGGATTTCAGCTTCTGTTGCAGCTCCGTCTGCGAGGCCACCACCGGGGGCTCGCAGTAGCCGAGACCGTAAAGCACAAGGTCGAGCTTGCGGCGCGCGACCTCCGCAGGGTCGAGCAGCTTCACCGTGCCCGCCGCCAGGTTGCGCGGGTTGGCGTAGAGTTCCTCCTCCGTCGCCGCGCGCTCGGCATTGATCCGCTCGAACTCCGCCTCGGTCAGGTAGATCTCGCCCCGGATCTCCACCAGCTTCGGCGCGGGGCCCCGCAGCTTTGGCGGCAGCGAGTGAATTGTGCGGACGTTCGCCGTCACATCGTCGCCGCGGTCGCCCTTGCCGCGCGTCACGGCGCGCACGAACTGGCCGTCCGCGTAGGTCAGGCTCACGGCCAGGCCGTCGATCTTCGGCTCGACCGTATAGCGCAGGTCACCGGTCCCCAGCAACCGCTCGAGCCGGGCGTGAAACGCGCGCAATTCGGCCTCGTTGTAGGTGTTGTCAAGGCTGAGCATCTTCTGCCTGTGCGCCACCTCCTGGAAACCTGGCGTCCTATCAACACCAACGCGTTGGGTTGGGGAATCGGCAATTTCCAGCTCTGGAACGCGTCGGCAAATTGGTTTCTTTGATTCCCGCCGTTTCTCCAGTCTTTCCAGCTCTTTAACTAGCGCATCAAATTTTTGGTCGCTGATTTCAGGAGCTGCTTTCTCGTAGTAAAGTCGACTGTGGTGTTCGATTTCCAAACGCAGTTTCTTGATATCGTCTCCAAGGGCATCAGCCCCCTTCATTAGCGAGTGCTTGGCCGTCAAGTCAGCGCGATCGACTTCAGGAAACTGGGCCTCTAAGTCGCTTAGCTCGCTCTTCAATTTTCGATAGTCCGAATTCGAGATTATCGCTTTCGAATCAAAGTAGAGCTCGTCTGCCCGGGCGATGCGGGCGCGCAAGTCGGCGATTCGCTGTTGGGCCTGGGCCGGAGTCATCGCCCCAATGGAATCCCAAAACCCGGGAGCGGAAAGAAAAATGGAAGGCGGGCGGGGCGAAATCTCGCGCCGGCCGGGGTTCGCCGGGTGGCGGGGCCAACAAAAAAGCCGCCCACCGGGAAGGCGGGCGGCTTGAATTCGACTACGGGAACCGGGTTACGGCGCGTAGGTGATCGTGCGCACTCCAGCGACACCGGTGATGGTGACGGTCTCGGCCTGCGTGAAGATGTCCGGGTAGCTCTCGTTGGCGACGAGCTGGAGCGTCTTCACATAGTTGGACACGCCGATCAGTTCGTTGATCGACACGGTCGAGATGCCATTCTCTAGGAAGTACTGGTCGGCGGCCCCCGACAGCTGGCGCGCGTTGTTCAGTATTGCCTTATCCTGCGACGACTGGCGCACCTTTTTGAACGCCGGAATCGCCATCGCGGCCAGGAGCCCGACGATGATGACGACGATCATGATCTCGACCAGGGTGAAGCCCTTGGCGGATCTGTGCGTGGCTTTCATGGGAACTTTATGATGATGATATTAACCGCCCCAATAGCGGGCAAGGAGCAGAATAAGCTCCCCTCCATCCCGAATGACAAATCTACGTAGCCGGGATACGTAGTTCTACCTTAACAAAGCCGGGGCGGGCAATTTCCCCGCGAAACGGCTCGCCGCGGGCGGGCGCAAAAAAGCCGCCCGTCCCGCGCAGCGGGAGCGGACGGCTTGAAGTTTAACGGGCGACCGGATTACGGGGCGTAGGTGATCGTGCGCACGCCGGCGACACCGGCGATCGTGATCGCCACACCCTGCGTGAACGCGCCGGGATAGGTCTCGTTCGCGACCAG
>CAIQKV010000052.1 GCA_903872505.1 uncultured Opitutia bacterium
CCCTTTTCTGGGTCCGGCCATTGACGGGGTGGTGCCGGCCGCCGGGCTGGCCGCGCAACCGGCCTCTTTCGCGCCCCCCGGGCCGGCCTGCGGCGGGCGGGTGTTGCATGGCGCTCGTCCACTCCTGTCCACTCCGCCCATCCCCCGGGGCGCCCGCTCATCAAAAAATCGTGTAACTTTGGCGTCCGCCGCGGTGTTGTCGGGTCATGCCAGCGACTTTCCGCCCCGCCCCTGTCCTGGGCGCCGTCCGCCACCCTTGGTCCGCCGGGGGCGCGGGCTCCGCCGCGCACCCCGGAACCGGGGCGCCGGCGGCCGGCAGTTTGCCTTTCGTCAGTAGCCATCAGTTGTATCAGTTGTGTTCCGTGGAGGGGTCGTTGTGGGCCCCTCCACGCTATTTTTCCGGGCGAGGCACATCCGCTTGCCTTGCCGGCGCAGGTTCCTGACCCTGCACCCCCTTTAACCGCACTCCCTGCCAACCATGAATCCGACTCCCGCGTCCAACCCCTTCGCCGCCCCCGTGGCGGCGCCGAAAAAGAAAAAGTCCAAGCTCAAGTGGATCATCATCGGGAGCACTGTGTTCGTGGTGCTCCTCGGGGTGGGCGCCTACTTCAAGAACAAGAATTCCGACCCGGCCCAGCCCGTGACCACGGAAAAGGCGGTCGTGCGGACCATCACCCAGCTGGTCACCGCGACCGGCAAGGTGCAGCCCGAGATCGAGGTGAAGATTTCCCCCGAAGTGGCCGGCGAAATCATCGAGCTGCCGCTGAAGGAGGGTGCGCCCGTGAAAAAGGGCGAACTGCTCGTGAAGATCAAGCCCGACACCTACCAGGCGCAGGTGGAGCAGCAGGAGGCCAACCTCGTCGCGGCCAAGGCCGGCGCGGTGCTGGCCAAGTCCCAGCTCATGAAGGCGCGGGATGACTTCAAGCGCGCGGAGGACCTGTTCGGCAAGAACCTGATCTCCGATTCCGACTATGCCGCGGCCAAGACCAACCAGGAGGTCGCCGAGGCCAACAGCGACAGCGCCCTCGCGCAGATCCGGCGCACCGAGGGGGCCCTCAGCCAGGCGCACGACCTGCTCAACAAGACGACGATTTATGCCCCGATGGACGGCTCCATCAGCGCCCTCGGCAGCGAGGTCGGCGAGCGTGTCGTCGGCACCGGCTCATTCGCCGGCACCGAGATCATGCGCGTGGCCGACCTCTCCAACATGGAAATGCGGGTCAAGGTGAACGAGAATGACATCGTCAACGTGAAGCTGGGCGACCACGCGACCATCACCATCGACGCGTTCCCGGGCCGCAAGATCTCCGGCAAGGTGTACGAGATTTCCAGCTCGGCGATCACCGCCGGGGCCACCACCGCGGGCTCCAACCAGGCCCTCACCACCGACGAGGTGGCCAACTTCCTCGTGAAGATCCGGATCGCCGACCGCGATGTCATCCTGCGCCCCGGCATGAGCGGGGTGGCGGACATCGAGACGCAGACCGCCAAGGACGTGATCGCGATCCCGGTGCAGAGCGTCACCGTCCGTCTGGGCGGCAAGACCACCGAGGAACTCCAGCAGCAGAAGGCCAAGGAGGCCCGCGAGAAATCGGGCAACGAGCTCGATGTCGCCAGCGAGCGGGAGGATGCCCGGCGCAACAAGGACAAGCTCGACCATGTCGTCTTCATCAAGAAGGGCGGGGTGGTGGAGCAGCGCAAGGTGGAGACCGGGATCGCCGACAACACCTACATCGAGGTGAAGAAGGGGGTGAAGGCCGATGAGGAGGTCGTCTCGGGCAGCTACGCGGCGATCAGCCGCAAGCTGAAGGACGGCTCCAAGGTCTCGATCGAGCACAAGAAGAAGGACGACGAGAAGAAATAACCGCCCCGCCCCCGCGGGCAGCGCTTCCCCCACCATGGCACCTTCCCTCGCCCCTGATCTCACCGGCCGCGTCACCCGGCCGGCCGGCTCGCTCGTGATCGACATCGCCGACGTCTCCAAGCTCTACAAGATGGGGGACGAGATCATCCATGCCCTGCGCGGCGTTACCTTGGAGATCCGGCGCAACGAGTATCTCGCCATCATGGGCCCGTCCGGCTCCGGCAAGTCCACGCTGATGAACATGCTCGGCTGCCTCGATACGCCCACCGCCGGCCGGTACCTGTTCAATGGCAAGAATGTGGCGCACATGGCCGACGACGAGCTGGCGGATATTCGCAACCGCGAGATCGGGTTCGTCTTCCAGACCTTCAACCTCCTGCCGCGCTCCACGGCGCTCGCCAATGTCGAGCTGCCGCTGATCTACGCCGGCGTACCCGCGCATACCCGCCGGGAACGGGCGGCCCAGACGCTGACCGACGTCGGCCTCGGCGACCGGATGACGCACAAGCCGAACGAGCTCTCGGGCGGCCAGCGCCAGCGCGTCGCCATCGCCCGCGCCCTGGTCAACCATCCCTCGATCATCCTGGCGGACGAGCCGACCGGCAACCTCGACTCCAAGACGGGCGTCGAGATCATGGAACTGTTCGAGCATCTCTACGACCAGGGCAATACCATCATCGTGGTCACCCACGAGGAGGACATCGCCCGGCACGCCCGGCGCATCGTCCGCTTGCGCGACGGGTTGATCGAGAGCGACGGCCCCGCGCTGTGAACTTTTCCCGCCATGAAACGCCTCATCTATGAGCTGACAGAATCCTTCCGGATCGCGTTCGCGCAGATCCGGGCGAACAAGATGCGCTCGGCCCTGACCGCGCTCGGCGTCATCATCGGCATCGTCGCGGTCACCCTCATGGGCACCGCCATCCGGGGCATCGACAAAGGGTTCCAGAACTCCCTGAGCATGCTCGGCGACGACATTCTCTATGTGCAGAAGTGGCCGTGGGGCAACGTGGAGGACTGGTGGAACTACATCGGCCGCCCGCCCATCAAGCCCGAGATGGCGGGGCCGCTGAACACGGTCATTGCCCAGACGCCCAATTCCCTGCTGGAAGTCGCCGTGCCGGTGGCCGGTCGCGGCACCACCGCCAAATACGGCGAGAACAAGGTCAGCAATGTGATCACCTTCGGCACGACGGCGGAATACAGCCGGATCCTCAACGCCGAGTTTAAGGAGGGCCGGTTCTTCAACGACACCGAGGACGCCTCGGGCCGCCCCGTCTGCATTCTCGGCTACGACATCGCGGAGGCCCTGTTCCAGGACCGCTCCGCCCTCGGGGAGCAGATGTTTCTCAACGGCCATCCGTACCTGGTGATCGGGGTGATGGCCAAACAGGGTTCTTTCCTGGGTCTCTTCAGCTTCGACAACCAGGCCGTGGTCCCGCTCGAGTCGTTCCGCAAGTCATTCGGGACGCGCCGCGGCGCCGAACTGCGGGTGAAGATCAAGGACAAGACCCGCCTGGTGGAGGCGAAGGAGGAACTGGTCGGGGCGATGCGCCGCGTGCGGGCGCAACTGCCGGGCGAGCGCGACAACTTTTCGGTCAATGAACAGGGGGCCATCAAGGAGACGCTCGACCCGATCAAGCAGGGCATTGCGATGGCCGGTCTCTTCATCACCGGCCTCTCGCTCTTCGTGGGCGCCATCGGCATCATGAACATCACGTTTGTCAGCGTGAAGGAGCGCACCAAGGAGATCGGCACCCGGAAGGCCCTCGGGGCCCGCCGGCGCACCATCCTCCTGCAATTCCTGATCGAGGCCGTCTCCATCTGCCTCATCGGCGGTCTGGTCGGCCTTTCGCTGACCTACGGCCTCGTCTTTGTCGTGGGCCAGGCCTTCCCTTCGTTCCCGGTCGAGTTCTCGATCAGCCTGGTCTTTGTCAGCATGGCGGTGTCCGTCGTCGTCGGGATCTTGAGCGGGTTTGCCCCGGCCTGGGGCGCCGCGCGCCTCGATCCGGTGGTGGCGCTGCGTTACGAATGACGTCATTTTCGATTTTGGAATTTCGATTTTCGACTTCCGACGAGCGGGCCATGAACGAAGCCAATCTCAAACCCCGCCCAAAGGCCCCGGTTTTGCACGGTGCGAAATCGAAAATCACAATTCGAAATTCGAAATTTCCATGAGATTTGCCGAAATCATCCGCATGGCCCTGGGCTCGCTCGGGGTGAACAAGCTCCGCTCGTCCCTCACGATGCTCGGCATCACGATCGGCGTCTTCTCGGTGATCGGCGTGATGACCGCGATCGGTGCGCTCCGGCAGTCGATCGAGAGCGGCCTGAGTTTCCTCGGCTCGAACATCGTCCAGGTCGCCAAGCGGCCGGTCTTCGTGAATGATGAGGGGCCGGCCCGCCGGAAGTATGATCTGCGCCGTGACATCACCCTCGCCCAGGCGACCCGGTTCAAGGAGCTGATGGAGGGCTGGTCCGATGTCATCTGCCTCAAGACCTTCAACAACGACGAGGCGGTGCAGGCCACCTATCTCAACCGCAAGACCACCCCCAGCATCACCTTCGGCGGCTCCAATGAGCATTTTCTCACGGCCAACCAGTATGCCATCGAGTTCGGCCGGAATTTCACCGCGGAGGACGTGGACCTGATCCGCCCCGTCGCCCTCATCGGCCAGGGGATTGCCTCCCACCTCTTCCCCAGCGAGAGCCCGCTGGGCAAGGTCATCAAGGTTGCGGGTCACACCTACACGGTGATCGGGCTCTTTGCCTCCAAGGGTTCTTCCTTCGGCAACAGCGGCGACGACATCGTGATGATCCCCATCACCCGCTACCTCGCCGACTACGGGGCCGAGAAGCGCAGCATCAACATCGCCACGCAGGCCTTCTCGCAGGAGCGCTACAATGACATGCTGGACAAGGTGATCACGGCCATGCGCATCGTCCGCGGCCTGCGGCCCGAGCAGGAAAACGATTTTGAAATCTATTCCAACGATTCGCTGGTGGGCGCGTTTGCCAAGATCGCCGACGTCATCGCCGCGGGTGCCTTTGTCATCAGCGCCATCGCGCTGCTGGCGGCGGGCGTGGGCATCATGAACATCATGCTCGTGAGCGTGACCGAGCGCACCAAGGAGATCGGCGTCCGCAAGTCCATCGGGGCGCGCAAGGCCAGCATCCTCACCCAGTTCCTGATCGAGGCGGTCGCGATCTCGGTCATGGGCGGGTTGTTCGGCATCCTCCTGGGCGTCGGCGCCGGCAACGGCATCGCCCTCATGCTCAAGGCCTCGCTGGTCTTCCCCTGGTTCTGGGCGGCCGTGGGCATCGTCGTCTGCTGCGGGATCGGCATCGGGTTCGGCTTCTATCCGGCCTACAAAGCCGCGTCGCTCGATCCGATCGAGGCGCTCCGCTACGAGTAATTTACATTTTCGAATTTCGAATTTCGAATTTCGATCGCCGATTCTCGCTACCCCGAGATGGAGGAGAGACGGACCGGGGACTTTTCGGTTGGGATCCCGTTGAGGTGCTTCGATACGTATAAGTTACGTTTCCGAATGTGCGCCCTCGAAGAGAGGTGGCTTGGTCTTCGCCATGACGGAAATCGAAATGAAGCAACGCACGAAGGACTTTTCCATTCGTATCCTCAAACTTATCGAGGATCTGCCCGAGGCCCGCGCCGCGCGGATTATTGCCAACCAGCTGGGCCGCGCCGGCACGTCGGTGGCGGCGAATTACCGCGCGGTATGCCGGGCAAAATCCAATGCGGATATGGTGACGAAGGTCACTACGGTTGAGGAGGAGGCCGACGAATGCGCCTTCTGGCTGGAACTCGTGGCGGAGACCGGATTGATGGCGGCCGCCCAGACCGGGGCCCTGCTCAAGGAGGCCGGCGAACTCACCGCCATGATGGTCGCCTCGCGGCGAACCTTGCTGGCGGGAAATCGAAAATAGAAAATCGAAATTCGAAAATCCGCTACCCGCGCCGGATTTCCGAGCCGTGGAACCGGACCTGGATGCGGTAGACCTTTTTCATCCGGCACTTGATCACCCCCGTCGCCAGGTCGACGCTCTCGGGCACGTCGATGCGGTGCAGGTCCACCACGGCGTGGAATCCCCGCTCCGAAAACACGTCGATCAGCATCGCCAGCGCCGTCGGGTCGCCGAGCATCTCATCCTCGGTGTTGATCAGCGCGAGGCCCGAGATGGCGTGCCGCTGCACGATGGGCATGCACTTCTTGGCGATGAAGGCGACGACCTTGGCGAACAGCTCCGGCTGGCCGAACTCGTGGCTGTCGAGCCGCTTCACCAGCTCCTGCCGCGCGTGGACGATGATCTCGCTCGCTACCGGGAGGACGCGCAGCCGGTCCACCGTGCGGGGGTCGAGCTCCAGGGTGCTCTGGTACTCGAGCTCCTTGAGGATGTTCTGCTCCACCTCCGCGATCGGTCCCTCCGCGTTGATGAAATGGTAGTGGAAGATCTCCTTGAGCGACTGGAGCGCATCCCAGGTCTGTTCCTTGAAGACGCGGTAGCGGCGCTGCGCGAGGCCCTCGTCATGGTCGGTGGGGCGGTCTTCCTGCAGCTGCCCGATGCCGGTGCGGGCGACCTCGTCGTTGTGCCGGAGGGTCTCCCGGCCGCGCTTGAGCTGGCGGGCGATGGACTCCTTTTCGTCCACGAAGAGCACCATGATGTGGATCGTCGGCTGGCGGAAATGGATGCTGAGCGGGGTCTTGAAATACTCGCGCCGCAGGGCGTGCATCTTGTCCACGAGCAGCTTCAGGCACTCGACCTGCACGTGCGTGCGGGGAAAGCCGTCGAGGATGACGCCGTCGCGGTAGGCTTCCTTCATCAGCTCGCGCAGGAGGAGGCCGACTGCCTCGCGGTCGCCCACCATGCTGCCGGCGTCCTTCAGCCGCTTGGCCTCGGGGGAGTCCAGCAGGGCGCTCATCACGATGGGCGAGCAGGTGAGGCCCTTGGTCAGGTTGATGAACTCCGTGTGGGTGCCCTTGCCGGCGCCCGGCGCGCCGCCGAGCAGGATGATTTCCTTGGGGAAACGGAGGTTCTCGCGGCCGAAATCCGCCTCGAGGTCCTGCCAGACGGAGCCGAAGATCAGCTGGGCGTCCTTGATCTCAAGGTCGCTCAGCTTGGCCGCCGGCGAGGCGGACTTGGCGGGGATGGGTTTCAGGGCCGTGCTGGTGGGGGGAGTCATGGCGGGCGAGTGCGACCAAGGCGTAGAGGGTTTTCGGGGCGGATTCGACAACAGAAATGGCCGGCGGGGAAATAACCGGCCGGTCCATGCAAAATGCGGCGCGGGCGGCGGGCGTTCCGGCGTTTTGCCCGATGGGAACGGCCGCCGCCGCGCGGCCAACCGCCCGGGAAAAGGGCAAGTTGCTGGCGCCCAAGGCCCGGGTTTTGCCGGCCGCCCACTGGCACGTTTTTCGCGAAGACCGGGGCATGATCCTGCCGCTCCTGGCCTTTTTCACCCTCGCCACGCTGCTCTGTGCGGTCGTGCGCGCCGACAGCGTGGACCGCTCCGGTCCCGCCCCGCGCGAACCCCGTCACGGGTTCCCGCCCCGCGGGGAACTCCCGCCCCGTCCCGGGGTCGGTTCGACCGGCACCCCCGCCGCCTTTCCGCGCGGCCGGTGAGCGGAAAAACCGGCCCCGGCGGGTCAGCCGGGTGACGGACCCGCCCCGGCTTTTAGGATTGGCCCGAACTCTGCGCGAAACACACTCCCTCCCATGCGTGTTCTGATTGTCGACGACGAGCCGGGCATCCGCAAAACCACGCGCATCGCGGTGGAGACCGGGGGGCACACCGCCGCCGAGGCCGCCAACGGGCTGCGCGCCCTGAAGGCGCTCGACGAGGAAAACTTCGACGCGGTCTTCCTCGACCTGAAACTCGGCGCGGACGACGGGCTGGAAGTGCTCGCCCGGCTGCTGAAGGCCCAGCCGTCGCTGGCCGTGGTCATGTTCACGGCCTACGCGAACATCGCCACCGCGGTCGAGGCGATGCGCCGCGGGGCGTTTGATTTCATCCCCAAGCCCTTCACGCCCGACCAGATTCGCGCGGTGCTGGCCAAGGTCGAGAAGACGCGGGCCCTCGAGACGAAGGTGCGTTCGCTGGAAAGCGAACTGGCCCGCGAGGCGCCGCCCATCGACCTGGATTCCGTGGAGCCCGCCACGCAGCGCGCCCTCGCGGTCGCCTTCAAGGCGGCCGAGACCCCCGCCAGCATTCTCATCCTCGGCCCGAGCGGCACCGGCAAGAGCGTCCTCGCCCGGGAGCTCCACCACCGCAGCGCGCAGCGGGACGCCGCCTTTGTCACGGTCAGCTGCCCGAGCCTGTCCCGCGAACTGCTCGAGGCCGAGCTGTTCGGCCACGTCAAGGGGTCGTTCACCGGCGCGGTGGCGGACGCGTTTGGCAAGGTGGCGGCCGCCGAGGGCGGCACGCTGTTCCTCGACGAGGTCGGCGAGCTGGCGCCGGAGATCCAGCCCAAGCTCCTCCGCCTGCTCCAGGAGCGCGAGTACGAGCGCGTCGGCGAGGCCCGGCCGCGCCGCGCCAACGTGCGGGTGATCGCCGCCACGAACCGCAACCTCGCCGGGGAGGTGAAGGCCGGCCGGTTCCGGGAGGACCTGTTCTACCGGCTCAACGTCATCTCGGTCGTGCTGCCGGGCCTGCGCGAGCGGCCGGGCGACCTCGCGCGCTTCGCCGAGAGCGACCGGAAATTCTTCGCCGCCCGCCTCGGCAAGAAGATCACGGCGTTTTCCCCCGCGGTCCTCGCGGCGTTTGCCGGCTACCCGTGGCCCGGCAACCTCCGCGAGCTCCGCAACGTCATCGAGCGCGCGACCATCCTCGCCAGCGGGGAGACGATCGAGCTGTGCGACCTGCCCGAGGAATTCGGGCTGCCGGCCGATCCCGCGATCGCCGTCGGGGCGCGGGTGACGCTGGACGCGCTCGAGACCGAGCACCTCCGCCGCATCTTGGCCGTTTCCCGCAATCTCGACGACGCCGCGCGCACCCTCGGCATCGATCCCGCCACCCTCTACCGCAAGCGCCAGAAACTCGGCCTGCTCTAGGCTTTCCCCCGCGATGCTCCGCACGCGCCTCACGCTCGGCCTGCTGCCGCTCCTCCTGCTGTTCCTGGTCGTGTGCGTCTATGCGGTCCGCACCAGCCAGGAGCTGGGCGACTCCGTCGAGGGCATCCTCGCCCGCAGCTTCCGCTCGATCCGGGTGGTGCAGGACCTGCGCGAGGCCGCGGCGGAGATGAACACCGCGCTGGACGCCGCGCGCCAGGGCGACCCCGCCGCGGCGCTGCCGCGCTTCGTCCGCAGCCGCGCCCGGTTCCAGCGCGCGCTCAACGAGGAGCTGCTGGCGCAGCCGGGGCGCGAGAAGACCGAGCTGCTCAACGCGCTCGAGGCCCGGTTTCAGGTCTTCAACCAGGTGGGCGACGAGACCCTGCGCCTGGGCGAGCTCAACACGCTCGAGCTCCTCAAGCGCGACGAGGCGGCGTTTTTCGCCGTCAACTCGGCCCTCGATGCGCTCCTCGAGCGCGACCGCCTGGAGGTCAGCGGGGCCGAGGCCCGCGTGAAAAGCCGGATCGACGACACGCTGCGCCTGCTCGTCGCGGCGATGCTGGTCGCGGTCGGGCTCTTCTTCTACCTGGCCTGGCGGCTGGCCGATTCCTTCCTCCGGCCGATCTCGGCGCTCACGGTGTCCGCCGCCGCGCTGGGCGCCGGCGACCTGGACCGGGAGGTGCCCGTGACCTCGCGGGACGAGCTCGGGCAGCTGGGCCGCGCCTTCAACACCATGGCGGGGCAGCTGCGGTCGTATCGCGAGGCCACGCTGGCGAAGGTCCTGCGCACCCAGCGCACGATGGAGGCCACGCTGACCTCGACCCCCGAGCCGGTGTTTGTGGTGGGCCGGGAGGGCGCGCACGAGGTGCGCAACCCCGCGGCCGAGCAGCTCGCCCAGTCCCCGGATTTTGCCGCGGGCTTCCCGCCCGCGCTGGCCGGGCCGCTGGCGGAGGTGCTGCGGACCGGCAGCCATTACCTGCCGACCGACTACGCGAAGGTGGTCACGCTCCGGGTCGGCCGCGAGGACCGCCATTATCTGCCGCGCATCCTCGCGATCGGCGACAAGCTCACCGAGTTCAAGGGCGCCGCCGTCATCCTGCAGGACGTGACGAAATTCCGGCTGCTGGACGACGCGAAGACCAACCTCGTCGGCACCGTCAGCCACGAGCTCAAGTCCCCCCTGACCACCCTGCGCATGGCGGTGTACCTGCTGCTCGAGCAAAAGCTCGAGGGCCTCACCGCCACCCAGCGCGAGCTGCTGGAGACGGCGCGCGACGAGGCCGACCGGCTGCTGCGGATCCTCGACAGCCTGCTCGACCTTGCGCGGCTGGAAAGCGGGGCGTCGAGCCTCGCCCACGCGCCCGTGGCGGTCCGGGAACTGCTGGACGAGGTCGCCGCCGAGGCGCGCGGCTTCATCGAGCCCGCCGGGCTGTCCCTGGCCGTGAGCCTCGAGCCCGAGCTGGCGGAGGCCAGCGTGAACGTGGACCGCAGCCGGCTCCGCCACGTGTTCATCAACCTGCTGACGAACGCGGCCAAGTATTCGCCCCCGGGCGGGCGGATCACGCTCGGCGTGGCGGCGGCCCCGCTCGGGTTCATGCGTTTTTCCGTGGGGGACCAGGGTCCGGGCATTCCGGCCGAGATCCTGCCGCATGTCTTTGACCGCTTTTATCGCGCGCCCGGCCAGGCCACTGCCGGGGTCGGCCTGGGCCTCGCCATCGCGCGCGAGATTGTCGTGGCGCACGGCGGCAGCATCACCTGCGCGAGCGAGCCGGGGCAGGGGACGACGTTCCAGTTCCTCGTGCCGCGCTGACGCCGGCCCCGGGCTCCGGCGGGTGGCGATAGGGTTTCACCCCATCGCACCGGGGGTGGAAGAAGCGCTTAATGGCCTGCCGGCGATGGCGCAGCCAGCCTCGCCGGTCAACGCCCGGGTCAGACCGCCCCGGATCCTGACTCATCCACCGCCCAACTGCCTCCCATGAACCGCCCTCTCGCCCTCGCCCTGTTTGTTGGCGGGGCAATCTGCCTCACCTGCGGCGTCAGCGCGTCGGATGAAATCGGCCCCGGTTTTTCGCGCATTTTCACCCGCACCGCCACGCGCCAAAATACCTGGCTGATGCTCGGCGGCGGCCTCGCCGCCACCACGGGCCTGGCCGGCATGCTGTGCGGGGCGCGGCGGAATTTTCTGGCGGCCAACTGCCATGCCCGGCCCCGCCTCAGCATTTTCGAAATGACGCATGACCCTTTTGGGCCTCCGCCGGAACCGCCCCTGAACCGGCCGCCGGTTCCCGTGTCCGTCACCTTTGTCAGTCAACCCAGTCCAACCGATCCGAATTCCCATGAAAAATAACAAATCCACCGCCACGCACACGCCCAAGGAACTGCTTACCGAGCTTCAGGCCCTGGTCGGCGAAGCGGAAAAAATGATCAGTGAATCGGTCGGCGAGACGACCGACGAGGCCGTGGGCGCGCTCCGTGCGCGCTACGAAATCATGCAGGAGCGCATGTCCGACCTCTATGACGGCGCGAAGAAGAAGGTCGTGGCCGGCGCCAAGTACACCGACGCGACGATCCGCGAGAACCCCTACCAGGCCATCGCCGTGGCCGCCGGCCTCGGCCTGCTAGTCGGCGTGCTCCTCGGCCGCCGGAGCAAGTAAATGATCTCGGCGATGGAATCACCCCCGGCCGATCCCCCGGGCTTCCTGCACTCGGTCCGCGCGCTCGCGGACAGCGTGCTCGCGACCGTCCAGGACCGGGTCGAGCTGGTCGCGGTCGAGCTGCAGGAGGAGAAGCGCCGCTTGATCCAGATCTTCATCTGGATCAGCGCGGCGATCTTCACCGGCATGATGGCGATCACGTTCGCCAGCATCACGCTCGTCTACCTGCTGTGGGACAGCGCGCGGCTGGCGGCGCTCGGCGGGCTGACCTTGGTTTACGGGGGAGCGGCCGTGGCCATTGTCGTCAGTTTCCGCCGCTACCTTCGGCGGCAGCCGCCGCCCTTTGCCGCCACCCTGTCGGAGATCAAGACCGACCGCGCATGTATCCGCACGGAGAGCTAGCCGGCCTGGAGGTTTACAAGACGGCGTTGCGCCGGCGGATCGCCGCGCGCCGGGTGGAGTGCGCCGTGGCAGCGGAGGGTGCGATGCGCCCGCTGCTCTGGCTGGACCGCGCCGTGGTGCTGTGGCGCAAGATCCGGCCCTTCGCCAGGCTGGCCACGATCCCGCTGGCCCTGCTCCTGAAGCGGACGCTGCTGCCGCGGGTGGGCTTCTTCACAACCCTGCTGCGCTGGACGCCGGCGATTTTCAGCGCCGGGCGGGCGCTCAACGCCCTGCGCCGCCAGCCCCAGCGGTAAGCGGGCCGAACCGCCGCATCTTTTGTTTCCTCCGGCGCCCCCGGCGCCCAGTGTCAGCTCAACCCCCATCCCCATGTCCTCCAAGAAAATCATCGGCATCATCCTGATCATCGTCGGCAGCTACGTCTGCTATCTCGGCAATACCCGCCGTCACTCCGTCGCCGGCAACCTAGACACCGCTGGCGCCAAGATCGCCGACGTCGTCTCCGGCGAGGGCCACACGACCGACGCCACCTGGTATTATGTCGGCGGCGGCGTGCTGGTGGTGGTGGCAGGGTTGTCGAGCCTGCTGCGGCGCAGCGGCGGCTCGGCCGCAATCTAACCCGCGCAGTCCCGTCCCCGCCCGCTCAGGTCTTCCGGTGGATGACCTGCGGCGCGGCTTCCATCTGGCCGCGCGTGACGCCGAGCTGGTTCAGCAGCTTCAGTTCGCGCCAGAGGTCGGCGCCGGTGATCTCGC
Organism: uncultured Opitutia bacterium; assembly: GCA_903872505.1. Taxonomy (GTDB): domain Bacteria; phylum Verrucomicrobiota; class Verrucomicrobiia; order Opitutales; family Opitutaceae; genus Opi-474. The sequence continues at coordinate 12,736 of CAIQKV010000052.1, forward strand.
CGCGGAGGAGCTGCCCGTAGTGCGTCAGCGTGCGGGTGACCTCGGCGGGCTCCTCGTTGACGAACTCCACGCGGAAGCTGCGCGCCCCGAGCTCCAGCAGGCGTGAGACGTATTCGGCGCCGGTCTGGGCGCGATTGTTGAAGACGGTGTTGCGGCAGCCGGCGTCCGCCTTCAGCGGCAGCTCGGCCCCGACCCGGTCGCGGAGCGCGACGCGGTGCGTGTCGCACGGCCGGCCGCAGTCGCGGTAGTCTTTGCCGGTCGAGAGAAACGCGCAGAACACGCAGTGCTCCATGTGAAACATCGGCATGTGCTGGTGCACCGTGAGGTCGAACCAGGCCGCGGGCGCGGACTGCAGGAGCGACTCCAGCTGCGCGATGTTGAGGTCGTAGCTCGCGGTCACGCGCTCGAGGCCGCGGTCGTGGATGAAATAGTCCGCCGTCAGCGGGTTGGCCACGTTGAGCGAGAAATCGCCGCGCCGCCGATCGCGTGAAAAAAAGGCAAGATGATCGTAGTTTCTCACCAAATAGCCGTCTGCGTTGCTGGACCGAACTTGCTCCAAGATCCACTCCTCGCCCGGTTTGAACACTCTGGGAGCAGCGACCCATATCGAGGCGGCGGCGCTATTTTCGAATTTCGAATTTCGAATTTCGATTTCAGACGGCTCCGGACCGCGAGTGGCATGGTCAACTTTCGACTTTCGCCCTTCGACTTCGGACTGCTGGAGGGCGTGAAAGCGCGCGACGGCGTCGCGGTAGTGCTTGGGGTTCTCAAACTCGCAGTAGATCGTCCGGGCGCCGGCGGCCCAGGCGGCCTCGAGCTGCGGGAGGAGCCGGATGACGGCGATTAGTTCCGGCGTGCCCGGCGTGGTCCCGCCCGGCGGGACGAAGGCGGGTCGCCGATAGTCGGTCAGCGTCCAGCGGAGCGGCTGGGCGCGGAGCTTTTCCAGGGCGGCGGCGGACTCGCGGCGGAGGCGGTTGAGTTCGCTCACCGGCAGGATCACGTCGCCTTCCAGGTGCGAGCGCAGCTCGCCGAGCGCGAACGGCGTGCCGCCGAGGCGGCCGAGCTGCTCGTGCAGGCGGGCGGCGGTCAGGGGCTGCTTGGTGGCGGGCGCGAGGGGCAGGGTGGACTCGACCTTCACGACGTGCCCGTGGCCGTCGTCGGCGATGAGCGTGAGCGGCGTGCCGGCGCGGCCGTGGACTTCGAGGGTGATTGGGCGCTGGAAACGAACCTGGTCGCCGGTGAACGAGGCGCGCACGTCGCGGTCGAGGGCGGGATCGTTGGTCTTCCAGACGAGCTGGCCGGCATTCACGCGGCGCCAGTTGATGTCGCCGTGCCCGAAGCGGACGGTGGTTTCGCCTGCGGGCGAGGTCGCCACCTGGTAGACGCGGCCGCCCTCCTCCTTTTCGTCGGGCGCGCCGGCGTCGAACACGATGCCGTCGCCCGGCTTGAGCGGCGCGGCGAGGCGCAGGCTGACGCTTTCGCCGGCGACGCGGCTGACCTCGCCTAGGAACACGCCGCGCTTGGTGCCGAAGCGGGCGTGGGCGAGCTCCCGGTTGTTGGTGCCGCGGAACCAGCCGGTGTAGAGCCCGCGGGAGAAGCTCATCTCGAGTTCGTAGCGCGCGGCGGCGGAATCGAAGGGCGCAGGTCGAAGGTCGGAAATCGATGGAGCCGCGGCGCCCCCGCCGCG
>CAIQKV010000053.1 GCA_903872505.1 uncultured Opitutia bacterium
GCCTACGTTTCGGCATCGAAGATCGTCGTCACTCCCGATGGCGAAATGCCGTCGAAGAAGACGCCGCGTTTCGAATATCAGGAATACAGTCTCCGCAAATTCATGCGCTCGAACGGCGGCACCTGCATCAACCAGAAGCCGATTGTGGAAATCGGCAGGAAGGTCAAGAAGGGCGACGTGCTCGCCGATGGTCCGGCGACGGACCAGGGTGAACTCGCGCTGGGACGCAACGTGCTCGTCGCGTTCATGCCGTGGAACGGCTACAACTTCGAGGACGCGATCCTCATCTCCGAGAAGGTCCTGAAGGAGGACATCTTCACCTCGATCCACATCCAGGAATTCGAGGTCACCGCCCGCGACACCAAGCTCGGGCCGGAAGAGATCACGCGCGACATCCCGAATGTCGGCGAAGAGGCGCTCAAGAACCTCGACCACAACGGCGTCATCCGCATCGGTGCGGAGGTGAAGCCCGGCGACATCCTCGTCGGCAAGATCACCCCGAAGTCCGAGACCGAGCTCGCGCCCGAGGAAAAGCTCCTCCGCGCCATCTTCGGCGAGAAGGCCGCCGACGTGAAGGACACGTCGCTGGTCGTCCCGTCCGGCGCCGCCGGCATCATCATGGACGTGAAGGTCTCCAGCCGCGTCGACTTCGAGAAGGAGCGGCTCTCGCCCTCCGACCGTCGCCGCCAGGCCAAGCAGATCCAGGAGGAGTACAAGACGCAGATGGACAAGCTCCGCGAGGGGCTGACCGAGGCGCTCTCCAACATCCTCCTCGGCGAAAAGATCCCGCTCGACGTCATCAACGGCGAGTCCGGCGAAATCATCATCCCGGCCAACCGCAAGATCACCAAGACGCTCCTGCGCAAGCTCGCCGCCGTCTCCAAGCACGTCCAGATCGACCCGTCCCCGGTTCGCATCAAGATCATGGAGATCATCGGCTCGTACCAGACGAAGTTCGACGAGCTCGAGGGCGACCGCGAACGCAAGATCTCCTCGATCGAGGCCGGCGAAGACAACGGCGACGGCTCCATCAAGCAGGTCAAGGTCTACATCGCCACCAAGCAGAAGCTCGAGGTCGGTGACAAGATGGCCGGCCGCCACGGCAACAAGGGCGTGGTCGCCAAGATCGTGCCCGAGGAAGACATGCCGTTCCTCCCGGACGGCACCCCGATCGAGATCTGCCTCAACCCGCTGGGCGTGCCTTCGCGCATGAACGTCGGGCAGGTGCTCGAGACCCACCTGGGCTGGGCCTGCAAAAAGCTCGGCATCAAGGTCGCGACGCCCGTGTTCGACGGCATTCCGGAAAAGAAGGTCCGCGAATACCTCAAGGACGCGAAGCTGCCGTCCTCCGGCAAGAGCCCGCTCCTCGACGGCCGCACCGGCGAGAAACTCGATCAGGAGGTCGTCGTCGGCTACATCTACATGATGAAGCTGAACCACCTCGTGTCGCACAAGATCCACGCCCGCGCGGTCGGCCCGTACTCGCTCGTCACCCAGCAGCCGCTGGGCGGCAAGGCCCAGTACGGCGGCCAGCGCTTCGGCGAAATGGAAGTGTGGGCGCTCGAGGCCTACGGCGCGGCGCACACCCTGCAGGAACTGCTCACCGTCAAGTCCGACGACGTGCAGGGCCGCACCAAGATCTACGAGTCGCTCGTCAAGGGCGACAACACGCTGCAGGCCGGCACGCCCGAGTCCTTCAACGTCCTGATCAAGGAAATCCAATCCCTCGGCTTGGACATCAAGCTCAACAAGCGCGACTCGCTCGGTTTCGGCACTTGAGCCCCCCGAGCCTCCTCCCGCCCTTCAACGACCACCTGGAAGAAAAAATTAAATGAGCATCCAACCTGCTGACACCGCGGCCTCGTCCCGCGATGAGACCCGTTCCGTCCTCGGCCTCGAGGAGAGCGCATTCGACTGCGTTTCGATCACCGTCGCGTCCCCCGAGACCATCCGCAAATGGTCGAAGGGCGAGGTCAAGAATCCCGAGACCATCAACTACCGCACCTTCAAGCCCGAGCCGGGCGGCCTCTTCTGCCAGAAGATCTTCGGGCCGGTGCGCGACTACGAGTGCGCCTGCGGCAAGTACAAGCGCATCAAGTACAAGGACGTCGTCTGCGACCGCTGCGGCGTCGAGGTGACCATCGCCCGCGTCCGCCGCGAGCGCATGGGCCACATCGAGCTGGCCGTGCCGGTTTCCCACATCTGGTTCCTCAAGAGCATGCCCAGCCGCCTCGGCCTGCTGCTCGACATGACCGCCCGTTCGCTCGAGCGCGTCATCTACTACGAGAACTTCATGGTCATCGACCCGGGCAAGACCCCGCTCGAGCCGCACCAGCTCCTCACCGACACCGAGTATCGCCAGGCGATCGACGAGTACGGTGACGACTCCTTCGTCGCCAAGATGGGCGCCGAGGCCGTCCGCGACGCGCTCACCAAGACCGACATGGAGGCCACCGTCGTCGAGCTCCAGGAGCAGATGCGCGCGACCAAGTCGAAGCAGATCAAGAAGAAGCTCTCGAAGCGCCTGAAGGTCATCCAGGGTTTCATCCATTCGCGCTCCCGTCCCGAGTGGATGGTGCTCGAGGTGCTGCCCGTCATCCCGCCGGACCTGCGCCCGCTCGTCCCGCTCGAGGGCGGCCGCTTCGCGACCTCCGACCTCAACGACCTCTACCGCCGCGTCATCAACCGCAACAACCGCCTGCGGAATCTGATGCAGTTGAAGACGCCCGACGTCATCATCCACAACGAAAAGCGGATGCTGCAGGAGGCGGTCGACGCTCTCTTTGACAATGGACGCCACGGCCGGCCCGTGACCGGCGCCGGCAACCGTCCGCTGAAGTCGCTCTCCGACATGCTCAAGGGCAAGCAGGGCCGCTTCCGCCAGAACTTGCTCGGCAAGCGCGTCGATTACTCCGGCCGCTCCGTCATCGTCATCGGTCCCGAAC
>CAIQKV010000054.1 GCA_903872505.1 uncultured Opitutia bacterium
CCTATTGGGCCGGTCCCTCTGGGAGCTTGAGATGCTCCTCCCGCCACTGGTCATCGGAGACCGGCCAGGAAGCCCGTTCCGGCGACGAGTAGAGGCCCATCTGCTCGACCGGCAGGGGCTTGAAACCCAGCTTCAACGCCGGGGAGTCCGGGCGCAGCCGATAGTCGCCCCGCTTGGCATCCACAAACAGCGGATCGGCGATCACGGAGTGATGATCAAAGCCCAGCTGTTGCCACGCGTCCCATCCGGTGCTCTCGAAGATGCCGGGGACGCTGATCGTGAGCGACCGCCCGCCATGCCAGATGACGTTCCGATCCGATTCTGCAATGATCTGCGTCCACTTCGTGCCCCTGATCCAGTTGCTCTCCAGACCGGTGTAATAAAAGATATTACCGATGCACTTGGTGCCGGTCATCAGCCACATGCTCTTGTCCGGATGAACCGGATTGCGGCCCTTGGTGAGGCTGTCAATGAAGGCGTACTGGATCTGCTGGGCGGCGCCATCGATGAAGATATTGTTTTCGATGACATTGTCCTGCCCGCCATGAACCATCACCCCGCCGCGGTAAGTGTTGACCACCAGATTCCCGTGGACGTGGACCCCGCTCGTGTAGTCATCGAGGTAGATGCCCCAGCAGTAATGCGGGTATTCCCAGACGCCAGGTTTGAGCATGTTGTAACCGCCCGCATCGTGGACGTAGTTGTAACGGATGATGCTGCCGCGCTCGTAGATGTCGCGTGAACCCATCCCGATCGCCCCGGTATCGGACTGCTCCTGGTTGGTGTGGTGCACGTGGTTGAACTCAACGACATTGCCCATCCCGTTGAAGGAGATGCCCTGTCGCGGCGTGTCGTGGATGAGGTTGTGCGAGACCACGTTGTCATGGCTGGCGTTGCCCCCGCTGCTCGGCAAAAGACCGATCGCGCACCACGCATCCCCGCCATCGCCAACGTCGTGGACGTGGTTGTTGTCGATGACATTGTACGCCAGATGCCCCTCGGGCCGGTGTGTCCAGTCCACGGCATCGTCCAGACTGATGGCCTGCCCGCCCACATGGTGAATGTCGCAGCCGGCAACGCGGTTGTGGTGCCCGGCGTCGCAGATTTGGAGCGCGTTCCCGCCGCAGTTGGTGAGCGTCGACCTCGTGACGCTGCAGTAGGCGGTCCGGCCTAGAACCATCAAGCTGCTGCAGGTCTCCGCCAGGTCAAAGTCCCGGAATTGGACGTGGCTGACAAAGGCACCGCTGGTCGGGTCGCCTTTCACGGTGATCAAATCGTCCAGCACTGGCACCGCCACGCCGTCCGTGGGGTCGGCACCGTCGGGCGGCCAGAAGTATACCTGACCCGCTTGCTTGTCGTAGTACCACTCTCCGGGGGCGTCCAATTCCTCCAGGAGATTGTCGACGTAGAAGCGGTTGCCCTCAATCAGCAGGTAGCGGGCCGGCTGGGCCAGCGTGATGACATGCCCTGGCAGGTCGACTGACTTGATCGGGCAAATGTCTTGGTTCCAATTACGCCATGGCCAGACATGGACCCGGGCTTCGGTGGGCTTTGACCATCTGGCCGGGTCGAGGCGGGCCGGGTTGTACCCGAAGTCCGCCTTGCTCCCCTCCCCGACCTCCTTGGCCACGTATGAAAAACCGCCGGAGCGCGGGTGCTGGGGGTCGCGATTGGGCGTGCGGGCCAGCACCTGGCGATGGCCGCGGTAGTACAACTGCCAGAAGCGGATTTCCCGCAGGTCGGCCGGAACGGACGCCTGCCAGATTCCGCCGCGGAAGTGGTGCCAGCCTTGCAGCACAACGCTGCCCCGCAGGAGAACCCGTTCGCCGGGGGCTGCCGCATAGACGATTGGAGCATCGGCTTGCCCGGAATCCGCGGGACCGAGCACCAAGGGCTCGCCGAGTCGGTAGACCCCGCCGTGCACCACCACGGTCGCGCCCCGGGGCAGACCACTCGCCGCTTTCATTGCCCGCACCTCGTCCCGGGCGCGCGCGAGGGTCGCGAAGGGGCCATCCGTCCGGCCCGCATTCGGGGCCGCCGGGACTCCTGACCAACGGTCGTTCCCGTCGACCGCGACCTGCACGACCGGACCGGCCGGAGCGGACCAAATGGACACGGCCGGGGCCAGCGTTGCGAAGCCAAGCAGCAGGATACGGGCAGTTCGTGTCATCGGCGATTCATTGCGAGAGGTCATGATCACCGGTTCGGCTCACACCGGGACAGGCCGCAGACGACATCCTGCCGGATGAGTCGGGAACTTGGCAATCCCTCGTCACTTGGTCACGGCACATCACCCGGAGGACTTCAGCCATGGTTCGGGCGGTCGGTAGTGTTCATCGCCGCCTAACCTTTTCCACTGCAGAAAAAGCGTGACGCACGCGAGGCACGCGAGACCCGTGCTGATCCCGCAAAAGATGAAGACATAACGGTAATCGCGGATGGTTTCGAGCAGCAGCCCGCAGAGTGGCGGCGTCAGCACGAGTCCGATATAGCCGAAGGTCTGGTTCGCGCTCATGAACTGGCCGTATTTCGACAGCGGCAGCAGCCGGGGCAGGATGGTCAGGTAGGCGGCAAGGTAAACCGCGATGGCGGCCTGGTTGAGGCACCACCAGAATTGCAGGCTGGCCGCGCCGTGAACCAACCAGAAGCAGCAAAAATAGGTCACGCTTGTGAGGAAGAGCCCCACCATCGCCACCCGCAGCGGGTGAAACCGGTCAACCAACGGTCCGACGAGAAAGAAGATCGGGATCTGCACAAAGAAGGTCCAGCCCTTGATCTGTCCGAATTCCTGCAAAGTCAGGCCCAGCGTCGAAGCATAGCCCGGCTTCCCCGCCTGTGTGGCAAAGAACACCACGAAGGAGAAGGGCACGAGTGAGCTCCAGAAGAAGAACGGCACACAATAGACGTTCAGGTAAAGGCGATGGGTGAAGCACTCCTTGCAGTACCTTTTGATCGCCTCCAGGCCGCCACCGGCCTTCTGGGGTGGCGGAGGAGGATAGTCACCCTCCTTCACTTTCCAGACGATGAGGAAGAACGCGCCAGCGTAGAGGATCGCGATCAGACTGTAGATGTGGAGCGTGTAGGCCTGGACCCAGCCCAGGGCCCAGCGATTGAAGGCCAGGCTCCCCATCGCTCCAACCGCACGGTAGATGCCGATGAACTTCCCCATGACCTCCTGGGGAATCACATCGGCGAACAGGAATTCATACACCTGGGCGATGAAGGTGTTAAAGATCAGGAACACGACAATGCAGAGCCCGATCCACGCGATGGTGCAGCCGGCAACGGTAAAATACGTCCCGCCAACCGCGGAAAGCACCCGCTGCAGCATGGCGCCTCCCGGCTTGGCGGCGCCTAGGAGGACCAGGCTGATCACCACCGGTGGAGTGCACCACAGCAGAAAGGGCCGGCGACGCCCCAGCCAGCCGCGATGGCGATCGCTTTTCATGCCCACCACGGGCCCGAGAAAAAATCCGAGCGCCGACGGCAGACTCGTGGCCAGCAGGCCGATCAGCGTGTCGCCCGCGCCTTCCCAGCGGAGTTGCAGCGGGATCACGCTGGGGGGCATCGACTCCATCAGTTGAAAGAAAAAATCGCCCCAGAGCATCCAGAACATCACCTGCCCCAAGGTGCCCCGCGTATACGCAAGCGTTCCAACGCGGTACCGCGGTGCCGCCGAGGGTGTGGCCGCCACGGCACGAATCTCAGGCTCTTGGGCTGGCATCAGGACTATGACCGAGGGTGCGACGGCATGTCATTGCGGAGGAACCTTCGCGTCAGCCGGGCGTCAGCGCGCCGGCTTTCGCCCCGGGCGCGCCTTGCCCGCCCGGCGGACGCGGCTGGGTTGGACCAGATCAGGTCGGCCGTGCTTAACCCGCAGCAGGTCCAGCAAGGGCCGAAGCTGGGTACGGGCGAGGGCGTCCTTGGCCCTGACCCCCGGACCGGGATACTCGTAGTCGAACGGCACATGGTACGAACTCAGGGAATCGGCAAAGTGTTCCACTTCGGTCCAGGCCCGGCGGACGGCCCGCGGGTCGCCCTTCCGGTCAGCCTCGTACAATTGGGCCATCGCCCAGTAGAACCGGAACGAGTCGTCCCCGTAGCGGAACGCCCGGGCATCCTCCTCGATCCGCAGGCGGGCGGGGATCGGCACCTTCATCGCCCGCGCCTGATCGAGACGCTTCTTAGTCAGCGCGAGCCGCCGCAGGGATTCAAGCGGCCCGATGGCTTGGCCGCCCTTCGGTTGCAGATGCTGCAGGGTGAACAACGGCTTGGTGGGCGTCTCGCCTTTCCAGTCCAGCAATTGGCGGTTGATGCTGGGGTGAAACCAACTCCGCCACGCCGTGATGTTGGCGTAGGCCGCCTCGAGTTGAGTGTAGAAATCCCGCATCAACCCCGCCGCCGGCCCGTAGCAGAGGTGAAGATACTCCTCCTTGATCTGCTCGACCGAGGCCTGGCTGTCCCAGGTCAGCCGGGCGTACAAGGCATGATTCAAGGCGCGCGGGCCCCAGAGCGCGATCGGTGCGTGCATGTAGCTCATGCCCTGCACCCCGACGCGCTTATAAAACGCCATGTCGGCACCCATCGTGCGCGCAAACAGCAGCGGCAGGTCCTCGAATTTCGACACATTGTAGTACTCGACCACCGCCAGCGGCAGGCGGTCCGCAATCCGGCCCCACGACTCGATTGCGCGCACATAGCGCCCGTTCATCTCGGTGCAGGCCGGGTCCTCCAGGGTGTGCGCATAGCAGCGGTTGATGGGCGCAAAGAGCACGAAATCCTGGCTGCCCGTGAGGTTCGCCGGGACGCCGTGACTGGGACCATCGAGCGATGGTGTGCCCTCATAGGCGCACAGGGCCATGCCGGTGCTGCGCGTGAGTTCGCCGCGCTTCACGGCGGCGTCGATCTCGGTCCGCACGCGACCCAGAAAATGGAGGTAGCGGTCGGCGTCGTTGCCCAGCGCCCGGCAGGCGGGGCACTGGCACCAACCCGCCCAGGTGTCCAACATCCAGACGTGCTGAAAATCGGTCCAGCGCCAGTCGGTGCGGAAACGTTCCACCAGATGGCGCGCCACATGATGCGTGGCGACCGGGTTGGCCACGCAGAAGTTGAACCGGTCCGCATGCTTTCGTTCGCGCTTCCCGTCGATCTCCGGAAACCAGTCGGGATGCTCCTCGAACAAGGTCCGACCGCTGGGCTGCGGTTGGTCGGGGTGGAGAATCTGCTCCAGGATGTGTCCGCCCGAAATCAACCGGAAGCCCAGCTTCTTCATCAACGCGTAGGATCGCGGATGATAGCCCCAGGCATTGAGCCGATTGCGTGCCATCCATCGGAACAGGTCGATCGACTCCTCGCCTTCGGACTGCATGTGGAAACCGCGGAACAGCGGGAAGTCGGGGGTCGTCGCGAGATTCCAGCCTTCCAGCGGCAGGGACACCCGCTCCGGCGGCGCGACCTCCCCACCCTTGCCCGGTTCGTACCAGCGCCAGCCCAGGGCATCGAGATACGCGTAGGCAGCGTAAAGCGCGCCTTCCCGCCCACCGCCCGCGAGCACCAGCACGGATCGCCCGAGCCACGCGTGCGTGCGGATCACGTAGCCCTGCGGATCCTGCGGCGGAGACTCCACCGCCAACCCGAGAACCTCGCGGATGGTCGCGAAGGGGCCGATCGCGATGGCGGCGCCCGCGGCCGGAATCGCGTCGCTGAAGCGGACTTCGAGTGACGGCACGGTCCGCGCGAGATAGGCGTGCAGCTCGGTGGCTGCAAAGGCCACGGTGCACCGCTCCGTTTCCAGCCCCGGGCGCTCCCAATCCACCCGCTCCTCCGCGATGGCCCAGTACTTCGTCAGGCGGCCGGCATCGGCGTACGGAATGACAATGGTGAGAGAGTTTTCCATTCGCGCACAGGTGGTGAAACAGGTGGTCAAGAACCGGGCGTAGGTCACCTTACGTCCGCGAATCGTGCCGCCGAAAGTAGTAGGTGTGATTCGACGCCCCGCCAAGGCCCGATTAAGTCAACTGTTCGCCCATCGAATACTCGTCGCCTCACGCGGTGGGATTGCCCATCGTCCCCTGCGGGTCCGGTCGTCGCGGCCGTCCGCCCAACCAACCCGATTATCCTCCTCGCATGTACCGCCCGTGGTTGGCCCGCCCCGCGGCTCCAGAATACCTCAGCCATGAAAATCCACCCGCTGACCCCCTCTTCCGACGACTCGCTCGCCACCCCGGGCGATTTCGCGGCATTTCGCGGCATTCGTGCGCCCGGCCTGCACCGCGGGCGGTGGCAGTGGTGGGCACCGGTCCTTGCCCTGGGCTTGCTGGCATCGTCCGGTCCCATGCTCGCAAGTGTGCTGTCGGCAGGTGCGGCAAAAGTGGACATCACCCCTCCGCCGAGCCTCCGGAACTGGGCCAAGCAGAACCTGCCCTATGACAAGGTCGTTTCGCCCCTCAACGTCCGCGCCCTGGTGGTGAGCGATGGCACCACCAAGTTGGCGCTGATCCAATGGGACTTGGTTTATGCCCGCTCCGGCGCGGTCGCGAAGGTGCGCCAGCTCATTTCGGCCGAAACCGGCATCCCGCCCGACCACATCTTGGTCAATGCGTCCCACACGCATTCCGGACCGGACTCCCCGATCATCAACGAGCGTTTGATCAAGGAAGACATCGAGGCCGAGCTGCGAGCCCAGCAGGATCCGAACTACCAACCTTGGGCGGACCGACTCTTTCTGGCCTCGGTGCGGGCGGCCAAGGAGGCGGACACCGCGCTCCAGCCGGTAACGCTCGCGATCGGGCGGGCCACCGTTCCGGAGTGGCAGTATAACCGACGTCCCCGCCGGCCTGATGGCATGGTGGAGAATATCTTTGTGCCGGTGGACCCCAACACGATGCCGGACGGCCTGCGTTTCGGCCCCACCGACCCGACGCTCACTGTCCTGGTCTTCCGGTCCCTTCAGGGCCAGCCGGTCGCCACCCTGATCAACTACCCCTGCCATCCGGTTTCGGTATACTTCGAAAGCAATGCCGTTTCAGCCGATTGGCCTGGGTTTGCCGCCGCCGAGATCGAAGCCCGCCTTGGCGGCTGCGCCATCGTCCTCCAAGGCTGCGCCGGCGACCTGGTGCCGTCTCATCGCGGGATCGAACCGGCCAGGCAGATGGCCGCCCTGCTCGGCCTCCGCACGGCCAAGGCGGCCGATCGGACACTGCGCATCGAGGTAGGCCAGCTTCAGGCGAACTCCGCCGAGGTCAAATTGCCGCTGACCGCGGAGAAGCGCGCCGAACTCGGACGCGCCCTGCTCCCGTCCGAGGTGCAGGTGTTCGTGCTGGGGTCGGTGGCCGTGGTCGCGCTGCCCGGCGAGCCCTTGATCGAAGTGGCCCGGGCGATCCAGCAGCGGTCGCCCTTTCCACACACGATCGTCTTGGGCTACTCCAACGGCACCGGGGTCTATTACGTCGGGCTGCCCGGAGAAAAGGCCCGGGGCGGATACGAGGTCAATTCGTTCAGCGGACTGGGCACCGACGAGTGCGGGTCCATCTTCGTGGACACGGCCGTTCGCCTGCTCCACGAAATCACCCTAAGGTGACTTGACCTCCGCCTGGCCGGCATGCCGTTCGGCCTGAGTCCGGGGCGGCACAAACTGCACAGTTGGCGCCACCGGGGCCTCAACCGACTGCAGCGGTGACCAGGTATAGCGCCCTGCCCGAACCTCCGGCCCCCGGTCCGCATCAATGGCGCGGGGATCGGCGTCAGGAAAGATGACCTGCCACTGCTGCATCTCGAGATCCAGGCGATTTCGCAGGAATTCCCCCGAGGCGTCACTCGGGTCTCGCTGGGTGGCCGCCGGCGTCCAGGCAAATTTGGCGCCCCCATAGAGCGTCATCAGCCGCCCGGCCAGGTCGTTCGTCCCCCAAAGGCAGAGGGTCACGCCCAGCACGTTGGGATACTTCAGCCCTTCGGTGCACCAGATCCGCGTCGCCTCGTAATCGCCGTGCACCCGCGACCAGTTCACGCCGGCCCCCATCATTACCGGCGCCTTCCCTGCCCCGCCCCATTGGCCCAGCTTCCGGACGATGTCGGGCCCGCTATTTTCAAAATATGCCCAGGGCTCGACCACCACCTCGCGCTCCAGGCCGGCCGGGAGTGGCCGGCCGCCGGCGTCGGCCCAAAGGTGCATCGTGATCTTTTTGTGATGACGGGCCGCCACCTGCATCAGGATCTGATGGATCCGGCCCACCATGGTGGTCGGCGAGTGGCCCTGGGCTTCCTCGCCGGGCAGGACACTCCACACCGCCTCGTCCAGTCCGACATGCACGGCGGCGTTGTCGTCGAGGCACGGCACAATCTCTTCGTAGATTTTCTCGAGCAGCGCATAGGTTGGCTCCCCGATCCCGAACGATGAACCGCCCCACATTCCCGCCGCGCCGCGCAGCTGCGGGTAATGGTAAATGATGCTCTGCACATGGGCCCACGATTCCAGTTCCGGCATGACGGCGACATGGTAGCCGCGCGCATACTGGACGATTTCCTTCAGGTCGGCGGCCGTGAGGGCCCGGGGGTTCTCCCGGCCCAGCGGCAGGTGCTCGAAGCGGAAGCCGCATAATTCATCGTCGTAGAGCCGCAGGTGGAGGGTGTTGAGTTTCAGCTGGCCCATGATGCGGATCTCCCGCTTCAGGAGCGCGACCGAATAGGGCGCGCGGCCCAGGTCCGCCATGACCGAGCGCACCGCGTAGGCGGGTCGATCCTCGATCGTCAGGACCGGAAGGCAGCGCCGGGCCTCGACCGGCCAGTTGTCCCAGACGAGGAAACCCGCGCCGTGGTAGGCATAGGCGAGGAGCTGATAGACGGTCTGGGCCCCGTAATACTGTCCGGCCTTGGTGCCATACGTGACGACGATCCCGTCTTTGCCCGAGGAGAGGAGGTAGCCCTCGCGGTCGGTCACGCGGGCGCTCTGCTCGAACTTGATCGTGAAGGGATTCCGACCGCCGAAATCGGATTTCACTTCCGGCAACAACCGCAAGACCGCCTGCATCGTCTCCACCGTTCGTGCATCGTCCGGATTTCCTCCATCCAGGCCCAGGACCGAAATCCGATCCGGGAACGGGACCTTCTCGCCCCGATAGGCCACCACCTGCGGACGCGGGACCAGCGGAATTCGCTCCATCAGCTCGACCGGCTGGCACCGGATCACCGGGGCAGTCGCCGACAGGATGAGCGACACGAACATGAAGGACCGAAACCGTTTAAAGCTGGCACTGAATTTCACGGGAGAGGTGGTCCTGGCTGGAGGCTTCGGTTTGTTCGCGGCAGAATTCGCGGACGCTATCGGCTCAGGCCAAGCCGAGTCGGTCAAGATTCTGTCGCAGGCGCATGAGCGCGTCGACGAATCGCGGGGGGATCAGTCCGCGACGATCGGGGCCGACATCGAGGAGCAGGTTCGTATCGCGGCTGCGGCTGACGAGGTACATGCCCAGTAATTCCGCATCGCTGCGCGGGGGATCGTCGTCCACGTGGAACCACTCCCGGCCGATGGGATCGCACACCTCGCCCGGCACATAATACCGGCGAGCCTCGATTTCGCGCCACTTTACGTGGCCGGTGTGGCTGTTGGGGAGGAAGCGCTCGATCGCGAGCAGATCGGTGGGCCAGGCATACTCCACCTCGAGCTTCGAACCGTCGCCGATACCGTGGTTCATCATGATGACCGCGCCCGGCTGCCAGCGGGCGATCTGCCGGTAGTGTTCGGTGCGGATGCCGCGCGGCAGCAGACCCGGGATGTCAATCCACACCTCCGCCACCGGTCCGTACCCCGTGAGCAGCTCCTCGAGCTGGGCCAGCTGAAAATCCCAATACTGCGGCGTCGCGTAGGCTTGGTAATAGATCATGTGCCGCCCCCCCTGCGCCTGCTGCTCCGGGGGCAGCGCGCGGATGTCAGAGGGGGTGACCCCGCCGAATCGGTGATGGTTGTCCCAGGAGCAGTAGTAAAATCCAGGCAGCACCCCCCGCCGCTGGCAGGCGGTCACAAATTTTTCCACGACGTTGGTCGGATTGCCGCTCGTCCCGACGTGATAGTCGGTGTGGCGGCTCGGCCAGAGGGCGTGACCGGCGACATGCTTGGTGGTGAGCACGGCATATTTCATCCCGGCATCGCGGGCGACCGAGACCCATTGGTCCACATCGAGCTGGTTCGGCGCATAGCACGTCGAGGGCTGGTCCCCGCGCGACAGCTCCTGGCCGTCAAAGGTGCTCATGCCGAAATGGATGAACATGCCGTAGCCCAATTTTTCCCAGGCTTGAAGCTGGGCCAGCGACAGGCGCTGGGCGCCAGCCTCCGGGGCGATGGTTGAGGGGGTATTATTCATGGGGAGATCATCCGCGGAACCAGCCGGCTGCTGGTCCCTGATTTCATCCATCCGGCCATCGCATGCAACACTCGCGGCGGGCGCGCGGGCGAGATCATGAAGCCGGTGGCCCTGTCGTTTCAGCGTTCGAGCGCCGCCTCGATCATGGCGGACACATTCGCCTGCGGCACGTCGGGCAGAATCGCCTCGTGGCTCGGCGACAGCACCAAGCCGGTCGGAAACAGGCGGCGCAGCTCGCGTACCTTGGCGCGCATCTGGTCGGGCGTGCCATGCACGAGCAACTCCTGCGCATCGATCCCTCCGCAAAAGGACACTTGATTCCCGAATTCGCGCTTGAGTCCGGCCGCGTCCATTCCCTTGGCCAGCGCCTGGATGGGGTGGATGGCATCCACGCCCAGGGCGATCAGGTCAGGAATGAGATCCCGGATCGCGCCGCAGGAGTGATGAATGACTTTCAACCCATGGGCGTGAGCCTGCTCCACCAGCTTCCTTGTCCATGGCAGCGCGAACTCGGCAATCTGCGCGCGCGAAAGCATCAGGCCGGTCTGGCTGCCATAGTCGTTCCCCAGGAGCACGGCGTGCAAATGGCCCCGGGTGGCCTCGTAGAAGATCCCGTTGGCGCGCAGGTAGAAATCCGTGATGCGGTCCATCACGGCCCGAAACAAGTGCGGCTGCTCATAGAGCGCGATCAGGGCGTTCTCCATCCCGAAGGCGGCGCAGGCATCCTGGAAATGGCAGGACCAGACCATGCCGAGATTGGCGCGACCCGGCGGCGCGGCTTCGGCGTTGCGCCGGCATTGGGCCCGGTCGATGTACTGCGCCGGATCCGGCCAGGGGAACTCCGCCACCTTCGCCACGTCCTCGGCCCCGGCAAAGAAGCCCTCCCCGCCCAGCGTGCGGTGTTCGTCGTCCTGTTTGCCCGCACCGACCCAGTCGAACGCCAGATAGATCGCATCGCCGGCGGGCGAGTGATAGGGAAACTCGATCGGATACACGTCATCCCCGGCCTTGACGTAAAGGTCGCGCAGGTCAGTGGCACCAAAGTGGCGCAGCAACGCCGGGATGGCGCCGGGCACGGGCAGCCCGAGCCAGAAGGCCGGACGATCCACGGGCCGGCGCTCGATGGTCGCTAGGAAACGTTCGATGCTAGTCATAAATGGAACGAAGTGATGGGAACGACGACCCCCGGAAATCCGCCGGGTCGGCATCCGGTTCTGTCGGTTTCACAAGCATTCGAGGAGGACATCTCATCCAACGAGTTCCCGACTGAGGCGTTTGATCGTCGCGCCGATGTAGTCGGCGTCATCCGGGGAATACGCCACGCCGAGCGGGATCGAAACGAAGCGATGCGAGAGATCCTCGGTCCGCGGGAAGTCCACTGCCCGGTAGCCGGCGGCCGGCCATTCCCCCAACTGGACGAAGGCGGGCAGGCGTCCGCTGTGGTCGTTCCCGGTATGGCAGTACTCGAACGTGTAGTGCGGGTAGGTGCCGGTGCGGCGCCCGCAATTGACGTTGGCCTGGGTCAAGCGCTCGGTGAACGTGCGGGCGATCTCCCGGGACGGGACGAAATAATAGAGTTCGTACCCGAAGATTCCCGCAGGATCCGGCAGCTCGCGCAGGCGCAATCCCGGCAGGCCCGCGATTGCGGTGGCGACCCGTTCATGGAGGCCGCGGCATTGGGCGATCATGTGGTCCAGTCGCCGGATCTGCGCCAGCGCCACGGCCCCGGTCAACTCCGCCATGCGAAACTGGCAGCCCGAAAACGACGGGACGCGAGCCGGGGTTTGCGCGGCATGCGGCGCCCGGTACTGGCCGATGTCATGCATGCGGACCGCGCGCTCGTACAGCACGGGGTCGTCGGTCACGAGCAGCCCGCCCTCCCCGGAGCACACCGGCTTGTTGTGCTGCAGGCTGTAAATTCCGATGTCGCCCAGCGTACCGACACGGCGCCCGCCAAAGGACACTCCCGGCGCTTGGGCGCAATCCTCCAGCACCTTGAGCCCATGGTGTCGGGCGCGCTCCAGGATGGCGTCCATCCGGCCGGCGACCCCTTGATAATGAATCACCATCACCGCCTTGGTGCGCGGCGAGACCAGCCGGTCGATCTCGGCCGGGTCGAGGCAGAGCGTCTCGTCGATTTCCGCGAGCACGGGCGTGGCGCCGAGGTGCACGATCGAGGTCCAGCAGGCCACCCAGCTCCAGGCGGGCAGGATCACCTCGTCGCCCGGCCCAAGTCCCAACGCCCCGAGCGCACATTCGAGGGCGGCCGATCCGCTCGTCACGGCCAGGGCGAAACGGGCGCCCGTGATGGCCCGGAATTCCTGCTCCAGCGTCGCAACCATCGTCGGCGGCCTGGCGGGGTCGGTGGCATAGTACCGGTTGAGGGAACGCGATTGGAGCACCTGTTCGACCAGCGTGCGCTCCTCGGCGCCCACCAGGATATTGCCCAGACCCAACGTGGGCCGGGCTCGGAGAGTGGAATTGGAGTTCATGGGATGAAGTCATAGCCGGACGCGCGGCGGATCTTTTTAGCGGTCCGGGCCGGTGCTAGCGAGGGCTTTCCATCACGCCGAGGGCCGTTTCCGGCGGTGTGTAGTGCTGGTCACCGCCCAGCTTCCGCCATTGCCGGAAGAGTGTGACGCAGGCGACCAAGGTGATGGTGGTGCAGACGCCGCTAAAGATGAAGACATAGCGGTAATCGCGGATCGACTCCAGCAGCAGGCCGACGATGGGTGGGGCAATGACCAGGCTTGTGATTCCGAAGATGGCGTTCGCGCTGACGAATTGGCCGTACTTGCCGCGGGGGAACAGCCTGGGGGCCAGGGTCGCACTGGCGCCCATGAAAACGGCGAAGGCGGCCTGATTCAGGCCCCACCACAGCAACAGGGTGGAAGAACTGTCGATAAACCAGAAGCAGCAGAAATAGCTCACGCTCGTCAGCAGCATGCCCAGCACGGCCACGCGCAGCGGGTGAAACCGGTCCACAAAAAAGCCGGCAATGAAGAAAATCGGAACCTGGATCAGGAAGGTCCAGCCTTTGACCTGCCCGAACTCCTGCAGCGTCAGCCCCAGGGTCGCGGCGTAGTCCGGCCGGCCCGCCTGCGTGCCGTAGAATATCACAAAGGACAGCGGGGACAGCGACGCCCAGGTGAAAAAGGTGACCAGGTAGAAGTTGAGATAAAAGCGGTGCGTGAAGCTTTCCCGCAGAAACCCCCGGATCGCCCCCCAGGGCCCGCCGGGGGGCTTGGGCGGCGGCGGCGGATAGTCCCCTTCCTTGACCCGCCAGACGATCAGGAAGAACGCGCCGGCATAGAGCAGTCCGATGAGGCCATAGATATGGAGCGTGTAGGCCTCGGACCAGCCGAGCAGCCAGCGGTTGAAAACCAGGCTGCCCAGCGCGCCGATGGCACGGTACAGGCCGAGGAATTTTCCCATGACCTCCTGGGGAATCACATCGACGAACAAACACGCGTAGACCTGAAGGATGTACGCGTTGAACACCAAGAACACGACCATGCACACCCCGATCCACGCGATGGTGCAACCCGCCGCCGTCGATCCCGCCCACCCTGCCGCCGCCAGCAGCCCGTGCACCCAGGCACCGGCCGGCTTGGCCGCCCCGAGCAAGACCAGGCTGAGCACCACCGGCGGGGTGCACCAGAGCAGGAAAGGCCGGCGCCGGCCCAGCCGGCCCCGGTGCCGGTCGCTCTGCGTCCCCACCACGGGAAACCAGAAGAAGGCGACCGCCGATGGCAGGCTTGTGCTCAGGATGCCGATCAGCGTGTCACCCGCGCCGGCCCACCGCAGCTGCAGTGGAATCAGCGAGGGATTCAGCGCCTCCATGAGCGTGAAGAAGAAATCGCCCCACAGCATCCAGAACATCACCTGGAGCAAGGCCCCGCGGGTGTAGACGAGCGTGCCCACCCGGTACACTCTCGGCCCCACAGTCGTCACCGGGATAGCCATAGAAAATTCATGCGTGAGTGGCGGATGCACCGCTGGAAGACAGAATCGCGCTCATCCGGGTCGCCCGTTTGGGCGGCCCGAAAGAACGCGGTTCCCGCGATCCGCGCGGGCTTGGATCTGCGAATGTGCGCCCCTGTCTGCGGGCAAGAGCGAAGGGCCCGGTCGACCCTTCGCTCCGGAAGCGCCAACTAACTACTTAGAACCCAATCGACATGCTGACCCGATAGACTAACCCGTTGTCCCGGGTAAAATCGTTGTAGGTGTTGCCGATATTTATCAGGTTCAGCTTATACATGACTGGCTGATCGTAGACCTTGGAGGCGTAGGTTGCGAACGCGTCGTAACATGTCTCCTGAGGTACCGTCACATGGGTCGTCCCGGCATTGCTGTATTCGTAAAGGTCCGAATAGCGAATGGCTCCACCCACGCTGATCTGGCTGGTGGGGCTATACTTCACCACGATGCGGCCGGAATATTCGGGAGCGTTTTGGAGGCGCAGGGTTTTCTCATGGATGTAGAGACTCGCGCCGGGATGGGTGGGATCAAGGGAAGGATCGCTGATGATCTTTGCCGTCCACATGTAATTGGCATTCAGCAGTACCTGCAGGGTCTTGTCCGGCGTCCAGCTCAAGTCCATGTCAATGCCTTCCGACCTCTGCAGGCCGCCATTGACATAGAAATAGACATTCTTGTTCGGATCCCCGGATAGATTGCGCGGATCTGTGATCTGCTTCAGGGTTTCATTGGTCACCACTCCATCCCGCTCATCCTTGTAATAGGAGAACGTGCCGGAAAGCGTATTGTTGCGCCAGTTGGTCTTAACCCCGACCTCGATACCTTTGTCATGCTCGTTTTCCAGCAAATGGGGATTGTCACTGGGGACGATATTCCCCGGCGTCGTGGAGAAGGCGCTCATCTGATTGGTAAAGGTCAGCGTCTTGCTCCAAGAGGCAAAGGCATGCCAGCCAGGCACTACTTCATAAATCGCACCCAGTGTCGGCGTATCGTCGCTCTTGTTCAGAGCGATCGACTTGGTGCGGCGGATTCCCGCCAGGACATTTAATTTGTCGTCAAAGGCGGAACCGCGATAGCTGACATAATAGGCATCATATTTCGTGACTTGGTAAGTCGTGACCCGGGCTTCTGAGCTGATCACGTCATACAAACCCCCGTGCGGGTAGGGTCCCCACGGATCGAAATAATTATACGCATCGGCCCCGGTCAGCGGGATCGGCACACCGGTTGAATTGTTTACAACGACATTGCCCGACGCGTCCAAAACCGGCTTGCCTCTGGTCAAGTCGATGGTCGCCGCACCCGCGGCGAAGGTCGTACGATCGGATTGCCAGCCGCCCACAAGAGTATGCTTCATGCCGGCCGCCCGCAGTTCATAGGACAAGTCCAACTGTTGGGTGCTGTTCCGTTGGTAACGTACGTTTTGCGGTTGATGAGTGAGGCCGGCAGCGAGGGTATCGGCAATAAAACGGCCATCCGGCAGCAAGCCACCGCGCGGACTTAAAATAGCCCGATCGAACTGCGTGTTACTCTGCGCCTGGACCCAGCGATATTTGATTGCGAGGTTGTCCATGGGAGTCACGGTCACCGCACCATCGGCGGACTGCAGGCGGCCATCCGTGTTCGCCTCGGGAAAGACATTCAAGAATTTGTCACCTTGCGGCGACAAACGCCACCAATCGATCTTATCCCCAGTCCAATACCACGGCTGGGTTCCGGTTTGGGCGTATTTGTCTGCTACCCAATTGGCCAGCCAGTTGGCCCACGTCTGGGTGGGTCCCCACCGCGAAACGATCTTCGCCTGCGCGTCGGTATCCGTGGCCAGGCCGTAGGTGGTCTTGAAGTATTGCAGTGTCTCAGCGGTCGGATGAAGGTAATCCTGATAATATTGGGGATTGACGGCCATCGTATATGCGTTGGTGGCATAGGGCGTCTTGGACTTCGTCAGGTCGTATTCCATCGAAACCTCCACCTTGTTATTTGGCCGGAATACTACTGAGGGCGCCACGAAAAGATCCGTTCCACGCTGATTATCAACCCGGCCATTATAATCGGTAAAGGAGGAGATCAGCCGATAAGCCAGCCCCAGCTTTTTATTCATGATGCCCTGAGTGTCCACGCCAGCGTATCTATATTGATAATTTCCCAGGCTCATTTCCAGGCGCGAAGCCTGCCGAAATTCCGGCTTCTTGGTGATGTAGTTCGCTACCCCATTCGGGGTGGACACCCCATAGTACAAGCCCACGGGTCCTTTCGCGATCTCGATGCGGTCAATGTTGTCCATTAACATCCTCGAGAAAGTCGCACCCACGTTCGGCACGCTCACGCCGTTGACATACACCGGAACCTGAAACCCGCGCAGGTTGAACTGGTTGTTCTGGGCCACTGCATTCGGCACCACTGTGATACTCGAGCTGTAGCGCAAGGCCTGCCACATGTCAGTGGCGCCAAAGTCCTTCACCATATCCCCGGAAACGATTTCGACGGCCTGGGGGTTTTTCACCACGTCCATGGCGATGCGTGATGTGGTGGTCGACATGGCTTTCCGATAGCCATTGTCCTTGTCCGAGACGACTTCATAGGGGGACATTTGCACAATGTCCTGATCCTTCACGGCCGACGGTGCCGGTGCACTGGTCTGGGCCGAGAGGTGGGAAGTAAACGTAAACAGGACGCTGAGGAGCGCCTGGCTGAATCCGGCCGATCGGGCTGGAGGCTTAGTTGACATGGGATGGAGGGGTGGACGACTCACGGTTAGCACCCCACTGGCCTCGTTCCACACGGGCACCAGCCCCGTGTCCGCCAACATGCGCCTGATTGCCTCCGTGGCAGTGAACTCGCCTTTGACGGCGTTGGTTTTCACTCCCATCGCGATCTGGGTGGAGAAGATCACATCCAGCCCGGATTGCGCGGAGAACTGTTTCAACGAAGCCTCCGCTGTATCGACCGGCAGGTCGAAATGCTGAAGCGTCGACGATGAGGCCGACGCTCCAGCCAGCGGTGAGCACAGAAACATGATCCCGACCAACCACGCTCCGACCAAAGCTCGAATGGATAGCGAGCCCAGCCAGACCGCGGTTGCTCTTGTCATGCATGCTCTAGGGGTTGAGATCAGCCGCATAGTGCGACCGTTGCTCAGAACGGTAGGCGAAACAACAGAGAAAAACCCTGCAGGGTTTTCTCACGGTTCTTCACCGGCACTGCCTGATCACGCCTGCTTATACCCCGGTTCACCTCAAGCGGGCCATAGCAACTCGAGGGCGCGATACCCCGAGTAGCCGGCTGGCCCTACGATCGCCAGGCTCAATGGAATCGCGTTTCGCCTGATCTGGGCACAACGCCTTGATTCCCTGCCCTATTCTCCGGACTGGAAGGTCCGAGACGCCGGCGGATAAGTTCCGGCTGCGAATTGCAGCGCAATCAAGCGCGAGGCCATAGAACGGCCCTGAATCCACTATGGGGCCTTGTGCAGGATGATGTCGTTCCCGTGACGTTCGGCCTGAATATGGAAATTCGTGTCGATCATGTGCAGCAAAGCAGGGATATTATCCGAGCGCAGGACGCCGCTCAGTTGCAAATTCTGCAGCAGCGGATCCTCCAGCACCAACTGCACTCGATTGTGCTGGTTAAACATAATGATCACCATTCGCAACGGCGTGCCGGTAAACTCCAGCCGTGGATTCAACCATGTCAGTTTATCGGCCAGTTCCCGGGCGCCCAAGCGTTCAACTTTATAGGCCTGAGGCCGGGCCGTATCGGGCATTGCGTCCATCACCACGTGTTCCCCGGCCCCGACCGAGGCGGAGCCCGGCAGATTCAGTGCCGGCTTCACGCGTTGCGCGTCTTCTGTCGCTTGCGCCACCGAAACTCGCCCCTCGGTCACGATTACCTCGACCGATTTGGCATCCATATCCACACAAAATGCCGTGCCCACCGCACCAATGCTGATGCCTGCCGCCGTGACGACAAACGGTCGGCTGGGATTTTTTGCGACCTGGAAATGCGCCGTGCCACGCCGGAGATTCACCGCCCGGACTCCGGACGTGAATGCGACTTCGATACTCGCCCCTTCCTTCAAATCAACGGTCGACCCATCCGGCAACGTCCGTTGGGCTGCCGATACCACGACGATGGACGTCACCGAATATCCGGGGGACGGCATGATCGTGGACCGCCGCCAAACCAACCCACCAGCGAGCAAAACGACCGCGGCCAATGCCGTGACGCCTATCCGGCGGTGTAGGCGGCGGCGGCGGTGCCCGAGCCCGTTCAGCTCGGTCAAGACATCATCGATCGCGCCGGCGCGTTGCGGCCAGTCGAGCGGGGAAACTCCGGCCGGATTTCCGTCGGGCTGGTGCCGGGATGAGGATGAGTCAGCGCGAATCATCGGAGTAATAATCCTGGACACCACGTTTGCGCAAATAAACCTCACAGCGCTTGATCCCGCGCGAGAGTTGGGCCTCAACCGTCTTTTCGGACAAACCCAGCATGGCAGCTACCTCTTTTTGTGGCATGACTTTGAGTTTGCGGAGGATCACGATTTCCCGGCAGCGGGCAGGCAGGGCATCGATGGCCTTGGCCAAAATCAAGACCTTTTCCCGCCGGCTAAGGTTATCAACCACACCTGCACCATTTTCTATGACGTTTAGGTAGTCCAAATCCCTTACCTCATCGATGGGTGAGGCCTTGCGCCGGCGCGTCAGATCAATCGCGGCATGCCGGGCGATTTCGAACAGAAACGCCTTCGCGGAATGAACCGGTTTCACCAATCTCGCCCGCCAAATCCGGAGAAAGGACTCTTGAACAAGATCATCCACATCGCGCACCGACGGAAATGAATTCTTGAGGTAGGCTCGAAGCCCGGCGCATGGGGCTGAACCTCGTCGGTAAACCAACGCGCCTGCTCCGTGGTGTTGTTTGGCGTTTCAGGCGGCACTGCGGGTGAGGGTTCGAGCAAATTTACCAAGCCATATCTATCAGACGCCGCGGGCGTATTCAAGTGGAGATAAAAATCCGGTGACACAAGTGTCGCGTCTTTTTAACCCTTTCGGCCAGCCGACACCACCGGCGCGCGGCGGGCGAGAAACTGGCGCCGCCACGGGTCCGGGGCGATGCCGTACGCCTGCTTGAAGCCGGCGGAGAGATGATAGCCGGAGCTGAAACCGACGCGCACCGCGACTTCCTCCAGCGTCGCGTCGCTCGCGGCGAGGATGCGGCGGGCGTGCGACAGGCGCAGTCGAATCATGTACTGCCATGGGGCATATCCCGTATGTGCCTTGAAGGCCTTGCGGAAATGCGAGTAGGCCACGCCGAGCCGGCGCGCGAGCTGGGCCATGTCCAGCGGCTCCGGCAGGTGTTCCGCTAAATGGCGCTCGGCCTCGGCGACGGCGCGGGTGATGCGCGACGCGCGCGCCGGCGCCTGCTGCGCGGCGTGGCAGGCGGCGAGCACGGCGAGCCCCTGCGCGGCCATTTCGGGATCGTAGCCGGGTTGCGGGTGCCGGGCGCGGGCGTGCACGGCTTCCAGCGCCTGCTCCAAACCGGTGGCCAGCGCCCCGGTCAGGACGGGCGCCTTCGGATGAAGGGCGCCGGTGCGGAGCAGGCGCCGCAGCGTGGGACCGCGCAGCTCCACCCAGCTCTCATCCCAGCCGGTGGCGGGATCGGGCCGGTAGCGATGCCAGACGCGGGGAAACAGCACAAAGGCGGTGCCGGCGCGCACGACCTGCGGCCGGGCACCGCGGAGTTCCAGCCGCCCGTGGCCGGCGGTGATCAGCACCACCTGCAGCGCCTCCAGCACCCGGCCGCGGGACCACTCGAAATGGTGGTCGGCCGGATGCCGCGCGGGCGGATAGGGCGAGCCGGGCGGAACATGGGTGCGGCCCGCGCCGGTGACCGCCACGCCCCAGGCCGCGCCTGCCCGCGGGGTCGGCCAATAGCGGTAATAGTCGGGCAGCGGGTGCGGCATATTCCGTATGTTTATGATCATTGCACGGATTCCCGGGGGCGCGTCGAGGTTGTATTCTGGGCGCATGCCTACCCCACCGCTGCGCATCGGCTTGTTCGGCATCGGCCTCGACGCGTACTGGCCGCAGTTTCCGGGACTCAAGGAACGGCTCGAGGGCTATGTCGCGCGGGTGGCAAAAAAACTGGCGCGGCCCGGTGTCGAGATCGTCTCCCTCGGCCTCGTCGACACTCCCGAGCGCGCCTACGCCGCCGGGCGGGAATTCCGCCGGGCCGACGTCGACCTGATTTTCCTGCATGTCACCACCTATGCCCTGTCGTCGACGGTGCTGCCCGTGGTGCTGCGCGCCAAGGTGCCGGTGATCATCCTGAACCTGCAGCCGGCGCCGGCGATCGACTATGCGACGTTCAACCGCCTGGGCGACCGGACCAAGATGACCGGTGAGTGGCTCGCGCACTGCGCGGCGTGCCCGGTGCCCGAGATCGCCAACGTCTTCCAGCGCGCCGGCGTGCGCTTCCACCAGGTCACCGGCCTGCTCGGCGATGATCCCGCGTGCTGGCGGGAGGTCGACGCCTGGGTCGAGGCGGCGCGCGTCGTGGCCGGCATGTATGGCAACCGCCTCGGGCTCATGGGCCATTACTACGGCGGCATGCTGGACATCGCCTCCGACACGACGCTGCAGAGCGCGACTTTCGGCACGCATATCGAGATCCTCGAGGTGGACGAGCTTTCGGCGCTGCGCCGCACGGTGACACCGGCGCAGATTCGCGCCCGGCTCGCCAAATTCCGCCGGGTGTTCGACGTGCAGGCCGACTGCCCGGCGGCGGACCTGGCGGAGGCGGCGCGCACCTCCGTGGCGCTCGACCGGCTGGTGGACGAGCGGCGGCTGGGTTCGCTGGCTTACTTCTACAGCGGGACCGGCGTGGCGGAAAACGAGGCCACGCTCGCGTCGATCATCCTCGGCACCTCGCTGCTGACCGGCCGCGGCGTGCCCGTCGCCGGCGAATACGAGGTGAAGAACGTCCAAGCCATGAAGATCATGGACCTGCTGGGTGTGGGCGGCTCGTTCACCGAATACTACGCCATGGACTACGCCGCGGACGTGGTGCTCATGGGCCACGACGGTCCCGGTCACATCCGTGTGGCGGAGGGCAAGACCAAGGTCCGCCCGCTGACAGTTTTCCATGGCAAGGTCGGGCGCGGCGTCTCGGTCGAGATGTCCGTTAAACACGGCCCGGTCACCCTGCTTTCCGTGATCGAGCGCCGCGACGGCCGGCTCGGCCTGCTTTGCGCGGAGGCCGAATCGGTCGCCGGCCCCATCCTCGAGATCGGCAACACCAACAGCCGGTACCGGTTCGCGTGCGGCGCCCGGGAGTTTGTCACCCGCTGGAACGCCCACGGTCCCGCGCACCATTGCGCCGTGGGCGTCGGGCACGTGGCCGCCACCCTGGAAAAGATCGGCGCGCTGCTCGGCCTCGAGGTCGTGCGCGTGGTCTAGGCGGGCACGCGGCGAGTCATCAGCTTCCATGGCAAACCCATCATCCCCGCAGGATCCCGGTCCGTTGCCGGTCATGATCAGCGGCCTTCCCGGCGAGGAGTTCACGGTGGACGACCACCGCGCGTTCGTGCTCCGCCCGTCCGCCGCCCGCGCCGGATCCGCCCAGCCCTGGGTCTGGTACGCCCCAACGCTGCCGGGCCTGCCGGCTCCGGAAGAGAACTGGATGTTCCAGCGTTTCCTCGCCGCCGGCCTGGCGATCGCGGGCATCGACGTAGGGGAATCGTTCGGCAGCCCGCGCGGCCGCACCCTGTTCACCGCGCTCCACCGCGAGTTGACCGGTAAGCACGGGTTTTCCCAAAAACCCTGCCTGCTGGCGCGTAGCCGGGGCGGGTTGATGCTCTACAACTGGGCGGTGGAATACCCGGACTCGGTCGCGTGCATCGCGGGCATCTATCCGGTCTGCAACCTGGCGAGCTACCCCGGGCTCGCCAAGGCGTGCGGCGCCTACAGCCTCACCGAGCAGGAACTCGCCGCGCACCTGGCGGAGCACAACCCGATCGATCGGCTGGCCCCGCTGGCCAAGGCCCGTGTCCCGATCCTGCACCTGCACGGGGACAAGGATGAGATCGTGCCACTGGACCAGAATTCGGCCGTGCTGGCCGAACGCTACCGGCAGCTCGGCGGCGAGATGCAGCTGATCGTTTTCCCCGGACAAGGGCACAACTATTGGACGGGCTGGTTTCAATCGCCCGAACTGGTCGATTTTGTGATCGCCCATGCCCGCCGGTGAAGCTCCTTGGCCGCACGCGGCCCGCGGCACGGCACGCGCCAGTCCTGGCACTGCCGGGCGACGGAGCACCCGGACCGCGTCGCCCAAACCATTGCGGATTCCGCTTCTACAAGTAGTACGGCTGGGCCGTTGACGGTCACGTCACCCGGCCCGGTATTCCAAAACCACCCCATCCTATGAAAAGCTCCTCGCCGGGTCAGATCGACGGTAGCGAATTTACCAACTGCACCGGGAACCCCTCGGAAGAGAAGACCTTGCACGTCTGGAGCACCGAGACGTCCAAGACTTTCTCCGTTCCCCTCCCACCCCCGGCCGCCGGCGCGAAGGTCTGGGCGATCGGCCTCCCGGTTAAGTCCAACCGGGCGACGATGCTGTTCGTCGACGTTTGTCTTGATTGTGGGGAAAGCACCGCCGGTCCCGTCACGCGCGGCTACCAGACGAGCTTCGTGGTCGAGTGGTCGGGCTGGAACACGCTGTACTTCACCGCCTCCTCGCTGAAGCGCATCGGCGATCCCGCTGGATTCCACGAGGTCAAGCGCCTCCGCCTCACCGCCGGCAGCAGCACCTTCGCCGGGACCGTGCTGGACCTTGGGCAGGTGACCTGGACGAGCGATTCGCCCCTCATCCGGGTCACGCCGTACGAGGACATGGTGGTCAATTACCTGCATGAGCGCATGTGGGATCGCCGCGATTGGACGCACACCGGCGGAATTTCCCTGCCCGCGGGCGAGGAGGCCCTGGATGTCGGCTGGATGTACGCCAACCTGCGCTACCTCCAGAAACCGGGCCGCCGGCACCAGACCGCCTACACCCGCCGGATGAACGTGGATCTTTCGGCGTATCAGGCCGTGACGGTCTGGACCGCGACGGACATCCGCGCGAACTTCAGCCTGATCCTGGAGATCGACGGCGTGGCGGTGCGCGCCATCGACCGGCGGCGGGGCCTCGGGGGCGGCGATGAGATCCGCGCCCCGATCTCCGGGCACCGGCTGACCGCGCTCACCGTCGAGCTGGCGCAGGCGGAGGACAAGATTCAGGAGACGATGGACGTGCAGGTCGCCTCGTCGATGCGCTGGATCATCCTCGAGCGCACGGGCACTGATCCCGCCAAGGTCGGCCAGGCCTGGGGCATCCCCGCCGTGCCGCCTCCGACCCGCGTGGAGCAACTGGAGACGGGCATCCTGCCGGTCGGGATTTTGATCGGGCGCGAGGAATTCCTGCGCCTGCGCCAGGCCGCGCAAAAGCCGGGTACGCTGAAGAAAATGGCCGGCGAGATCATCGCCGAGGCAGAGGCTCACCTGGACTACGCCCCGGAGCAATTCGCCGGCCGCTACCTGCCCGTGGACTTGGGCAATCAGGGCTGCGAGCGCCGCGTCTCGCCCGCCGACCAAATGTATCACCTCAACAGCTGCATGGTCTACGGCGGCGCGGCCTACGCGCTGACCGGTGACGTGCGCCACGGACAGACCGCCCGCCGGGGTTTATTTGCTACGCTGCGGTGCAAGACCTGGCAGGGTGGTTTTCCCAGCCGCATTCCCTGCGGGCTGCCGGGCTACCGGGCGCCGTTCATCGAAGCCTCGACGGCGGATGTCGTCGCCCAGTGTTACGATTTCATCTACCCGCTCCTCTCGGACGCGGAGCGGCGCGAGGTCGAGGATACGCTTTACGAAAAGGCGTTGCCGTGGATCGACATGTATCTGCGCCTGAACGGGGAGGGTTATCTGCTCAACAGCAACCAGGGGGCGGTTTACACGGCCGGGTTGGTGAGCGCGGCGCTGGTGGCGCGGCGCAGCCACCCCGACGTGGACGCGATCCTCGAGCGGGGCATCCAGTGGTTCCCGCGGATGCTGCACAATTATTACAAGGTGACCGGCGCCTCGAACGAGGGCCCGGGCTACTGGGAATACACCACGCAGCACGCGGCCTTCTCCCTCATCGCCATCTCCCGCCACAAGGGTTGGCGGGTGCAGGACTACGCGCCGGCGCACCTGGTCAAGACGATGGACTACCTGATGCACCTCCGCTCCTTGGCGCGGGAGCGGCTCTCGTTCCTGCCGCTGAGCGACAACATCGAGGGCGTCGGCTACAATTTCATGAACAGTTCGTTCATGTTTTTCGCGAAGTATTACGGCGACCAGAACGCCCAATGGCTGTGGCACGAATATTTTGGGCGTCGGGACAATCCTCCGGGCAGTCCGTTCTTCGGCAAAAGGATGGCCGGCGCCTGCTCGCTGTCCGGGCTCATGGACTTCCTGCTGTTTGCCGAGGGCTCCCCGGCCCAGCCGCAGCTGCCCCCGGTCAAGCACTTCGAGGTCTGCGACCGGATCTTCCTGCGCACCGGCTCCAGCCACGGCGACATTCTCTTCCTGTTCGAGGGCGGTCCGCAGACCCACGACCACACCCACAGCGATAAGGGCGAGTTCATCATGGAGGCCTACGGCGAGCGGTTCGCGGCCGATCCCGGGGTCATCAAATACCAGGACCCGGCCCATATCTTTTTCAAGAGCACCAACTATCACAACCTGGTCACGCTCAAGGGCCGTGATCAGGACTACCGGGACCCGCAACACGCCGTGGTGCTGGATCGGGTCACGTTCGGCAAGGAGTGCGACTACCTCTCCGCCGATCTCGGCAACTCCTACAAATCCTTCGCCAAGTATCAGCGCCAGGTGCTGTTCGTCCGGCCGCATTATTTCCTCATCCTGGATGACGTGCAGGCGGAGGAACCCGGCTTGGAGTGGAACTATCACTCCTGCGCGCCGATCACGGCGATCGACCTGGCATCCGGCCTCATCCGCCTGCAGGGCGAAAAGGCCGCCATGCTGCTGGCGATCGGCTGCAGTCGCAAACTGACGGCCGCGACCGGCAACTATGCCGCGGAAGGGACGATCCTCACCCACAACCTCGTCCTCACCCAGGCCGAGCCGGTGAGCACGCTGAAGATTGCCACGCTGCTGGTGCCCTTCCCGCTCCGCGCTGGGTCCGCGACCCCCGAGCCCCGGGTGACCGTCACGCACCGCAAGGGCGCAGTCGAATTCGAGGTCATCGGCCCGTGGGGAATCGACCGGGTCCAATGCGACCTGAGCGAGGAGAAGGCGACACCGCACAGCGCTCCCGCCATCCAGGTCACGCGCGGCGGGAAAGTGATCTTCACGGCCCCGGCCACTGGCGCGAAAACCTGACCCGGCAATCTGTCAGCACCCTGCCATGCCGAGTTCGTCCTACACCCCGTGCGACAGCAGCGGTTTTGCCAACCGCACGGGCAATGCCTCAGAGGAGACGGTCCTCCAGGCTTGGGACAGCGATGCCGCCCGGAGCTTCTCCGTCGCAGTCACCGCTCCCGCGCCCGGCACCAAGGTCTGGGCGATTGGTCTCCCGGTTAAGTCCAACCGGGCGACGATGCTCTTCGTCGACGTTTGCCTTGATTGCGGCGCCAGCGACGCGGGTCCCGTCACGCGCGGCTACCAGACGAGCTTCGTGGTCGAGTGGTCGGGCCGGAACACGCTGTATTTCACCGTGGCCGCGCTGAAGCGGATCGGCGAGCCGGCGGGACTTCACGAGGTCAAGCGCCTCCGCCTCACCGCGGGCAGCACCACCTTCGGCGGCACGGTGTTGGAGCTCGGATGCGTCACCTGGACCGCCGATTCGCCGGTGATCCAGGTCACGCCGTACGAGGACATGATCGTCAATTTCCTGCACGAGCGCATGTGGGACCCGCGCGACTGGACCTACACGGGCAGCGTCACGCTGCCCGCGGGGGAGCAGGCGCTCGACGTCGCGTGGATGTACGCGAACTTGCGCTACCTCCAGAAGCCGGGGCGCCGCCACCAGACGGCCTACACGCGGCGCATGGATCTCGACCTTTCCGGCTACCAGGCGATCACCGTCTTCACCGCCACGGACATCCGCACCGTCTTCAGCGTCATCCTCGAGATCGATGGCGTGGCCGTGCGGGCCATCGACCGCCGCCGGGGCATCGGCGGTGGCGATGAGATTCGCGCGCCGATCGCCGGGCGCCGCCTGACCGCGCTCACCCTTGAGCTGGCGCAGGCGGAGGACGAGATCACGGAGGCCGTCGCCGTGCAGGTGGCCTCCTCGATCCGCTGGATCCTGCTCGAGCGCGCGGGCACCGATCCCGCCAAGGTCGGGCAGGCCTGGGGCATTCCTCCCGTTCCGCCGCCCCGTCGGGTGGAAAACCTGGAGACCGGCATCCTGCCGGTGGGCATCCTGGTCGGCCGCGAGGAATTTCTGCAGCTGCGCGCGGCCTCGAAAAAGCCCGGCCCGCTGAAGAAGATCGCCGACGAGCTGATCGCCGAGGCGGAGGCCCATGTGAATTACACGCCGGAGCGCCACGCCGGCCGCTACCTGCCGGTGGATCTGGGCAACCAAGGCTGCGAGCGCCGGGTTTCGCCCGCCGACCAGATGTATCACCTCAGCAGCAGCATGGTCTACGGCGGCGTGGCCTATGCCCTGACGGGTGATCTGCGCCATGGCCAGACCGCCCGGCGCGCGTTGTTCTCCGCCGTCCGCTGCGCCACTTGGCAGGGAGGTTTTCCGAGCCGCATTCCCGCCGGCCTGCCGGGTTACCGGGCACCCTTCATCGAGTCCGATACGGCCGAGTGCGTCTCCCTCTGCTACGACTTCATCTTTCCGCTTCTGTCCGAGGCCGAGCGCCGCGAGGTGGAGGACGCGCTCTACGAAAAGGCGCTGCCCTGGATCGACATGTACCTGCGCCTGAACGGGGAGGGCTACCTGCTCAACAGCAACCAGGGCGCGGTTTACACGGCCGGGCTCGCCTATGCGGCGCTGGTGGCGCGGCGCAGCCACCCCGACGTGGACGCGATCCTCGAGCGCGGCATCCAGTGGTTCCCGCGGATGATGAACAACTATTACAAGGTGGATGGCGCCTCCAACGAGGGGCAGTTCTACTGGGAGTTCACCACCAAGTACGCCGTCACCGCCCTCCTCGCGATCTGCCGCCACAAGGGCTGGCGCGTGCCGGATTACGCCCCGGCCCATCTCCCGCGGACCATGGACTACCTGATGCACACGCGCTCGCTGGCGCGGGACCGCCTGTCCTTCCTCCCGATGAGCGACAGCATCGAGGGCTTCGGCTACAATTTCATGAACAGCTCGTTCCTGTTCTTCGCGAAGTACTACGACGACCGGAACGCCCGCTGGCTGTGGCACAAGTTCTTCGCCCACCGCCCCAACCCTCCGGGCAGCTCGTTCTTCGGCCGCATGATCGCCGGCGCCTACACGACCTCGGGCCTGATGGAATTCCTGCTCTTCGTCGAGGGCACGCCGGCCCGGCCCCAGCTGCCGCCGAGCAAGCGCTTCGAGGCCTGCGACCGCATCACGCTGCGCACCGGCGGCGACTACGGCGACATCCTCCTCCTGTTCGACGGCGGCCCGCAGACCTTTGACCACACGCACGGCGACAAGGGCCAGTTCATCATGGAGGCCTACGGCGAGCGGTTCGCCGCCGACCCCGGCGTGATCAAGTACCAGGACCCGGCGTGCATTTTTTTCAAGAACACCAATTACCACAACCTCGTCACGCTCCAGGGCCGCAACCAGGACTATCGGGACCCAAAGCGCGCCGTGATCCTGGATCGCGTGACGCTCGACGGACCGTGCGACTATCTTTCCGCCGACCTCAGCAACTCCTACAAGTACTTCACCCGCTACCGTCGCCGGGTGCTGTTCGTCCGGCCGCATTATTTCCTCGTCCTGGATGACGTGCAGGCGGCGGAACCCGGTCTGGAGTGGAACTATCACTCCTGCGCACCGATCACGGCGATCGACCTGGCGTCCGGCCTCATCCGCCTGCAGGGCGAGAAGGCCGCCATGCTTCTTGCGATCGGCAGCGACCGGGCCCTGGTGGCGGCCACCGGCCATTATGCCTCCGACGGGAAGATCCTGACCCACAACCTCGTGCTCACGCAGGCGGAGCCGGTGAGCACCCTGAAGATTGCAGCGCTGCTGGTGCCGTTCCCGCTCGGCGCCGGAGCGGCGGCGCCCGAACCCCGGGTGACGGTCAAACACCAGCCCGGCACGGTCGTGTTCGAGCTCGACGGACCGTGGGGCAGCGACCGGGTGCAATGCGACCTAGGCGAGGCCGCCCTCGCGCCCGCCGGCCGGCCAATCATCCAAGTCACGCGCCGCTCGGCCGGCCGCGAGATTGCTCTCTTCACCAGCACCGACTAGCGTTCAACCGTTTGTTTCACCCGAGAAATCCCCCAAGCCAGATCACTCCTCCCCAATCCCCGCATTTTTTCCGAACCCCTCCCCGCTTTCCCATGCGCATCATCGACGTTCATACCCACCCCACCCTGAAGAGCGTGCTGCAGGGCCGCACCGCGGCGCAGATGCGCCGTCTCATCGCCCACGGCCGCCGGCACGGCATTGTCCACATGGTCGCCCTCGGCGACGTACTCCGCTTCGGCTTCAAGCCC
Source organism: uncultured Opitutia bacterium (assembly GCA_903872505.1). GTDB lineage: Bacteria > Verrucomicrobiota > Verrucomicrobiia > Opitutales > Opitutaceae > Opi-474. The sequence continues at coordinate 29,042 of CAIQKV010000054.1, forward strand.
GATGCGGCCCAGCTGCGCCTTATCAACAACGACACGGCCCTGCTCCCGCGCGCCTTTCCCGAGTACTTCACCGCGCTCGTCTATCTCAATCCCCTCCTCGGTGAGCGCGCCACGATGGCCGAGGCCGAGCGCTGCGCCGCCCTCCCGGGCTTCCGGGGAATCAAATTGGAGGTGGCCTGCAACTCCGCCCACCCCTGCATGCGCCACGTCGCCAAGGCCGCCCGCACGTTCAATCTCGTGGTGCTGCAGCACAGCTGGAGCACCTCCAACATGGTCAAGGACCGGACCTACCAAAGCGACCCGATCGACACGGCGATGTTCGCCCGGCGGAATCCCGACGTGCAGGTCATCATGGCCCACCTGACCGGCATCGGTTTCCGCGGCGTCCTCGAGGCCAAGAGCCTGCCCAACCTCTATATCGACACCTCGGGCGGCTGGCCCGAGGAGGAACTCGTCGAGTTTGCCGTCGAGCACCTCGGCCCCGACCGCCTGCTCTACGGCTCCGACATCCCGGTCCGGGAGAATGCCATCACCATCGGCCGCATCCTCGGCTCGCGCCTCAGCGCCGCGGAACGGCACAAGGTGTTTTTCGCGAACACCGCCCGCCTCCTTAATCTCAAACTCAACTAAACCCGCGCCATGCTCATCGACACCAACGTCCACCTCGGCTCCTGGCCGTTCTCCCCCATTCCGGACCGCACCGGTCCCGAGCTCGCCGCGCACCTCGCCGCCAGCGGCATCCGCCGGGCGCTCGTCTCGCACCTCGGCGCCGTGTTTCTCCCGGAACCGATGCCCGCCAACCGCCAGCTGTTCGCCGCCGTGCGGCGCACGCCGGGTCTGCTGCCGGTGCCGGTCATCAACCTCGCCCTCGCCAACTGGCGCGAGCAGCTCGAGGAATGCCGGGCCGCCGCCGAGATCCGCGCGGTCAAGATCATGCCCAATTTTCACAACTACCGCCTCGGCGATGCCCGCGTCGCCGACTTCATGGCCGCGCTCGCCGCCGCCCGGCTGAAGCTCATGCTCAACTTCCGGGTGGAGGATGAGCGCCACAAATATTTCGCGCTGAAGATGAAGGGCGTGCCGCTCCCCGACGTCATCGCCTTCCTCCAGCGCTTCCCGACCCATCATGTCCTGCTCACGGGCGCCTACTGGTCGCAGGAGGTGCGGCCGCTGGTCACGAAGCACCTGGACTTGAACTATTCCATCGAGATCGCCTTCTGCGAGACGTTCAAGACGCTCGAGACCATGCTGGGGAGCATCCCCGCCCGCCGGCTCCTGCTCGGCACCAACACCCCGCTGCTTTCCACCCGCGGCCAAGTCGACAAGCTCCGCTGCGCGATGATCCCCGCCAAGGCCAAGGCGCTCATCGGCTCCGAGAACGCCCGCCGTTTCTTCAATCTGTAATCCCGTAGCCACGAGCGTGAGCGAGTGGAC
>CAIQKV010000055.1 GCA_903872505.1 uncultured Opitutia bacterium
AGGTGGCCTTGCAGGGCAGCGAGCGACTCGAAATCGCCCCGGTCGGCAAGGCCACCTCGGCCGCGCTGCAGTCGCCCTGGCCCCATCCCTCGTTCATGGGGTCGTTTCTGCCCGTGACGCGCTCGGTGGGGCCGGAGGGCTTCAAGGCGGAGTGGCAGGTCTCGCATTTCAGCCGGGGGTTTCCGCAGAGCTGGAACAGCCGCATCGTCAAAACCGAGGAGATGGCGGGCAAGATCGGCGCGGCCAGCTTCGGCGTGCGGTTCGCGCAGCCAGTGGACGGTTACAGTATGGCGGAGCGGGCGCAGAAATATGGCGTGCTGTTCTTCGTGCTGGTTTTCACGGTGTTCTTCCTGTTCGAGATCACGGCGGCGCTGCGGATCCACCCGCTGCAATACACGCTGGTGGGCGCGGCGCTGTGCCTGTTCTTCCTCGGGTTCCTTGCACTGTCGGAATTCTGGTCGACCGGGTGGGCGTATGCGGCGGCGGCCGCAGGATGCACCGCGCTCGTGTCGCTTTACGCGTGGAGTTTCCTGAAAACCGGCCGGCGGACGCTCGTGATCACCGGCGGGCTGGGCGCGACCTACGGCTATCTCTATTTTGTGCTGAAGTCGCAGGACTACGCCCTGGTGGCGGGCACCGCCGCGCTGTTCGCCGCGCTGGCGCTGGTGATGGCCTGCACCCGGCGGATCAACTGGTATGAGCTCGGCGCGCCCGGCACTCCAAATGCCGGGGACGGCCGCGGCTAAAGCAGCGAACTCTGCTCGCCACCGAGCGGCTTCAGGCCCACGGCGGCGTAACCCTTGGCGGTGAGCAGGCGGCCCTGCGGCGTGCGCTGCAGGTAACCTTCTTGGATGAGGAATGGCTCGTGGACCTCCTCGAGCGTCTCGGCCTCCTCGCCGACGGCGACGGCGATCGTGCTCATGCCGACGGGCTTGCCACCGTAGTTCTCGGCCATCACGCGCAGCATGCGCTTGTCCATCTCGTCGAGCCCGGCGGCGTCGATCTCGAGCAGCTCGAGCGCGGCGGCGGCGACGGGCTGGGTGATCCGGCCCTGGGCGCGTTGCTGCGCGAAATCGCGGATGAAGTTGATGAGGTTGTTGGCGACGCGCGGCGTGCCGCGGGCGCGGGTGGCGATTTCCCTCGCGCCACCCTCGTCGATCGCGACCTGCAGCAGGCCGCAGCTCCGGCGGACGATGCCCTCGAGTGTCGGGTGGTCGTAGTAATCGAGGCGGGTCTGCAGCGTGAAGCGGGAGCGGAGCGGCGCGGTGAGCAGGCCGCTGCGCGTGGTGGCGCCGACCAGCGTGAAGCGCGGGATGGAGAGCCGGACGCTGCGGGCGTTGGGCCCCTGGTCGATCATGATGTCGAGCCGGAAGTCCTCCATCGCGGAGTAGAGGTACTCCTCGACGGTTTTGGGGATGCGGTGGATCTCGTCGATGAAGAGGATGTCGCCCTCCTCGAGGCTGGTGAGCAGGCCGGCCAGGTCGCCGGCTTTCTCGATGACGGGGCCGGAGGTGACGCGGACGCTCTTGCCGAGCTCGTGGCCGAGGATGAAGGCGAGGGTGGTCTTGCCGAGCCCGGGCGGGCCGGAGAAAAGGATGTGGTTGAGGGCGTCGCCGCGTTTTTTCGCGGCGCCGACCATCACCTGCAGGCGCTCGACGGTCTTCAGCTGGCCGGTAAAGTCGGCGAACGTGAGCGGGCGCAGCGCCGCCTCCACCGCCGAGACTGGGGAGGACAGCGCGGTCGTTATATATCCTAGTCCCTTGTTTGGATCCGGCGGCATTTTCGATTTTCGATCTTCGATTTTCGATTGATTCACGGGAATGGCGAGCGGTTCACAGGGGTCGGGCGACAAATCGAAATTCGAAAAACGAAATTCGAAAATTGGCTCACTTCCACTCCACCTCGGCGCCGAGGCTGCGGAGGTTCTCCACGAAGTTGGGGTGCGCGCGCATGATGGTGTCGGCGTTCTTCACGACCGAGCGGCCGGGGATGCTGGCGGCGACCATGTAGAGCGCGACGGCGGCGCGGATGATGTAGGGCGCATCCACGGTCGCCGGGCGGAGCGGGCGGTTGCCGAAGACGATGATGCGGTGCGGGTCGCTCACCACGACGTGCGCGCCGAACTTCGACAGCTCGGGGATCCAGGTGAAGCCGCCCTCGTACACCTTGTTCCAGAACTGGATCGCGCCCTGCGCGCGGACCGAGAGCGCGATCATGCACGGGAGCAGGTCCACCGGGAAATACGGCCACGGCGCGGCCTCGATCTTCGGGAGGAGATTGCTGGTGAACGGCGTCTCGATGACGAGCTTCTGCCGGCGGCGGACGATGGCGGTGTCGCCCGAGTGCTCGATGACGACGCCGAGCTTCTCGAATGCGCGCGTGATCAGGTCGAAATGATGCGGCAGCGAGTGGCGCACCTTCACCTCGCCGCCGGTAATGGCGCCGAGGGCGAGAAAGGTGACCACCTCGTGGTAGTCGGTGTTGATGGTGAACGTGCCGCCCTTGAGCGACTTCACGCCGGTGACGGTGAGCTGGCTGGTGCCGAGGCCGGAGATCTTGGCGCCCATGCCGATGAGGACGCCGCACAGGTCCTGCACGTGCGGCTCGCTGGCGGCGTTGATGATGACCGAGGTGCCCTCGGCCAGCGCGGCGGCCATGACGAAATTCTCCGTCGCGGTGACGGACATGTAGTCCGGCCAGTGGCGCGCGCCGCGGAAACGGCCCTTGAGCGTCAGCGTGAGCGAGCCGTTGGACGAGACCTTGGCGCCGAGCTTGGCGAGGATCTCGAGGTGCGGGTCGAGCTCGCGGATGCCGAGCGAGCAGCCCTTGGCATTGGACGGGATGGCGATCTTCTTCATCCGCTGGAGGAGCGGCGCGAACAGCAGCACGGAGGAGCGCATCCCCGAGGGCAGCTCGCCCTGCAGGCGGCCGGCGTCGAAGGATGAGTGGTCGAGCGTCATCTCGCCGGCGGCGCGGTCCCAGGTGATGCGCGAGCCCTGCTCGCTGAAGAAGGTGACGAGCTTGTCGACGTCGGTGATGGCGGGGACGTTGCGGAGCCGCACGGGCGCGTCGGTGAGGAGCGTGGCGCAGAGGATGGGCAGCGCGGAGTTCTTGTTGCCGGACGGCGTGATGGTGCCCGAGAGGGGCTTGCCGCCGTTGACGATGAGATCGGCCATTGGAGGAAGGTTGAAGGCGGAACGGGGAAAGTTGAAAGCCTGAACCGTGAGGCGGCGGGAAGAAAGGCGGCAATGCTTTTTCCGCGGAGATCGCGCCGGCGGCGGCGCGGGCACAAAAAAAGGCGCCCGCGTGGGCGGGCGCCTTGGAATGATGGGGAGGAGGGAGGGCGATCAGATCGCGCCGCCGCCCTGCTGGCCCTCGGGCCGCGGACCGCCGCGGTCATCGCGGTTGCGGCCGCGTCCGCCCCGGTGGCGGCGGCGACCGCCACCTTCGAAGCGGCGCTCGCCACCCTGGCCGCCCTCGGAGGACGAGCCTTCCTCGTCGCGCGGATCGCGCGGCTGATAGGGCTGGCCGTCGCGGGGACCGCGATTGTCGCCCTGGAAGCCGCCGCGGCCGCGTCCGCCCCGATGGCGGCGGCGACCGTGGCGCTGCTCGCCGTCGCGGCCCTGCTCGTCGCGGTAGCCGGTCTTGACCTCGGGCTGGGCGGACTTGCCGCCAAACAGGCCCTTGAGCCAGGCAAAGAAGCCGCCGGACTTTTGCTGGGGAGCGGCGGGAGCCGGGCGCTCGTCGCGCTCGCGGTCGCGCGGGAACGGGCTGCGCTCGCCGGCCGCGGGTTCGCGGCGCGGTTCACGCGGCTCGAACGGACGCGGCTCGCGGCGTTCCGGGCGGAACGTCGGGCGCTCGTCGCGGCGGCCCTGGGAGTGCTCGCCCCAGCTGACGGCGGGACGCTTCACTTCCTCGGTCGGGAGGATGTTGAGCTCGGCCTTCGCGGTCGGCTCGGCGGCGGCGGGTTTCGGCGTGCTGTCGGACAGCGAGAACGGAAACAACTCGCCGCCAGCGGGCGCGCCTTCATTCGTGCCGCTGGGCGGGACAACGGCGGCCAGGGGCTGGACGGCGGCCGGCGGGACAACCGCCGGAGCGGGTGTCGGTGCGACGACGGCGGCGGGCGGAGGCGGGGGGGCGGCCTGCGGGGCAGGCTCGTTGACGACAGGCGCGGGCACGGACGTCTCGCCCGTGAACGGATTCTTGTACTCACTCTGGGGCCGGATCACCTCGATGGTGCTGGGCTGGTAACCGCTCGCAGCGGGGGCGTTGGCGGCGGAGGCCGCGGGGGGCGTGGGTCGTTTGCCGCGGAGAAGGCCGGAGCCCTTGGCGGTGCCGAACGAACCGATCGGCGCGGAGTTGCCGGGGGAGGCGGCCGGTGAGGCCGGGCCGGCGGTCGCGGCGGGAGCCCCGGAGGGTTCGCCGGACGTTGCTGGATCTGACATGTGGTGTGTTTTCTTTGTCTGGACGCTCATCCTGCGTGGGACCGACTTCGCCAAAGCTTCGAAGGTCTCGCGGGAGAGCGGTGGGTTTTTTGTGGGGCCCACGGAGCGCAGAAACTGCGGCTCAACGCGGGCGTGAAGGAATCAAGTTCGCCCACCCCCGCGGCCGGGGCAACTTCAAATTCCGGCTGGGAGTGCAACTTACGCACCAAGGCGGGCTTGCCAGCGCCGGGCGGGCTTCGCAGCCTCGCCCATTATGGACAAACTCGAGGAGATCTTCCGCATGCAGGCCGCCCTGAACGCCCGGATTGGCGTGCATCTCCCGCCCCCGACCGACGAGGAAAAAGCCAAGTGGATCCTCAACTACACCCGCGCCCTGCAGCAAGAGACCGCCGAGCTGATCGACAGCGTGCCGTGGAAGTGGTGGGCGAAATACCAGAAGTTCGACGAGCAGAACGCCAAGGTCGAGGTCGTGGACCTGTTCCATTTCCTCGTCTCGCTGGCCCAGACGCTCGGCATGACGGCGGACGATGTCTATTCGGCCTATCTCAAGAAGAACGCGGTCAACCACCAGCGGCAGGAAACGGGCTACGTCAAAAAGGACGAGGCCGACTCGAAGCACATCTGAGGGCAGACCGCGGCGAGGGCGCTGCGGCTCCAACCGTAATGGGGACGCGGCGCCCTCGCCGCGTGGCTTGTTACTCAGCGCGTGACAACAAAGGCTGCGGTCACATCGACGGCGATGGCGCCGTCCTCGATGACGTGGGCCTTGAGCTTCAGCTTGGCCTTGCCGTAGCGGGCGAGGGCCTCCTTGAACTCCGCGATGGCCGCCTGGGCGGGTCGCTCGCAGATGGCGCGCAGGTCGCCGAGCACGGGCCGGCGGTAGGCGGCGCGGCTTTCCTTCACCACGATGTGCCAGACCGGCTTGTTCGAGGCATTCTCGTCGCGCATCAGCTCCCAGACGACGCCGTAGCCGGCGAGCGTGGCGAGCGAGACGAGGCTGCCGCCGAAGGCGGTGTTGAGCGAATTCTTGTTCTGCTCCTTCGGCGCGGTCAGCACGAGCGCGTGCGCATCGCTGACCTCCACGCCGACGCCCATCGCCTTCGCGAGCGGGATCATCTCGTGCAGGAACAGCTCCAATGCCGGGACCTTGACCGATTTCATCGGGGCGGAAGTTGGACAATAAAACAGCCCGCGTCAAAGCCCGCGCGGACCCGGCCGGAGCCCGGCTTGACGCGCCGGGGTGAAATCCGCCATTGCTGGGACATGATTTCTCCCGGTCAGAAGATTGATACCCGCTTCCAGTTCAAGGTCTTCCGCAAGGGCCGGGAGGAGGAGGTGCGCTTCGCCGACCTGCTGAACCGGCGGACGATAGTGTCGGTTTACATGCGTAATAATACGCCGGGATGCGACCGGCAGAACGACAGCTTGGCGGCGCATGCCGCGGAATTTGACCGCGCCGGCTACAATCTGGTCGCGGTCAGTCGCGACACCGGCGGCTCGCATGCGAAGTACGCGGCGAAGAAAAAGATTACCTACACGCTGGCGAGCGACCCGGAGGATCGGTTCGCGAAGGCGGCCGGCTCGATCGTCGAGAAGTCGATGTATGGCCGCAAATTCACCGGCCCGGCGCGGGCGGCGTACGTGCTGGACCGCGATGGCACGGTGCTGGCCGTCGCGGCGAAAGTGGACACGGCGGATCACGCGGCGCAGTTGCGGGCGCTGCTCGCCACGCTGGAATGATTTTCTGTGCTGGAGGGTTGCCGCCGTCTTCGGCGGGTGGCAACTTCCGGACATGAATCCTTCGCCCCGCGCGCGCCGCTGGCTGATCGCGACGACGCTTTTTCTGGTGCTGTTCACCGTGGTGGGGTTCTTGGTCCTGCCGCCCATCGTCAAGTCGCAGGCCGAGCAGCGCCTGTCGGCCGAACTCGGCCGCACCGTCACCATCGGTAAGATTCGACTGAATCCCTACGCGCTGTCGGTCACGGTGGAGAATTTCGACATCCGGCTGAAGGTCGGGGAGGGGTCCTTCCTCGGCTGGAACCGGCTCTATGTGAACTTCGACGCGCTCTCCTCGCTGCTGGGCGACTGGGTGCTGAGCGACGTCGAGCTCGATGGCTTCCATGTCGGCGTGATCATCCTGCCCGACGGGAAGCTGAACTTCGCCGACCTGCTCGAGCGGCTGGCCGCGCTGCAGCCCGCTACCCCGGGCAAGCCGGCCAAGCCGTCGCGCGCCCTCCGCATCGGCAGCCTCAAGGTGACGCAGGCGCGGGTGGAGTTCGCGGACCAGTCGCGAGCCCAGCCGTTTGCGACCGTTCTGGGCCCGGTGTCCTTTGCGGCGACGGGTTTGCGCACGGCCGGGTCGGTGGGCGCGCCGTCGCATTTCGACGCGGTCACCGAGAAGGGCGAGAAGCTGGCCTGGACCGGCACGGTCAGCGTCGAACCCCTCCGCTCCGTCGGCGAGTTCCGGGTGGAGAACATCGTGCTCGCCAAGTACGAGCCGTATTACTTCGAGCGGGTGCGGGCCGATCTCGTCGAGGGCCGGCTTTCCGTCAACGGGCACTATGAAATCGATCTCACGGCGGGTGAGCGCGCACTGAAGCTGACCGACGCCGCGCTCCAGCTTCGCGGGATCAAACTGCTGGAACGCGCCAGCCAGGAGGTCGCGCTCGAGCTGCCCGCGTTCGATCTCACCGGTGGCAATGTCGATGCGCTGGCGCAAAAGGCCTCGGTCGGCTCAATCAGCCTGACCGGCGGCAGCCTGCATGTGCGCCGCGGGCCGGACGGCACCATCAACCTGCTGAACATGCTGCCGCCCGCGGCCACGGTCCCGGCGGCAGTGCCCGCGGCCGCCCCGGCAAAGCTGCCCGACATCACGATTGGGGAGGTCGCGGTGAAGGACTTCCAGGTCGACGTGGAGGATCTCGCCGCCCCGCGGCCGGCGCAGCTCGCGCTGAGCAAATTCCAGTTTTCGCTGAAGAACATCACCCTGGCCGACGGCGCCGTGATGCCGTTGCAGCTCGCGTTCAACTGGGCGCCCGGCGGCACGGTACAGGTCGGCGGCAGCGTGAAGTTGCAGCCATCGCTGGAGGCCGACCTGAAGACCGACGTGGTCCTGCTGGAGATCCGGCCGCTCAGTCCCTACCTGGAGCAGTTCGCCAACGCCCGCATCACGCAGGGCCGGTTTTCCACCTCGAACACGGTGCATCTGGCCATGGCCGGCGGTTCGCCCGACTTGACGCTGGCCGGCGGCATCCGGATGGAGAATTTCGGGCTGGTGGACAGCGCGCACAACGAGGAGCTGGCGGGTTTCGCCACGATGACGGTCGAGGGGCTCAAGGTCGCCACGTCGCCCCAACTCTCGGCCTCGCTGGCCGTGTTCGGGGTCACCGGGCCCTATGTCCGCGCCGTCGTCAACGCCGACCAGTCCGTCAATCTGCTTGGCGTCAGAAAGCCCGCCAAGCCCGTGGCCACGGCGGTGGCCGCCACGCTGCCCAAGGTCGAGATCGGCCGCGTCCTCATCGAAGGGGGCGATTTCAGCTTCACCGACCGCTCCGTCGAGCCCAACGTCCGGATGGCCATCACCCAATTCGGCGGCAGCGTGCAGGGTTTGTCCTCGGAAAATGTCGCGCGCGCCACCGTGGATCTGCAGGGTGTGGTCGGCGGCTCCGGGCCGGTGGCAATCAGCGGCCAGCTCGACCCGCTCGGCGCCGTCAAGTCCGTCGACCTCAAGGTCAGCTTCAAGCACGTGGACCTGCAGCCGCTCAGTCCCTACACCGGCAAGTACGCCGGCTACGAGCTCGCGCGCGGCCAGCTCGTCGTGGATGCGAAGATCCTCCTCGCGGACCGGAAGCTCGATTCGGCCACCGTCGTCACCTTGAACCAGTTCACTTTTGGCGCGGCGACGCACAGCCCGGACGCGACCGGCCTGCCCGTGCGGCTGGGCGTGGCGCTGCTGAAGGACACCGACGGCAAAATCGTCATCGACCTGCCAGTGCAGGGCAGCCTGGACGACCCGAATTTCCGCTATGGCAAGGTCGTGATACGTGTGCTCGTCAACCTCCTCACCAAGGCGGCGACCTCGCCGTTTTCGCTGCTCGGCTCGATGTTCGGCGGCGGGGGCGAGGAGCTGGCGTTCCAGGAATTTGCCCCGGGCGGCACCCAACTTCTGCCCGCGGAGCTGCCGAAGCTGGACACCATCGTGAAGGCGCTGACGAACCGGCCCGGGCTGAACCTGGGCCTCGAGGGCGGCTATGATGCCGCGGCCGACACCTATGCGCTGAAGCGCGCGAAGCTGGCGGATTTGGTGCGCCGGCAGATCTGGGAGACGCAGCGCGCCACCAACCCGAACATCCCGCCGCCGGAGCAGCTCGTCATTGCCGACGCGGAGCACGCCGCGATGGTCAAGCAGCTCTTCAACGCGAAGTTCCCCCCGGGCACGAAGTTCGGCACGCCGCTGCCACCCGCGCCGGCCGTGGCCGCGCCGCCGCCCCCGCCGCCGCCCGGATTTTTCCACAGTGTGCTCGATACGATCACGTTCAAGAAACAGCGCGCCGCACACGCCGCCAAGGAGGAAAGCCTCCGCCTCGCCGCCGAGCGCGAGCAGGCGGTGGCGGCCGCGGCCGCCACGGGCCTGCCGCTGGAGGAAATGACCGGCCGGTTGGCGGAGACGATGGTGGTGGACGACAACGATCTCCGCGCCCTGGCCGCGGCCCGTGCCCTGCGCGTGCGGGACCGCCTCGTCACCGACGGGCACATCGCGGTGGACCGCCTGTTCCTCTCGTCGGCCACCGGTCCGGCGAAGCAGAACAAGGGGCCGCGCGTGTTCCTCAGCCTGCAATAGCATGGACTGCCGCCCCGGCTGCGGCGCGTGCTGCATCGCGCCCTCGATCACCTCGCCGATTCCCGGCATGCCACACGGCAAGCCCGCCGGGATCCCATGCGTGCAGCTGATGGACGATTTGCGCTGCGCCTTGTTCGGCCGGCCCGAGCGGCCTGCGTTCTGCGCGGGCCTGCGGCCGACGGAGGAAATGTGCGGGGCGGACCGCGGCGAGGCGCTGGCGTACCTGGCGCGGCTCGAGGCGGCGACGCGGGCGGGATGAGCCGCGTCCGCGCGGCGAGCGCGCAGCGCATCAGCCCGGCGATGTTCCCGCGCGAAGGCCTACTTGGCCGAGCCGCTGTGGTCCGGGATGAGATTGTCCCGCACCAGGACGGCGCGGATGGCGTCAACGGCGTCACTGATGACCTGCTTCGGGTGGGAAGGGTCGTTGCTGACGACCCGGGCCGTCCAGACCTGGCGCTCGCTGGGAAACTCGAACAGCTTGGCTTCGATCAGCAGGACTTTGGAAGACCGCACCGAGTCGTTTTCCTTGTAGGAATACTCCTTCACGCTGTACTCACCGGAATAGAAGCCGCCGTAGTACGAGCCAAAGGAAGTGACGGCGGTCACATTGCGCGTGGGACCCTCGCGCACCGTATTGTTCTCGGTGTGGTACGACGTCGGCCGCAGGACGGCGACGCCATCGGCCCCGGACGCCGCGACCGCGGCCCGGACTTTGGCGAGGTCCTTGAGGTCGGTTTCCGCGGGGAGGAGGGTGTAGCTGGGAATCACCTCGATCCGGGTCAACTTGGCCTTGAACTCATCCTCGGCCTTGCGTCGCACCTTGGGGTCGCGGGCGGGGACGATGGCCACGATCTTCTTGAAACTGAGCCGGGTCACGCCTTCCGCCGTCGTCTCGTTTTCCACCGAGGTGGAAGTGGAGCAGGCCGGCAGCAGTAGCAGGCAGATCACGGACGAGGCGACAACAGTGAGGTGGCGAAGGGGCGAGGAGTTCATGGATTGGGTGCGAGTCGAGGCGGGGACCGCCATTGAGTAATTTGGCGCAATTGCCGGACCCCACTCCGGCGGAATTGACGCGCGCATCAATCCGAAACCGGCGGCGACGCGGGCGGGATGAGCCGCGGCCGGGCGGTGAGTTCGGCGAAGAGCGCGTCGAACCACGCAGCAGCCTCGGTGCGCTTCGCCGGGATTTCCGCCGGCGTCGCGACATACATCAGCCGCTGCAGCCGTTCCGCCTCGGGGCGGGGCAGGGTGCGGTGCAGGTAGCGGTTGCCCCAGTTGTGCCGGATCGGATCATGCCGGATCCGCAGCAGCTCGACGAGCGGCCCGAGCGTGAGGCTCTGGTAGAAATAATGGGCGTCGATCGCGTTGCCGCGCCACGTTTCCTTTTCCACCAGCACCTGGAACAGGGCGAACCGCACGCGCAGCGCCTCGAGCCGCGCGCGCAGCTTGGATTCGAACGCCTCGCGGTCGGTGCGCACCACGTTTTTCCCAAAGAGCCCCGAGCGGTCGAAGAGCACGCCCGCCGGGCCGTGGACGTCCGGCTCGTTGAACTTGTTCGCGGAACTGCGCTTCATCACGCAGAAGTCGAGCTGCAGCCAGGGCTCGGCGTTGGCGAAGCGGTAGAAACGCTGGCTGTGCCCGTGCCACGCCGGCTCGGGCACGGCGAAGCAAAGGTCAATCACCGCCACGGCCCGCAGCGCCTCCTCCACCGCGGCGAACGTGGCGGCAACCTGGTCGTCGTCCACCTCGCACTGCAGGTCGACGTCGCTCCACTGGTCGGCGCGCGCGAAGCAGGTCGAGCCGCCCTCCCACAGGCAGTGCACGGACGGCCGGGGCTCGAGCGCGCCGCGCACGGCGGCGATCAGGGCGGGGCGGGTGAGGGGTTTCATCCGGGGCGAGCCAAACCGGGCCCGAATTTCATGGGAAGCGAAAACTGCCCGGACCGTTTGTCATCTATTAGATGACAAACGGTCCGGGATGTCAGCGCAGGTTGTGGCGGAAGCGCACCTCGGGCTGGGTGATGTTGAACAGCGTGATGTCCCGGCTCGCGTCGTCGCGGGCGAAGCCGAGCCGCTCGTAGAAATGCCGGGCGCCGAGGTTGCCGGTGAGCGCCCAGACGATCACGGACTCGGTGGGCGTCTGGCGGAGGTGCGCGAGCACGGCCTCGACGAGCGCGCGCCCATGGCCCTGGCCCCAGACGTCGGGATGGACGTACAAGGCGGAAATCTCGGCGAACCACGGGGGCGGCACGTCCGCGTCGCGGGAGGGCAGCAGCGAGATGAAGCCCGTCACGCGCCCGCTTTCCTCGCTAACCCAGATGTCGGGGTTGCTGCCTGCAAGGCGGGGCGTCCACATGGCCTCGCGCTCGGCGACGGATAGCGTGTCCAGCACGGCGTCGGGAAACAGGCCGCGATAGGCGACCTGCCACGACGCAACGTGGACCGCGGCGATGCCCGGGGCGTCGGCAGGGGTGGCGCGACGGAAATTCACGCGGGAAACGAAGCCGCGGGGCTTGCGGCGCGTCAAGGGCGCGTTTGAGTGGGGCGATGGCCAAACCCGACGAGCCGAAGATCATCTTCTCCATGCTGGGCGTCTCGAAAAAAATCGAGCGCAAGGAGATCCTCCGCGACATCTCGCTGTCGTTTTACTACGGCGCCAAGATCGGCGTGCTCGGGCTCAACGGTTCCGGCAAGTCCACCCTCCTGCGCATCCTCGCCGGGCGCGACACCGACATCGACGGCCGCATCCACTTTGAGCCGGGCTATCCCGTCGGCCTGCTGGAGCAGGAGCCGCACCTCACGCCCGGCGCGACCGTGCGCGCCTGCGTCGAGGAGGGCGTGAAGCACCTCACCGACCTCACTTCGGCCTACGATGCGACCTGGGACGAGCTCGGCACCGCGGCCGACGACGCGGCGCGGGACGCCATCACCGCGCGGCAGGGTGAGCTGCAGGAGAAGATCGATCACCTCGGCGCCTGGGATGTCGCCCCACAGGTCGAGATGGCGATGGACGCCCTGCGCTGCCCGCCCCCCGACCAGCCGGTGGAGAAACTCTCCGGCGGCGAACGGCGCCGCGTGGCGCTGGCGCGGCTGCTCCTGCAAAAACCCTCCATCCTCCTGCTCGACGAGCCGACCAACCACCTCGACGCGGAGAGCGTCCAGTGGCTCGAGCAGCACCTCGCGCGTTACGAGGGCACCGTGATCGCCGTGACGCACGACCGCTACTTTTTGGACAATGTCGCCCAATGGATCCTCGAGCTGGCGTACGGCCACGGCATCCCGTGGAAGGGCAACTACTCCTCCTGGCTCGAGCAGAAGCAGGCGCGGCTCGGCGTGGAGCAGCGCACGGAGGACCGCCGGCAGAAGGCGATGGCGCGCGAGCTCGCGTGGATCCGCCAGTCCGCCAAGGCGCGCGTCGCGAAGTCCCAGGCACGCATCACCGCCTACGAGACGATGCTGAAGCAGAACGTCGCGGAGAAGGAGCGGGAGTTCGAGCTGATGATCCCGCCCGGCCCGCGGCTGGGCGCGCTGGTGGTCGAGGCGAAGGACCTCACGATGGCGTACGGCGACAACCTGCTGTTCGAGAACGTGAACTTCTCGCTGCCGCCCGGCGGCATCGTGGGCGTGATCGGCCCCAACGGCGCGGGCAAGACCACCCTGTTCCGCCTCATCATCGGCGCGGAAAAGCCCACTGGCGGCGCGTTGCGGGTGGGCGAGACGGTCAAGATCGCGCACGTCGACCAGTCGCGCGACTCGCTGCCCGACCAGGAAAGCATCTGGCAGGCGATCAGCGGCGGGGAGGAGATCATGAAGCTCGGCGGCCGCGAGATCAACAGCCGCGCCTATTGCGCGCAGTTCGGGTTCACCGGGCCGGACCAGAGCAAGAAGGTCGGCATCCTTTCCGGCGGCGAACGCAACCGCGTGCACCTCGCTCGGCTGCTCAAGAGCGGCGCCAACCTGATCCTGCTCGACGAACCGACGAACGACCTCGACGTGAACTCGATCCGCGCGCTGGAGGAGGGGCTGGAGAATTTCGCCGGCTGCGCCGTGGTCGTGTCGCACGACCGCTGGTTCCTCGACCGCGTGGCGACGCACATCCTCGCGTTCGAGGGCGACAGCTACGTGCACTGGTTCAACGGGAATTTTTCCAGCTACCAGGAGGATCTCCGCCGCCGCAAGGGCAAGGAGGCCGACCAGCCCCACCGGATCAAGTACCGGAAACTGGCGCGGTGAGGAGCGGATTTTTCACCGCGAAGGATTGAAGTAGGGCGGGTCTTTGACCCGACCTTTGTTCGGAGCGGGCGGGTCAAAGACCCCGCCCTACCTCAGACGCATGCGTCAAGAGCCCACGTGGCACCGAACGTGCGGTCGACTTTGACGGTCTGCGGCTGGCCGCCGGTGAGGCGGGCGTCGAGGTGCAGCACGAGCGGGACGGGCGTCTCGAGCGTGTAATGCAGGCCGGCGGCGTCCTTGGTCCAGGCAACCTTGATGACGTGGCTCGTGCCGGCGACAGGGACGAGCCCGGAAACCTTGGTCAGCGAGCCGGTGGCGAGGGAGACGTCGAAGTTCATTGCGCCGACGTCGAAGCGCGGGCGGAGGCCGAGGAGGGCGCGCGTGAGCTGCCAGGTCGGGCAGCCGGCCCACTGGTGGCAGTGGCTCCAGCGCGTGTCGAAGACCTCGAGCCACGTGGTGCGGCCGTCGCCGAGCGACCAGCCCCAGCAGGTGCGATACTGGCCGAGTACGAAGTCCATGTCGCCGTGCTCGATCAGCTCCGGCAGCGCGAAATGCCCGAAGTAGGGCGTGATGAGCTGCGGGTTGTTGGCGGCGGGATCGCTGAGCCGCGGCGCGGCGGGGTTGTTCGGGAAGCAGCGCAGCATGTGCTCCTTCAGGAAGGCGCGGCCGGCTTTCGCCTGCGTCGCGTCGAAGCAGTCCAGGCGCAGCCCCAGCGCCGCGCGGTGGTACCCGATGCGCGACCAGACGTCGCCGCCGGCGGCGAACTCCCCGGCAATATAGCGTGCGATGATCGCGCCGAGGCGGTCGGCGAGCGCCTGGTGCTTCGCGGCGCGATCGGTGTGGCCGAGCGCGGTGCACCAGCGGGCCATGTCGCGGATGGCGGCGAGCACGTGCAGGTTGACCGCCATGTCGCTCGGGCCGGGGTTGCGCACGTAGCCCCAATCCACGAAGCCCCAGCCCATGTCGTCCTTGAGGCCATCGGGCGTGAGGTTCTTCTCGAAGGCGCCGATGTTGCCCTCGGCGTGGGCGAGCATCTCCACGAGCAGGTCGCGGTCGCCGGTCAGCTCCCAGTAATGCAGGCAGGCCGTGATCCACTGGGCGGCGTAGGTGGTGAGGTAGCCGCATTCGCCGGGGCAAAGGCCCGCCACCAAGCCGTCCTCGCGGGCGCATTGCGCGCATTGCACGAGGCCGCGGCGGCACATGCGCAGGTCGGAGAATGCCACGGCGGCGATGTCCATGCCGACGGTGACGACATCGCCCGCCCACTGCGCGCGCTCGCGGGTGGGGCAGTCGGTCAGCGCGTCCTCGGCGCAGGCGCGGTGCGTCTCGACGCCGACCGACCAGACCTGGTCCAGCAGGGCGTCGCCCGTGTTGAGCGCGCCCGCGGCTGCGTCGTAGTAGACACGCTCCAGGACGCCCTCGCGGTGGAATTGCACCGCGCTGGCCGGCGCCTGGATGTGCAGTTCGATGAACCGCCCGCCGCGCGGCGTGAGGGGGAAGAACTCCTGGCGTCCGCCGCGCGCGACGTAGTGGTCGAGGTTGCAGGAGGGACTCGTGGAGAGGGAGATCCACGGATTCACGCGGCCCTCGACGAGAAATTCGGAGTAGGCGAACTCGACGACGGTGCCGGCGGGGAGATCGAGCTCGAAGCGCGGGCGCATGAGCCGCACGCGGCCGAGGTCGTAGCGGCGCCAGATGCCCTGGGGTGGCTGGGACGCGGGCGCGCGGTCCCGCAGAAAAAAGCGGGCCGCCGGGTCGTCGCGGTCGTAGCCGAACCGCTCGACGAATTCGCCACTCGCGATGAGCTTGATGTCGTGGGGGAGGGCGTGGGTGTTGCGGCTCAGCAGAGGCTTCAGCGGTCCCAGCAGGCGCGTCACGGTCACGGGCGCGGTCCACGCGCGGTCGTCGAAGTCGGCGGGCTTCCACTCGGGGTCCTGCCGGGTGTCGTGCCACTCGATGAAGCCGAGGGTGAAGTTGATCATGCGCACGGCCGGGGTGTAGCCCGCGAGGCGGTGGCATTTCCAGCGGATGGGCAGCTCGCGGCCCCCGGCGTGCGCGGTGCAGCCGAGGAACGGGTCGATGGTCATGATGCTGCGCGTGGGCGCGCCGAGGTGATGGACCTGGATCGCCAGCACGTGGCGGCCGGCGCCCAGTTTTTCGACGTAGGTCTGATACTCCGGGAAGGCCGCGGGGAAACGCGCCGGGCCCTCGCAGAAATAGCGCCCGTCGATCCAGCCGGTGAACCAGGAGGCGCCGAACAGGCGGAACGACACCTCGCCCCCGGCCGGCAGCTCGAATTCGCCGCGAAACGCGACGTGGTAGTCCTGCTCGCCTAGCTTGTGGTCGGGGTGCCAGAAAAACGGCAGTTGCGGGGCAGCGGCGGCGGGGGAGGCGGCGGGCATGGCAGTGAGGCAGAATGGAATGGCAATGCCCGCTGATTCGAGCCGATTCCGCCGTCGCCCTTTGGGTTCTTTCACGGGCTGAGGTTTGGGCGCATCCAGACTGCGCCCCTGCGTTTCGGGAAGGCGCACTTGCGGCGGGAATAATTCTCATCACCCTTGCTCTCACCCGCATGAAACGCCTCGCCTTGCTGCTCGCCGCCTTCGGCTTTTCCTTCTCCACCATGACCGCTGCCAATCCTTCCCCCGCCAAGACCGAATCCATCGTCCTCGGCGGTGGCTGCTTCTGGTGCACCGACGCCGCCTACAAGCTGCTGCCCGGCGTGACCCACGTCACCTGCGGCTACGCGGGCGGCACCGAGCGCAACCCGACCTACGAGGAGGTCTGCGCGCACGCCACCGGGCACGCCGAGGTCGTGAAGATCGACTTCGACCCCGCGGTCGTGTCGCTCGCCACGGTGATCGATTATTTCTGGGCCGTGCACAACCCGACGCAGGTCGGCGGCCAGGGCGGCGACCAAGGCCCGCAGTACCGCTCGATCATCCTCTACGCGGACGCGGCGCAGAAGGCCGCCGCCGAGCAATCGCGCGCCGAGGCGCAGAAGGTTTTCCGTGATCCGATCACGACCGAGATCGTGCCGCTGACCAAGTTCTGGCCGGCGGAAGGGTATCATCAGGACTATTTCGCGAAGAATCCCGACGCCGGCTACTGCCGTTTCGTGATCGCGCCGAAGGTTGGCAAGCTGAAGGCGCACCTGCCGGCGGCGAAGTGAGGGAGGGTAGGGCGGGTTGCCTTGTAGCCACGAGCGTGAGCGAGTGGATGAGATGTGGCCCCACTCGCTCACGCTCGTGGCTACAATGACAGGTGAGATCAGCGACCCCGCCCGACAAAATCACCACCTGCCCAAAACCCGCGGCCGCCTTTACAACGGGCCGTTCGCCGTGATGGTGTGGGCCATGCCCGAGAACACACCGCCGAACCATGCCGACACCGGCCTGGAGGTGCGCACCCATTTTGTGCGCAGCCGCCATGCGCTCGTGGCGCGCGCCGATTTCAGCGACCTGTTCGTGGACTACTACCTGCACCTCGGCGCCCAGCGGATGCAGCCGTCGCCCGAGGCCGACGCGCGGTTCAAGCGCGCGCTGGCGGCCTTCGTCCTGCACTGCGCCTCCCGGCCGTGGAACGAGCTGACGGCGTGGACGATCAATTTCCAGCAGCCGCCGATGAATCTGTTTCTCACGGGCGACAACTCGACCGGCGCGGTGGCCGGCCGGGTGTTCGAGGAGAACGTGAAGGAGCTGCCGGAGAACCTGTTTTACGCCGACGTCGTCCGCGGCGCGCAGCCGAAGCGGCGCAGCGCGGTGGCCTTCACCGGCGGCGATCCGCTGGTGGCGGTGGAGGAGTTCTACAAGCAGAGCGAGCAGCGCCTCGGGCGGTTTTTCCAGCTGGGCGAGGAGGAGTTCGCGCTGGTCACGGAGCATCCCGACTGCGACCTCGCGTGGCTGCGCGCGCTGACCGCGGAGCAGGTGGCGGACCTCAAGACCACCGAGACGCTGGCGCTGCTGGAGCGGCGGATCGTGCGCTGGCACTGCGGCTGCAACCAGCCGCGCATGATGGAGGTGCTGGCCCCCACGATGCGGCAGGACCCGGACGAACTGTTTGGCGACGAGCCCAAGCTCGAGATCCGGTGCCCGCGCTGCGGCGCCCGCCACGCCATCACCCGCGAGGCGATGGAGGCGTACGTCGCCGAGACCGCCTGACGCGATGCCCGAGATCCTGCGCAACATCTGGGCGGGCTTCACCACGGCGGAGCCCCTCGACCAGGCGAATCTCGCGCTGGGCGTGGTCGGCGTGTGGCTGATGATCCGGCGCAGCCTGTGGGCGTTCCCGGTCGGACTGGCGGCGGTGACGGTGCAGGGCGTGCTGTTTTACCGGACGCACTTCCCGGCGGACGCCACGCTGCAGATCTTCTATTTCGCGATGCTGGCGTGGGGCTGGCGGCACTGGGTGCGGGACCGCGGCGCGGCGCCGGAGCTGCCGGTTACGCGGCTGTCGGCGCGCGGCCGCGTCATCACGCTGCTGGCGGCGTCCGCGGCCACGGTGGGCTGGGCGCTGACGATCGGACCGTGGATGCACGCGGCGATGCCGTGGCGCGACGCGTTCATCGCGGCGTTCAGCGTGGCGGCGCAGCTGCTGCAGGTGCGGAAGAACATCGAGAACTGGCCGCTCTGGGTGGTGGTCAACCTCGTGGCGATCGCGTCGTATTGGAGCGCCGAGCTGGCCTTCACGTCGTTTTTATACGCCGTGTATCTCGGGCTGGCGCTGGTCGGCTGGCGGGAGTGGAACCGAGCGATGAAAGGAACCGCGGCCCATGCCTGAGATGATGCAACACGGGCGGACTGGAGTCCGTTCCCAAACCCTGGTCTCCCGACTGTCATTGCGAGGAGCACAGCGACGAAGCAATCCATCCGACATTTCTATTGGGCCCGGAGCATCGGGCCGATGGAACAGATGGATTGCCACGCCCTCCTGCGTCGGGCTCGCAATGACAAGACAGGGAAAGACAGCGCGTCCTGGCGATCGGTGCTTTTCAA
Organism: uncultured Opitutia bacterium; assembly: GCA_903872505.1. Taxonomy (GTDB): domain Bacteria; phylum Verrucomicrobiota; class Verrucomicrobiia; order Opitutales; family Opitutaceae; genus Opi-474. Next base: position 18,512 of record CAIQKV010000055.1, read on the forward strand.
CTTCATGAGTGCGACTCACCCCCAGCGCATCGTCATCTTCGGGACGGAGTCCACGGGCAAGACCACGCTGGCGCAGGCGCTGGCAACGCATTTTGCAGAACCGTGGTCGCCGGAGTTTGTGCGCGAATTCTGGGAGCTGAAAGCGGGCAAGATCACGGCGGCCGACCTCGGCACCATCGCGCTCGGGCAGATGGCGAACGAGGAGCACGCGGCGGCGCAGGCGAAGCGCGCGGTGTTTTTGGACACGGACCTGCTGACCTGCACGATTTGGGACGACGTGCTGTTTCCCGGCGAGTGTCCGCCGTGGGTGCGGGCGGAGGCCGAGCAGCGCGCACAGGGCGTCGCGCTCTGGCTGCTCTGCGACACCGACATCCCCTTCGTGCCCGACCCCCAGCGCTGCTTTCCCGACGCCGCCAGCCGGTCCACGGGCCGTCAGCTCTGGCGCGACGCGCTGGAGAAACGCGGTTTCCCCTTCGTCGAAATTCGCGGCAACGGCGAGCAGCGCAACCGGCTGGCGATCGAGGCCGTCAACCGCTTGTTCGGGAAAGACTGAGCGCGTGGCGAGCCAGCTTTCAGGTTATGACCACCTGATAGTGCGCGAAGACTGAGAGATAAGTTCCGATACCTGATCAGCCATTCTTCTTGGCGATTAACGTCTTCACGTCATCGAGGGAGACAGCAGGGCTAGCCTGAAGTCTGTCAGCATGTAATGGATAGATTGCGGAATCTTCAATCTTGAGAGGGTACTTCGGGAAAAATGCTAATGCTCGAAAGCTGGGATGCGCACCGTCATTCGGCTGGCCGCGCTCCTTCTCCGCCACACTGCCTTTGGAGACATTACCGTGCCGGGACAAAAGAAGATCAGTAACTTCCAGTCGGATTCTGGTCGGTTCATTGGAAACGGAAACAACGGCGACAACCTCCGACGTCTCCACGAGCTTTGAAAGCCTCTCGATCATCACCGGCTTCGGGATTGGTTGGAGTTCTGTCGCGCCGACGAACGTGGCTGTTGAAAGCCACACACCAAATAGAAGAAGTGTCGCGAATGCTTTCATGCCTGTCGTCACAGGTAACACATCAATCAACGCAGGCGAGGCAGCAATTGCATGAACTGCAATCGAGCGAAGCTTTCAGCCAGAAAATCTCAGACGTAGCTGCGGTAGGTCGGGTCGTACATCTCGGCCTGGACGCGGGCGGGGAGATCGTCGGGGCAGGGCTTGGGCGTGAGCTTGCGCGCGTAGGCGACCTTGGCCACGGCGACGGCGATGGCGGCGGAAACTTCGCGGATGCGCTGCAACTCGGGGAAGATCCGGCCGGTGGCGAGGTCCTGCTCGGTCACGAGGCTGGCGAGCACCTTGGCGGCGACGAAGAACATCTCGTCGGTCACGCGGCGCGACTGGCTGACGATGACGCCGAGGCCGACGCCCGGGAAGATGTAGGAATTGTTGCCCTGGCCGGGCTTGAACGTCCGGCCGTTGAGCGTGCAGTCCGGGAACGGGCTGCCGCTGGCGAAGACGGCGCGGCCGTCGGTCCAGGTGTAGGCCTGCTCCGCGGTGCACTCCGCCTTCGAGGTCGGGTTGGAGAGCGCGAAGATGACCGGGTTGGTATTTAGCTTTCCCATCAGGCGCACGATGGGCTCGGTGAAGGTCGCGGGCATGCCGGACACGCCGATGAGCATGGTGGGCTTGAGCGCCTCGACCGCCTCGAGCAGCGTGGTGCAGCCGGGCTGGTCGTGCGCGAAGAGCTTTTTGTGCTCGGCGAGATCCGTGCGACTCGCGACGACGAGTCCCTTCGAGTCCACGTACCAGCACTGGCGGCGGGCGGCCTTTTCGGCGATGCCCTCGGACTTGAGGGCCTCGACGATGAGTTCGCCGATGCCGATGCCGGCCTCGCCGGCGCCGAGGAAGAGGAAGCGCTGGTCGGCGAGCTTGCCCTTCGTGAGCCGCAGGGCCGAGTAGATGCCGGCGAGCGTGACGGCGGCGGTGCCCTGGATGTCGTCGTTGAACGTGCAAAGCTTGTCCCGGTATTGGCGGAGGAGCCGGAAGGCGTTGGAATTGCCGAAGTCCTCGAACTGGATGCAGGCGCGGGGAAAGACCTCCTGCACGGCGTCGACGAACTCCGCGATGAGCGCGTCGTAGGCCGGGCCGCGTTCGCGGGGCCGGGCGGTGCCGATGTAGTGCGGGTCCTTGAGGAAGGCGGCGTTGTCGGTGCCGACGTCGAGCATGACGGGCAGGCACTGGTCGGGGGCGACGCCGGCGCAGGCGGTGTAGAGCGAGAGCTTGCCGACGGGGATGCCCATGCCGTTGGAGCCGAGGTCGCCGAGGCCGAGGATGCGCTCGCCGTCGGTGACGACGATCATGCGCACGTCGCGGTGGGGCCAGTTCTGGAGCACCTGCTTCAGGCTGCCGCGGTAACGCAGGCTGAGGAAGAGGCCGCGCGGGCGGCGGAAGATCAGGGCGTAGCGCTGGCAGGCCAGACCGACGGTGGGCGTGTAGATGAGGGGCATCATCTCGGCGACGTGGTCGGTGACGAGGCGGTAGAACAGCGTCTCGTTCCGCTCCTGCAGCGAGACGAGGTAGATGTATTTCTCGAGGTCGGTGGGCTTGCGGCGGCAGGTCTCCAGCACGCGGGCGACCTGGGCCTCCAGGGTGGCGACGTGGGGCGGCACGAGGCCGCGCAGGCCGAGGGCGTCGCGCTCCGCCTCGGTGAAGGCGGTGCCCTTGTTGAGCAGGGGATCGTGGAGCAGGTCGGCGCCGCGTTTCCCGTGGAGATCTGGTTTCTGGTTCATGGCAGTGATGGTTGGAGTGGCCCGGTGCGGGCCCTTGCTTGTCATGGAGCGTAGCGGCCGGCGGACGCGGCCAGAAGCCGGAAACCCCCGCCGCCGGCATTCATCACGGAACGGATGCCCGCACGCTGCGCATGCTAATAACAAGAAATGCGGACCGCGGGGTCAGGTGGTCATTGCGAGAAGCCCGGGTGCGGGCGACGAAGCAATCCATCCGAATGGATCGCCACGTCCGGCGGCGGCCGGACTCGCGATGACAATGGGGGCGCGGCGTTAAATTTGGGATGGCGCCGCGCGCGGTGCCGGCTACGAGTGCCGGCGTGAACGACGACTATCTCCAGCGCTTCGGCGGCATCGGCCGGCTGTTCGGCGCGGCGGCGCTGCCGCGGCTGGCGGCCGCGCATGTGTGCGTCGTTGGCGTCGGGGGCGTGGGCTCGTGGACGGTCGAGGCGCTGGCCCGCAGCGGGATCGGCGCGCTGACGCTGGTGGACCTCGACGACGTGTGCGTGACCAACGTCAACCGGCAGCTGCCGGCGCTCGACGGGCAGATCGGGCGGCCGAAGGTCGCGGTGCTGGCCGAGCGCGTGGCGGCGATCAACCCGGCGTGCCGCGTCACGACGGTGCAGGAGTTTTTCACGGCGGCGTCGGCGGACCGGCTGCTGGCGGCGCCGTTCGACTACGTGGTGGACGCGATCGACCGCATGTCGAACAAGGCGCTGCTGATCGCGTCGGCCCGGGCGCGCGGCCGGCGGGTGCTGACGGTGGGCGTGGCGGGCGGCAAGCGCGACGCGACGCAGATCCAGGCCGGCGACCTCGGCGACGCGTTCAGCGACGAGCTGCTGCGCCAGGTGCGGAAGAAGCTGCGGCGCGACCACGGGTTCACGCACGGCACGACGAAGGGGAAGATGAAGTTCGACGTGCGCTGCGTGTGGTCCACGGAGCCGCCCATCTACCCGTGGGCGGACGGCACGTGCGCGGCGGTGCCGGAGCCGGGGAGCAACCTGGCGATGGACTGCGAGAGCGGGTTTGGCTCGGCGGTGTTCGTCACGGGCGCGTTCGGGCTCGTCGCCGCCGGCGAGGTGGTGCGGGAAATTGCCGAGTAGGGCGGGGTCTTTGACCCGCCTTGAGACGTTCTGAGGGCGGGTCGAAGTCCCCGCCCTACTTTCCGAAGAGGCGGAGGAAATTCCCCTCCACCTGGGCGGCGAGGGCCTCGAGCGCCACACCGCGCCATTCCGCGAGGGCGGCGTAGGTGGCGGCGAGGTTGGCCGGGTGGTTCACATGCGCACCGTCGGCGGCGGGTGGCAGGGTGAAAAGCTCGAGCGCGGCCGGCGCCCGGATCGACGGCGCATCAGTCTCGACGAGCAGCCGGTCGGCGGGCACGGCGGCATAGACCGCGCGCAGGCGGGCCTGGCGGGCGTCGGTGAAGCAGGCGTTGAAGGAAAAATACGCGCCGAGCTTGGCGAAGCCGGCGACCATCTCCGCGGGACCGCTGTAGCAGTGGAGGAGGAAGCCGCGGGCCGGGCGTGGTGCGGCGCGGAGCGTGTCGTGGAGCAGGCCCCACGCGTCGAGGCAATGGATGGACGCAGGCAGGTTGCGGTCGGCGGCGACGCCGAGCTGCCAGAGGAAGACCTCGGTTTGCTCCGCGATCGGCGCGATGCGCAGGCCGGCGAGGCGGGGGTCGTCGGGCTTCGCGCGGTCGGTCATCCAGCGGTCGAGGCCGATCTCGCCGACGGCGGCGCGCGGGTCGGCATCGAGCCGGGCGAGCAGGTTTTTCTGCCAGGCGGGAGAGCGGTTGCCGGCGTCCCACGGGTGCACGCCGTAGCTCGGGAGCACGACGGGGTGCGCGGCGGCGAGCGCGGCGACGTCGGGCCAGTCGGCCTCGCTGGAGCCGTTGACGACGGCGCGGCGGACGCCGACGGCGGCCAGATCGGCGAAGACCTGCGGGTAGTGCGGCGCGAGCCAGGCGTCCTGCAGGTGGTTGTGGGCGTCGTAGAGGTTCATTGGTCCATGGCCGCGGCCAGCTCGCGGATGCGGGCGCGGACGGCGGCGAGGCCGTTGTGGCGGGTGGGCGAGAGGTTGCGCATCAGGCCGACGGCCTCGAGCGGGTCGGCGTTGCTGGCGGCGATCTCGGCGGGCGTGGCGCCGCTGAAGAACTCGCACAGGAAAGCCACGAGGCCCTTCACCAGCGGCCCGTCGGCGTCGCAGCGAAACTGGCAGCGGCCGTCGCGGAGTGCGCCGACGACCCAGACCTGGGAGATGCAGCCGTGCTCGCGGTGGGACTCGGTGCGATCGGACTCGGGCAGCGGCGCGAGACGCTTGGCGCGGTCCACCACGGCGCCGAGCCGCTCCTGCGGGTCCTCGATGATGGCGAGGTCGTCGACCAGCTGCTGCTGTTTTTCGGCGAGGGTCACGCGGGCAACGTGAGCCGGGTGCGGCCCGGTTTCAACCCCGGGTCTTGCGTTTCGGAAGCCGCGCGCCACGTTGCGCGAAAATTCCCGATGAAACTCGACCCGATCCAGGCAGCCTCCGCGGCGCAGTTCGACAAGCAGAGCCAGCACTACGGCAAGGGACACGTCCTCGAGCAGACGGCGGACGTGGAAAGTGCGTTGAAACACATCCCGCTCCGGCCGGGCTGGCGGGCGCTGGACGTCGCGACGGGCGGCGGACACACGGGGTTGCTGCTGGCAGCGCGCGGCTGCGACGTGATGCTCGGTGATCTGTCGGCCAACATGCTGGAGCGGGCGGCGAAGTTGGGCGCGGAGCGCGGGTTGCACGTGGCGACACGGCAGTTTCCGGCGGAGGCGATCCCGTTCAGTGCCGGGGAGTTCGACTTGGTGAGCTGTCGCGTGGCGCCACACCATTTCAGCAATCCGGAGGGTTTTGTGCGCGAGGCGGCGCGGGTCCTGAAGCCCGGGGGATATTTTTTGCTGATCGATCCGAGCATCGCGGATGGCCACCCGGAAGTGGAGGCGTGGCTCCATGACGTCGAGAAGTGGCGCGACCCGAGTCATCACCGAATCTGGAGCGAGGGCACATGGCAGCGCTGGTGCGCCACGGCGGGCCTGATGCTCGTGCACAGCGAATTGCAACCGATGAAGCAGCCGGATTTGGAATGGTATTTTACCGCGGCGGCGACGTCGCCGGAGAATCGCGCCAAGGTCCGTGAGGCGATCCGCACGGCGATGCCGGCGGTACGGGAATTCATGCGGCTCGGCGAGGAGGACGGAAAGACCGTCTGGTGGTGGCAGCGTCTCGTGCTGGTGGCGCGCAAACCGGATCGGTCACACTGAGCCAAGCCAGTTTTATCTGGAACTCAGGAACGCGGGAAAAGAACAGATTGCAGTGAGCCGATTCCAGCGTTCCAGAGTTCCACATTCTCCGGTTCCGAGGCTTCAAAACTCCACGTCGCGGCAGAGGGTTTCCAGCTGGCGGGCGATGTGGTCGACCTGGGCGGCGGAGAGCAGGGCGGGGCGGTTGCGCACGAGGCCGGGGATGGCGCTGGGCGAGACGACCGCCACATCCGCGCCGGCGGCGGCGGTGGTGACATTCCAGCCGGGGAAGGTGAGCACGGGCATGGGCAGGACGGGCTCGCCGGCGGTGTCGCGCAGCCAGGTGGCGAGCCACGCCGCGCGGTGGCGGGCCTGGTCAATCCCGAAATTGTCCTCGCCCCACGGGAAGATCAGCTGGGCGCCGTCGAAGGTGATCTCGTCCGGGCGGCGGTTGGGCAGGGCGCGGCCCGCGCGGCGGGTCTTGGTCTCGATGGCGAAGACGCCGGTCGGGCCGACGATGACGTGGTCGAGGTTGAAGCCGGCGGCGGGCACGTCGTGGAAAATCCGGCAGCCGTCGACGGTGAGCGGCGCGATCGCCTCGGCCACGATCTTTTCGCCGAGCAGGCCGAGGTGGCAGTCGCGGCGCAGGGTGAATTTTTCCAGCATCCAGCGGCCCGAGAAATAGAGCGTGACGACAAACAGCCCGAAGGCGGCGAACATCACCGGGTCGCGCTCGGTGACGGGCACGTTGAGCGCTAGCATGAGGCCGCCGACGAAGACGCCCATCGGCAGGAAGGCGGCGCCGAACGCGTGGAGCAGGAGGGCGTCGTCGAGCCGCTGGAGCCGCCAGCGGAGCGACTCGCCGGGCCCGCGGAGGAGCCGCGGCGCGACCGGCGGGCGCTCGCGGCGGCGGTTGGTGCGGCCGAGCCAGAGCCCGCCGAGGCAGAGCGCGTAGGCGGCGAGGTAGAGCGCGAGGGCCAGGAGCATGGCCCAGCATCAACGCGGCGGCGGGCGGGAGGCAAACGCTTTGACGCGGGGGCGGAGCCTACTTCGCTTCCCCGGGCTTCAGGTGCAGGCCGGCGAGCGGCTTGAGTTCGAGCACGATCTCGAGCGGGGCGTCACCCACCTTGCCCTTCAGCGTGAGCCGTTGCGGGCCGGGGGTCATGGGGAAGAAGAGGCTGCCCCGTGCGGTTGCGCCGGGCGCGACCGTGAACGGCAGCGCGAGTCGCCGCCTGGCGAATTCCTGCTGCACCTGTTCCTTGCGATTGTGGTCGATAATCGCGACGCCCGCCACATCGGCCACCAGGAGCACGGGCAGGGCGAGGATCATCGCATCCGCCGCGGCGACAGACCCGCTAAGGCCGACGTAGAGCGCGGCCGTGGCATAGACACCCGCAATGCCATAACCGGCGAGCAGGGTGACGCCTGCCTTGCCATATTTGTCCCAGTTCGTGTAGCTGAGCTTTTCGAGCTTCCACGGATCATCGCCGGGGAACTGCAGCTCGCCCAGCACGTCGACGAGTGAAGCGGAATCGATCCGCAGCGGCGAGGCGCCGTGATTCGTGACTTTGACCATGTATTCGTCCCAGCGGGCGTCGTATTTCCACGAGCCCGGACCCTTGATCACGATCAAGGTTTCCAAGGTCAGCTCGGCCGGCGGAGTCGAGACGGTCCAAGTCAACATTGTGGCGGGTGGTGTGTCCTTCTTCGCCAGCTTGTACTTGTCCGAGGTGACGCAGCCGGTGAGCAGGCAGGCCGCGCACGCCAGCACCAGCAATTGCCGGCGGCGTGATGGCGAGCTTCCGGGACCAGTTGCGCTCACGGCGAAGCATCGTGTCGGTCGTGCTCAACTGAGTCAACGGCCACGAGCAAAACTAGAAGGGCAAGTGTCAGGGCGCAAAAGATCATATGGTCAGGTGCACAGCATAACCCCGTGCGCCGCGCCCGCGTTAATCGATAATCCCGATACGCCCCATCGACTGCGGCGATGGCAGCGCGAATGCCTCCGGCGACGTCCGCGTTACCGGGCGGGGGTCAGCCGGATTTCCGAGAACTGGATGCCGCCGTCGGAGAACAGGGTCTTGTTTTTCCGCGCAAGGTTGAGCCGGTCCGCGCGGAGGCGGAGGATGAAGGTGCCGGCGCGGTCGAACGCGAGCCGGCCGAAGCGCGTGGCGATCTGCGGATAATAGACGGAGCGCAGGCCGGGCAAGAGCGCGTCGCGCTTGGTGATGCGGCGGATCGTGCGGCCGGCGCACTCGAGGCGCAGGGTGTGGCCGCCGCTCCACGGTTCCAGGTGCTGATGCGTCGTGACCACGGTGACGTCGTAGGTCCCCGGACGGAGAACAGTGAAGCGCCACTCGAGCCAGTCGCGCGAGTTGCGCCAGTTTTCCGTGAGGCCGTTGCCGCCGACGCGCATGGCGGCCTTTTTCGCGCCGGTGCCGACGCGGGCGAGCGGCCCGATGAGGGTGATGCGGCGGTCGGGTTGCTGCAGGGTGAGCGGCTCGACGTCCGGCGCGGCGGCAAGTTGCACCGCGATGACCGTCACCGGTGGCGTGACGCGCAGCCCGGCGAGGTCGAGGGTGAGGACGGGCGTGCCGGTGGCGGGCGCGGCCGACTGGCGGAAGGAGAATTGCTTCCGCGGCGACGCCAGCGCGGCCACGGTGGTGACGCGGGTGCGCAGGCCGTGGAGGTGGAACAGGCGCGGTGGCTTCGCAAAGAAATGAAAATAAAGCGTGCGGCCCTTGGTGGTGATGCGGCCCCAGGGAAACTCGTAGCGGAACGGGCTGGGCGAGGCGCCATGGATCGCGGCGCCGTTGGTGCGCAGCCACGCGCCGACCGCGCGGAGGCGCTGGACGCTGGGGGCGGGCACGCGGCCGTCGGCGTCGGGCCCGATGTTGAGCAGGTAGTTCGGTCCCTTGCTGGTGAGGTCGACGAGCGTGGTGATGAGGTTGGCGGCGGACTTCCACGCGTGGTCGTGTTTTTTGAAGCCCCAGGTGTGATTGAGCGTGGCGCACACCTCCCAGTCGCCCTCGAGCCGGCCGGGCGGCAGGAAATTGTCGCGCGGCAGGCTGTAGTCGCCGAGCCCGTGGCCGATGCGGCCGGAGACGAGGCAGCGCGGCTGGAGGCGCTTCACGTGACGCCGGATGGACGCGCTCTGGGCGCGCGTGAGCGTGAGCGGCGTGTCGAACCAGATCATGCCGACCGGGCCGTAGCGCGTCAGCAGCTCGGTGAGCTGCGGCAGGACTTTCTCACGCAGGTAGCGGTCGGGATTTTTCTTTTCCTTGGCGTAATCCCACTCGTTCCATGCGCCGTCGGGGTGGTGCCAGTCGAGGTCCTGCGAATAGTAGAAGCACAGGCGCACGCCCTGCCGGCGGCACTCGCGGGCGAGGTCGGCGACCGGGTCGTGGTGCCACGGCGTGGCGTCGACGACATTGTACGGGTTGATGGTCGAGTGGTACATTGCGAAGCCGTCGTGGTGCTTCGTGGTGACGACGAGATAGCCCATGCCGGCCTCGCGGGCGAGGCGGACGACGGCGGCGGGATCCCAGTGGCGCGGGTGGAAGCGCGCGGCGAGCTGGGCGTACGTGGCGACGGGGATCTTTTCGCGAAACATCAGCCACTCGCCGATGTACGGCACGCGCTGGCCGCGCCAGACCCCGGCGGGAATCGCATAGAGGCCCCAGTGGATGAAGAGGCCGAAACGGGCCTCGCGCCACCAGGCGAGATCGTCACGGCCGGACGCGCGCCGGCGGGCGGGTTGTGAGTGGGCGGGAAGGGCGGGCATGGGACGCGCCAACAGGACGACGACGAATCTCAATTCGCGCAACTGCGTTTTGAATTCTAGCAGTCGCGATAAAATCGCGACGGAATCTAGCTACCTCGAGCACTTCGCTGTGCGTTTAGCACGAGCGTCTCCATTTCCTTCAGTGACATTCCAAACGAATCAGAGAGCAAAATATCGTATGCGCACAGCCGACGATTTTCAGAACACTCCTCGGTGTCCTTTAGGTTACTCCGAGGAGTGAGACGAATGCCCAAGTATTGTCCCCGGTATGAATAATAACCGCGACCCGTATACGCCCCCACGTCGGTGACAGCAATTGCCTCTATTTCCGGCCAAGGAATGACAGTAACGTCCAAATGGGAGGTTCGAACAGTGACTCCGTATTGATCGATTCCTACCTGCTTGTTTCCTTGCGCAGAACGCCAAGCGCGGAAGATCGCCACGGCAATCAAAGCAGAGAACGAAGCCGACAAATTATTTCTTAATAGTCCGTAGATCGACACACCCAATGACCCTACAAAGAAAATCAAGTAAATGGCATTTTCGATCGGCCCTGTTCGCGACCTGAGGGTGATTTCTTGCATTGCTGACTAGCAATTCAAGCGGCGGCGGCGAGCGGAGGCATCGGGCAGTCGAGAGCGGCGGCGATGGCGCGGAGCAGCTCGGCCTCGGCGATGAGGATGGTGCCGTCGGCGCCGACGACATGGGCGGCGGCGAAGAGCGTGCGCTGCTTGATCGGGAGGCTGGCGGTGGCGAGCTTGTCGAGGGCGGCGTCGAGCCGGACGAAGTCACAGGCGGCGGGCTCCAGCAGCGCGAGCTTGCCGTCGAGCAGCTTCAACTGCTCCGCCCCGGCGGCAAAGGCGGCGGCGGGGTCGAGGCCCACGTTGCTCGCGGTGTGGGCGAGCGCGGAGAGCACGACGTTGATCTCGTCCACGACGGCGTTGAACGAGTAGACCTGCACGACGGCGGCGCCGGGTTTTTCGCCCAGCGCGAGCGAGCGGGTGAGGAGCTTCTGCAGCGCGAACTCGAAGGTGGAAACCCGGCCGTCGGCGTGGACGAGGCCGTCGAGCGTGTCGAGGAACGGCGCGAGCGCGGCGGGCGGCAGGTTGCGCAGGGCGGGCAGCGCGAGCTGCAGCAGCGGGAGCTTGTGCTCCGGGCCGAGGGCGCGGAGGGCGGGCTCGAACTCGCCGAGGACGCGGAGCGCGTCGGCGCCGGCCTGGCGGGCGATGACGGCATGCTGGCGTTCGCGCAGGGCGGCGTCGCCGTCCAGGAGGAGGGCATAGAGCAGGACGGTGGCCTCGGTGGGCGAGCGGGCGGCGTCGCGCAGCCGCGGCGGGACGGCGCCGAGGAGCGTCTCGGCGTGGGCGAGGGTGGCGGGCGTGAGCGTCCCGATCGTGGCCATGATGGCGATGGGGGCGAGGGAAGGCGGGTTGGGGATTTTGGGCTTGGGCGGGGTGATCGTCCCCCGGGTCAGGCCGGCGGCCACGAAGGATTCATGGGCAACGTCGACGACCTCGGGCGGGTTGAACATCTGGCCGTCGAACCGCGGGTCGATGGCGCGGATGCGCTCGGGGAGCGGCGGGTGCGTGGCCCAGAGCCCGCCGAAGTCGGACTGGAAGGCCTGGCCGAAAAAGAAGTGGCCGATGGCGGAGGCCTTGTGGGTGTCGAGCGAGGAGCCGAGGGCGTAGCCGCCGATCTTTTTCAGCGCGCCGGTCAGGCCGTCCGGGTTGCGGGTGAACTGCACCGCGGAGGCGTCGGCGAGGAATTCGCGCTGGCGCGAGACGGCGGCCTGGATGAGCTTGCCGAAGAAATAGCCGATGTAGCCGAGGATCAGCAGCGTGAGGCCGATGGCGGCGATGGCGAGGATGGCCCCGCCGGCGTTCTTGCCGCCGCGCACCCGGCCGCGCGTCAGGCCCCAGAGGATGCCGCGGCCAGCCAGGCCGATGACGAGGATGCCGAAGATCAGGGCGCTCAACTTGAGGTTGAGCTTCATGTCGCCGTTGAGGATGTGGCTGAACTCGTGGCCGATGACGCCCTGCAGTTCGTCGCGGGTGAGCTTGTCGAGGGCGCCGCGGGTGACGGCCACGACGGCGTCGCTGGTGGTGAGGCCGGCGGCGAAGGCGTTGATGGCGGGCTCGTCATCGAGCAGGTAGACCGCGGGCGGGGGGATGCCCGAGGCGATGGACATTTCCTCGACGACGTTGAGGAGCTTGCGCTCGCGCAGGTCGGTGGTGTGCGGGTCGACGCGCCGGCCGCCGACGCTCTCGGCCACGGCGGAGCCGCCGGCGGAAAACTCGCGCCACTTGAACAGCGAGGCGAAGCCGACGACGAGCAGGGTGCAGGTGGTGACCGAGAGGAAAACCTGCGGCTGCCACAGCGGAACCGGCTGTCCGGCGTCAGACGCGTACTCGGCGTAGTGGCGGTGCCTCGACGCACTGCCGGAGAGATTGGCGAGCAGGAAGATCGACGCGAAATAGCCGCCGACCACCGTGCCCACCACGGCGAAGGCGAAGAGCCAGACGAGTCGCGAGGTGCGCCGCTTGGCGCGGGCCTGGGCTTCGAAGAAATCCATGGCGGGGGCGGGGGCCGGCGTGGGCGCCGGAAATTATGCCGGCGTGACCTGGGCGGCGGTCCCGTAGCAGAGCACCTCGGTCACACCGGGCGAGATCTCGGTCGCGTCATAGCGCAGGCCGAGGATGGCGTTGGCGCCGAGGGCCGCCGCGTGCTGGCAGAGGCGCTCGTAGGCGTCCTGGCGGGCGCGCTCGCAGAGCTCGGTGTACAGGGTGATGTCGCCGCCGAACAGGGTCTGGATGCTCGCGCCGAAGTTGCCGATGACGGAGCGGGAGCGGACGACGATGCCGCGCACGGTGCCGAGTTCGCGCGTGATGCGGAACCCGGTGAGCGTGAAGCCGGTGGTGTTATGCACGGGGCGGAGGGCGGCGGGGCCGGCTCAGGTGAAGCTGACCTTGGGCGCGTTGCGCTCGGCGGGGTCGTCGATCTTGAAGAGCTCGGCGGGCAGGAAGCCGAACATGCCGGCGAAAACCACGTTGGGGAACGTCTCGCGGGTCGTGTTGTAGGACATGACGCTGTCGTTGTAGGCCTGGCGGGCGAAGGAGACCTTGTTTTCCGTGGAGGTCATTTCCTCGGTCAGCTGCATCATGTTCTGGTTGGCCTTGAGGTCGGGATACTGCTCGGAGACGACCATCAGGCGCGAGAGGGCGCCGCTCAAGCCCGTCTCGGCGGAGACGAGGCCCTTCATGGCGTTGGCGTCGGCGGGGTTGGCGGCGGCGGACTGGGAGGCGGCGAGGGCGATGTTGCGGGCCTTGATGACGGCCTCGAGCGTCGTGCTCTCATGCTTCATGTAGCCCTTGGCGACCTCGACGAGGTTCGGGATGAGGTCGTAGCGGCGCTTGAGCTGGACGTCGATCTGGGCGAACGCGTTCTTGAAGCGGTTCCGGAGGGAGACGAGGGAGTTATAGATGCCCGTGACCCAGAGGCCGAGGACAACGATGAGGGCGGCGAGGACGCCGAGGATGACGAGTGCGATACTCATGGTGGGGAGGGTTGAGGGTGAGCAAAAGTAACGAAAAGGATTGTGGCCAGGGAACCGCGGCGCGCCAGAAGGAACTGATTACAACGCGGTTGATTGTTTCCATGGGGCCGAGCAACCTGACGCCGCACGCATGCGCTTCCGAATTCATCCCGTCCTGCTGCTGGCCACGGCCGCCATCCTGCGCGCGCAGGCGCCGCTGAACGCGCCCGTCCCGCTGGTGCCGCCGGTCCGGGCGGCCTCGCCGGGCGAGAGCGCCCTGGCGCTGGCGGCGGCCGAACGCGCGGAGGAGATGGGCTTTCCGACGGCGGCGGCGGCGCTGTACCGCGGGTTGCTGGCCGCGCCGGCCGGCGACCGCAGCCGCCTGACCCTCGGGCTGGCCACGGCGCTGCTGGATGACGGGCAGGCCGCGGAGGCGGAACGGGTTTTGCAGGGTTTCATCGGCATGCGGGGTCCAGCCTGGCACCTGCGCGCCGCGCTTGCCGCGATGTCGCAGCAGAAGCTCGACGTGGTCCGGGCCGAACTGACGGCGATCAAGGATGGCGAAACGGCGGCGGGTGACCGGGCATGGTGGCTCTACCTGCAGGGCCAGCTGGCGGACGCCGCGAACGACGTGAACCGCGCGAAGGAACTTTACCAGCAGGCGGAGGCGGCCGCGCCGACCAACCTGGCCCGCGCCCGCTTCGTGCTGGCCCGGGAGCAGGCCCGGCTGCGGCTCGGACCGGTCACCGAGGCCGAGGCGGAGACCCAGCGGAAGAACCTGGAGCAGTTCCAGGGCCGCAAGATCAGCTACGGGATCGCCCGCACGTATGCCGCCATGCTCGACGCGCTCGGCCGGAAGGGCGAGGCGGTCGCCCTGCTGCAGCGGCAGCTTTTCACGATGCCTGCGGAGGAGAGGGAGGAACTCGACAGCACCCGGCTGATCCTCGGCCTGATCGCGGGCGCGGACGAAACCGCGGGCCGCGGCGCCCTCGGCGAACTGCTGCGAGACGGGTCCGACCGCGACAAGCAGCGCGTCGCGCTCCAGCTGCTCGCCCGGGCGGCGGACCGCGAGCCGGCCCGGGCGGATTTTCGCAAGAAACTGGACGGGCTCATCGCGCTGCCGGCGCCGCATCCCATCCTCGAGGACCTGCTGCTGTTCCGCGCCGAGCTGTCGCTGGCGGACAAGAACTACGTCCAGGCGGAGGATGACGCCAACACGCTGCTGCAGAAGTATCCGGGTTCGCCGCTCAAGGCCCACGCGCTCGGGGTGCTCACCGGCTCGGCGTGGGCCCAGCTCCGCTACCGCACGGCGGCGGACAACGCGGACAAGGCCCGGGCGGAGCTGCCGGCGGGCCCGGAGCGCGCGCAGCTGAGGGTGCTCGTCGCCGAGGCGTGGTTCCGGGCCCGCGATTTCCGCAGCGCGGCCGATGCCTACGCCGCCACGTTGCACGAGCCGCCGGCCGGGGTGCCGGCGGGCAACCTGATGTTTCAGCGGGTGCTCGCCGAGATCGACGCCGGCTCGCTCGACACGGCGCAGACAGTGCTGGACGAGCTGGCGAAGGACCCGTCGTTCGACGCGGTGAACCGGTGGCAGGCCGAGTGGAACCTGGCCCGGAGCCTGCAGACGCACGACCAGACCAAGGAAGCCTATGACCGCGTCAACCGGCTGCTCACCGCGCCGGGGCTCCTGCCCGGCCAGCTCCCGCCCGAGCTCCGGGCGCGGATGGCCTGGCTGCAGGCGCGGCTGTCGCTCGAAGCGGCGCAGCAACAGAAAACGCCGGCGGCCAAGGCCGAGCTCGCGGGACAGACGTTGAAGCTGGTGGATGCTTTGCCCGCGGCGCTGGAAGGCGTCACCCCGGAATTGAGAAGCGAAATGGAAAGCACGGGCGCGCTGCTGAAGGGTGAGGCGAGCTTTGAGCTCGGGCGCGAGGCGGACGCGCTGGACCTGTTGAAGAAGCTGCGGACGGATTACCCACGGTCCGACGCGGCGGTCCGTTCGTATTTTGACGAGGCGGAGCACTACGCGAAGCAGGACAAGACGGTGGAGGCGCAGCAGCTCCTGACGCGGCTGGCGGATGAGTTCCCGAACAACACCTACGCGCCCTTGGCGCTGTACCAAGCGGCGCTGCAAGCGGAGCGCCGCGGGCAGGACGCGAATTTTGCCGAGGCCAACCGGCTGATCGAGGACTTGGTGAAGAAATACCCGGCGAGCGACCTCGTCTTCTACGCGCGGCTCAAGCAGGGCGACCTGCTGCGGAAGCTGAACCAGTTTCCCCAGGCGCAGCAGGTCTACGAGTCGCTGGTCAACAACTACGCCGCGCACAAGGACGTGATCCTCGCGCAGCTCGCGCTCGCGGAGTGCCACAATGCGCAGTCCGCCAGCGACCCGGCGCAGGGCGAGCGGGCCATCGTCCTGTTCGAGCACCTGCGCGACCGCGTGGATGCGCCGCTGGACGTGCGCGTCGAGGCGGGCTTCAACCTCGGCAACCTCCATGCGCGGCGGGGCGACCCGGCGCGGGCGGAGGAAGTATGGTGGAAGGACGTGGTGCACGAGTTTCTGGTCAAGGATCCCGCGGTGGCGGCGCAGCTCGGGGCGAAGGGCCGCTATTGGATGGCGCGCACGCTACTCGAGCTCGGCACGCTCTATGAACAGCAGGAGAAGCTCGAGCAGGCCAAGGAGGCCTGGCTGCTCATCCTGCGGGCGCGGCTGGCCCCCGGCCAGGAACTCGCCCGCGCGCGGCTCGCGCGCTTCAACCTGCCGGAGGCCAGGCCGTGAGCGCGCCGGCGGCATGCTTTCAGGTTTACGCCCCGGGCTGAACCCGGTCTAACTCCCGCCACCGATGTCCGTCTTCGATTTCAGCCTCTTCGCCAAGGGCGGCCCGATCATGTGGGTGCTGCTCGTGCTCGGCCTGCTGTGCCTGATGCTCTGCATCGAGCGCACGCTCTACCTGCACCGCGGGCAGATCCGCTCCACCGCCTTCATCGGCGGCATCAAGAACATCCTCGCGAAGCGCCGCATCGTCGAGGCGCTGACGGTGTGCGAGGAGACGCCGGGCCCCGTGGCCGCCGTGGTGAAGGCCGCGCTGCTGCACGCGGACGACAGCGCCGACGTGATGCGCTTCCACGTGCAGGAGGCCGCCATCGTCGAGCTGCCCGCGCTGGAGCGCCGGCTGGGCAGCATCGCCGCGATCGCGCAGGTGGCCCCGCTGGTCGGCCTGCTCGGCACGGTGCTGGGGTTTGTCGCGACGTTTGTCGCGTTCGAGAAGGACTACGCCACGGCCAGCGTCCTTGCCAAGGGTATGTGGCAGGCGCTGCTCTGCACCGCGGGCGGCCTGATGCTCGCGATCCCGGCGCACCTCGCGCACCATTTTCTCAACGGCCGTGTCCGCGCCATCGTGCGCGACGTCGAATGGGCGGGTAACGAGATCATGAAGTTCCTGCGGACTGAGTACCAGGGCGCGGGTCCGGCCGGCGCCGGCGGGGCGGGGGAGAAGAAATGATCACGCGCCCGCTCGACCTTGCCTCCCGGCTGCGGCCGGCGCCGCGGAGCTTTGACGCGCTCTTCTATGTGAACGTGGGCGCGCTCGCGCTTTTCTTCCTGGTGTTTGGGTCCCGCTTCGTGCTCGCGCCGGGGCTGGGCGTGGACTTCCAGCTGCCGGTGACGCGCGGGGCGCTGGTCAGCGCCATGACCACGACGAGCACGATCAGCGTCAAGAATTCCGGCCAGATCCTGGCCGACGGCCTCCTGAGCATGCCGCAGCTGCGCGAGTGGCTGAAGACCGAGGTGAAGCAGAACAAGCATCCCTCGCTGCTGGTGCGCATGAGCGCCGGTGTGCCGGTCTCGGTGCAGAATGAAATCGCGAGCGCGGCCAAGGAGGCGGGCTTCGAATCCGTCATCGTGGCCGCGGAGGAGCCGGCGGCGAACCCGGCCCCGGGCCGCTGAGCGCGATGAAAACCGCGGCAGGCAGGCAGCATCGCTGGAGCTTCGCCGCCGGCGGGGCGCTCGTGGTGCTGGTCGCATTCGCGGTGTTGTTCCGCGCGCCGGGGGGCCCGCGGGTGGGGGCCATCAAGCCGGTGCCGCCGCCGGCGGACCGGGTCAAGCTGGTGAGTCTGGGGAAGAACGAGGCGGCTTTGACCGACCCGACGCCGCTTTTCCTGCCCACCGAATGGAACGCGGGCCAGAATGCCCTGCCGGCCAACACCCAGCGCGAACCGGGCGGGTCTTTTCAGGGTTATCCGGCGAAACTGGCCTTTGCGGAAACGGAGCTGAAACTGCAGTTTCCGGCGACTGTCGCCCTGCCGGCGCGGCCGGCGGACGCCCTGGCCGCAGACCGGGCCGGGCAGTCCTTTTTGAGCGTGGGTCAGTCGGATCGCCCTGTTACACAACTTGCTGAAAGAAAAGGCTATATCGAGATACAGTCAGCGGCCAACGGTCAGCGCCTGATGGCCCAACCCCTTGCCGGTGCGGTGCCTCCGGGCGGGGCCTGGCAGCCGATGGAATTTCTCCTCGCGGTGGATGCGATGGGCCTCGTGGGCCCCCCGATCCTGATCGAAAGCTCGCATGTGGCAGCGGTGGACGGTTACTTCCAAAATTACCTCGTGAAAACCCTCCATGCCGGTGAGCGACTGGCCCCGGGTTTCTATCGGGTTTGCATTGGCCCGTAGATTTTTCCGCGAAAGCGCAAGTTTGCTGTTGACGGTACATTTTACGGCCTGCACTTTCTACCCTCTTTTTCGTTTTTTGACCCTCCCTTGGTCTGCCCAGATAGCTCAGTTGGCAGAGCACCCCCTTGGTAAGGGGGAGGTCGCCGGTTCAAATCCGGTTCTGGGCTCCAGGTCAACGTCGCACGACTTCGCGACGTAAAAATCGAGGTCAAAACACAGTCTAAACCGTTAACGATCAAACTCCCCATGGCTAAAGCTACATTCGAACGCAAGAAACCGCACGTCAACGTCGGCACAATCGGCCATGTTGACCACGGCAAAACCACGCTCACCACCGCGATCCTCGCGGTCCAGGCGGGCAAAGGTCTCGCTGAGATCAAGTCCTACGCGGACATCGCGAAGGGCGGCACCGTGCGCGATGCCTCCAAGATCGTGACCATCTCGGTTGCGCACGTGGAGTATGAGTCGGACCTGCGCCATTATGCGCACGTCGACTGCCCCGGCCACGCGGACTTCGTCAAGAACATGATCACCGGCGCGGCCCAGATGGATGGCGCCATCCTCGTCGTTTCCGCCGCGGACGGCCCGATGCCGCAGACCCGCGAGCACATCCTCCTCGCCCGCCAGGTCGGCGTGCCGAAGATCGTGGTGTTCCTCAACAAGGTCGACCTCATCGACGACAAGGAGCTCCTCGACCTCGTCGAGATGGAGATCCGCGAGCTGCTCACCAAGTACCAGTTCCCCGGCGACACCGCCACGATCATCCGCGGCTCGGCCACCGCCGCGCTCGAGGGCAAGCCCGAGGGCGTCGCCGCCATCACGGCGCTCATGACCGCGATCGACACCGACATCCCGGAGCCGGCCCGCGAGCTGGACAAGCCCTTCCTGATGTCCGTCGAGGACGTCTTCTCGATCACCGGCCGCGGCACTGTCGCCACCGGCCGTATCGAGCGTGGCCAGGTCAAGGTGAACGACACGGTCGAGATCGTCGGCCTCAAGGACACCTCCTCCACCGTCGTGACCGGCATCGAGATGTTCCGCAAGCTGCTCGATAGCGGCCAGGCGGGCGACAACGTCGGCATCCTCCTCCGCGGCATTGAAAAAGACGGCATCGAGCGCGGCCAGGTCCTGGCCGCCCCGAAGTCGATCACGCCGCACAAGAAGGCCAAGGCCGAGATCTACGTCCTCTCGAAGGACGAGGGTGGCCGCCACACGCCGTTCTTCAACGGCTACCGCCCGCAGTTCTACTTCCGGACCACGGACGTGACCGGTATCGTCAACCTGCCGAAGGGCGTCGAGATGGTCATGCCGGGCGACAACACCGTGATGGAGGTCAAGCTCATCACGCCGATCGCCATGGAAGAGGGTCTGCGCTTCGCCATCCGCGAGGGCGGCCGCACCATCGGTGCCGGCCGTATCACCGAGATCATCGAGTAAGCCGTCCTTCAACCGTTTAACTCGGCGTTGCCGAGGTCCCGTATCCGGGGCCTCGGCTGCGTCGTCTA
>CAIQKV010000056.1 GCA_903872505.1 uncultured Opitutia bacterium
CTTCATCGACCCCGACACCTTTGACCAGATCGAGCTGAGCGCCGAGCTGCTCGGCGACAGCAAGCACTACCTCACCGCCGGCGGGAAGGTGGACGTGCTCTTCGTGGACGACAAGCCGCTCACGCTCGAGCTGCCCTCCACCGTCGCGCTCAAGGTCATCGAGAGTTCCGAGGGCATCAAGGGCGACACCGCCAGCAACGTCCAGAAGCCCGCCAAGCTCGAGACCGGCCTGATCGTGCAGGTCCCGCTCTTCATCAAGGAAGGCGAGATCATCAAGGTCAGCACCGCCGACGGCACCTATCTCGGCCGCGACTGAGGCGGGGGATTGATTCCAGACCGCGGCACATGCCGCGCGTTTTCCTTGGCCGGTGCGCACACCGCGGGTCCGGCGCAATTCACTTGTCCCAGGGGACGGCCGTCACTATGCGGCTGCCATGGAATGGATACCTTCATGGCGGCGTTTGCTGATACTCGCAGCTTTATGGTCCGCGGTCTGGCCGACGATGGGGGCAGCCCAAACCGAACAGCTCGATACAGCCGGCCTGAGGCAGCTGTTCTCCGATCTGGGCTATACCCTGAAAGACCTCGACAAGGACTTGGGAAAATTTGAATTCACGGTCCAATCGACCGAATTGGAAATTCCAATCGCGGCGGAAATCAGCACCAGCAAGAACTACATCTGGCTGACGGTGAACCTCGGGAAAAACCGACCGTCCCTGAATCACGAGGAACTGTTGAAGCAGAATTTCATCATCCAGCCGGATTTCTTTTATATCACCACGAAGGGCAATATGATGATGGGCACGGCCATGGTGAACCGGAGCTTGAGGCCGGCCGATGTGCGCCGAATCGTGGAAAAACTGCTGCGGGATGTGCAAAGCACGAGACCCGTCTGGGATGTGCCATAGGCGGGCCTGAGGCCAGGCGGCCGGGGTTACGTCAACGCCGCAGGAAGCTGCTCGCCTTCGCCGGCAGGATGTGACGCCTAGACGGTGACCGCCGCGACCGCCGCCGTGTAGTTCGCGGCGGCCTCCGCCGGGTTGCCCGCCGTGCAATTGAGGTCGCGGAGCCGGCCGTCGCGCAGCCCGTAGATCCAGCCGTGCACGGTCAGCTCCTGGCCCCGCGTCCAGGCGTCGCGCACCACGGTGGTCTGCCAGACGTTCGCCACCTGCTCGATCACATTGAGCTCGCTCAACCGGTCGGCCCGCGGCTCGCCCGCGAGCCGGCAGAGGCAGGCATCGTGTTTTTCCCGCACGTCCTGCACGTGGCGCAACCAGTTGTCGGCCAGCCCCACCCGCTCGCAACGGACCACCGCCCGGACACCGCCGCAGCCGTAGTGCCCCACCACCATGATGTGCTTCACCTTCAGCACATCCACGGCGAACTGGATCACGGAAAGACAGTTCAGGTCGGTGTGCGCGACCACGTTGGCAAGGTTGCGGTGGACGAAGACTTCGCCGGGCAGCAGCCCGATGATCTCGTTCGCCGGCACCCGGCTGTCGGAACAGCCGATCCACAGGTATTCCGGGCTCTGCTGGTGGGAGAGTTTTTCGAAAAACTGCGGGTCGCGCCGCCGGATCGCGTCCGCCCAGGCTTGGTTCTGCGCAAACAGGTGGCTCAGGGTGTCCATGACGCCCGGCATCGTCGGAACCCCGCCAGGTTTGTCCACCTCGAATCCCGCGCGATTCGGCATTGCCCGCCGGCGGGGCGGGCGCACACTGGCCGGTCTATGGGACGTCAGTGGCTCCACGCAAAACGCGCTATCGTCAACCTCAAGAAGGGCCAGACGGTCGGCAAACTGGTCAAGGAAATCACCGTCGCCGCCAAGCTCGGCGGCCCGGACCTCGCCGGCAACGCCCGGCTCTTTGCCGTGGTCGAGAAGGCCCGCAAGGCGAGCGTCACGCGCGACGTGATCGAGCGCGCCATCGCCAAGGGCGCGGGCGGCGGCGGCGACAAGAGCGGCCTCGAGCACATTGTCTTCGAGGGCTACGCGCCGCACAAGGTGCCGGTCATCGTCGAGGTCTACACCGACAACCACCAGCGCACCGCGCCGGACATCCGGATGCTGTTCCGCCGGGGCGTGCTCGGCAATGCCGGCAGCAACAAGTTTCT
The DNA here is from genome assembly GCA_903872505.1 of uncultured Opitutia bacterium. Taxonomy (GTDB): domain Bacteria; phylum Verrucomicrobiota; class Verrucomicrobiia; order Opitutales; family Opitutaceae; genus Opi-474. Next base: position 2,113 of record CAIQKV010000056.1, read on the forward strand.
CTTCGAGCACGTCGGCATCGTCGAGGCGCACCACGCCGATTCCGCCATCGACTGCGAGGCCGCCGCCATCGAGGCGGGGGCGAACGAGGTCGAGACCCTCACCCGCGAGCAGAACGACGACATTCCCGAGAACCGCACCGGCGCGCGGTTCATCACCGACCGCACCGCCGTGCACGCCGTCTCGGTCTGGCTGGCGAAGAACGGCTGGACCGTCATCACCAGTGAAATCGGCTACCTCGCCAAGACCTTCCCGGAACTCGACGAAGCCACGCGCGCCGATGTCGGCGAATTTCTCCAGGCGCTCGAGGATCACGACGACGTCCAGCGCGTCTGGGCCGCCGTAAAATAACCGGAGCGGCCTTTCCCTGGCCCACGCATTCCGCCCAAACCTCAACCTCCCCTCTTATGCCCACACCCAACATCCCCCAGAAATCGCCCATCGTCAAAGCCATGCCCGCCGGGACCTACTGGTGGTGCACGTGCGGCCATTCCAAGAACCAGCCGTTCTGCGACGGCGCGCACAAGGGCACCGGTTTCGCCCCGCACAAGACGGAGCTGACCGAGGCCAAGACCGTGGCGTGGTGCGCCTGCAAGCACTCGAAGAACGGCCCGTTCTGCGACGGCTCGCACAAGGCGCTGTAAGTTGGTTCAGCCCTCTGGGCCGGACGAAAGAATCAAGCCCTGGAGGGCGGGTCCCGCTCAGCAGATCATCGACCGCTTGGCCGCGAGGCCGTGGCCGATCGGGTTCTCACCGATCCAGCGGCCGTCGATCGGCTCCGAGGCCGGCTGGTACCGCGTGTCGGTGGAGAACCGAAAAAAGTGCGTCTGGTTGTCGAGGCTCGCATGCACCGTGCGCATGCCGAAGATCAGGATGTCGCCCATCCGGTACTCCGCGGTCAGCCAGCGGCCGCCGAGGTGCGCGCGCAGGGTGTAGGGATTGTTCGAGAGGACGCCGCCCCACTTCCAGGGAATCTCACCCGCCTCGATCCGTTTCGCCTCCGGGCGGTTTTCGCAGTAAGTGTCCACGTCGCGGTTGAGATAGTGCTTCAGCCGCTCCGCCTGCCGGTGCGAGCCCTCGAGCAACATCAGCCCGCCGATGTCGTAGGTGATGTCGCCGTACGGCACCCAGAGGGTGCACAGCCGGGAGCTGCCGCGCCCCATGTAAACGTTGTCGCAGTGGGGATCCGTGCCGAAGCCCTTCCCCATCGTGCGCACCCAGGTGAAGTCGAAATGCCGGATGCTCTCGCCGAAGAAGCCCTCGAACAGCCGGATGATCTTCCCCGAGTACAGCAGGCGCTGCATCGCGGGATTCGCCCGCGCGATGGAGTTCATGAAGTCCACGGTCGGCCGCGGGTCCGCGAGGAAGCTCAGGTCCGCGCCCTCCTTTTTCACTCCTTCGATCGCCGGGCAGGCCGGGTCCAGCAGGCCTTTTTGGGCGAGCACCGTGGTGATGTGCTGCCGTGCCTCCACGACGTCCGCCCGGGCAAAAAAGCCGGGGATGTACAGATAGCCGTCCTCCGCGAAGCGCTGCCGCAGGGCGGCGGCGTCCGCCGCCACGTCATCCGAGCGGCGCAATTCGCCAAACGTGTGTTCCGAAAGGTCCAGTTCGTGGCCCTTGGCCAGGATGCGGGGCAGCGTTGCGTTCATGCGGGAATTCTCGAGGGGGTGGATTTCCGACTGCCGGGGACTCAGCCGGACCCCGGACCGGCCCGCAATCCTTTTGATGAGTTGTGGCACGGGTCTCCCGACCCGTGTAAAAGATTCCGCCGCAGGATTTGCGCCTCGCTCAATCTGTCGGCGCCCGAATCCACGGGTCAGGAGACCCGTGCCACGCCGTATGCGCCGATTTTCGGATAGAGCTCCGCGAATCGCAGCCAGGTGTCGGCCTCGATCTCCGGCGCGTTCGAGCGCACGATGTTCAGCGTCACCTGCAGCTCGACCAAGGCCTTCGCAAACGCGGCGCGCAGGGCCTTGTCCTTGCCTGCGACCGCATTCCGCAGCGCCGTGGTCGTCATCGGCTCCACCTTCACCAGCGCGTAGATCTTCCGTGCCATCACACTGCACTGCTCGACCGGCCGGTGAAATTTCGGGTAATGCTCCTCCGCCAGGTGCGCGAGCGTCATGAGCACGGCCCGGCCGCCCTTGTCCTTGCCGTAGAAGATCTCGTCGGGATAGGTCGCCGGGAGCAGATTCTTCCAGCTCCATACCGCGCCGATTTTCTGGCCCCAGCCTTTTTCCCCCGGCGCTTTCTCCGGCAGGTCGACGGCGTCCCAGAGGTTCGGCAAGTCCTGCTTCTTATCCGCAAAGATCGCGCACTTGCCGACCGCCCGCACGAACGCCTGGGCCTGCTCGAGGGTCTTGACGCCGGCTTTGCGCGGCTTGGGGCGGGATGCCTTGGCTGCCATCGGCACGGGTCTACTCGACGACCGTCACGGCGCGCGACGCCAAAAACACCTGCCCCGCCGGATCGGTGGCGCGGACCTCGATGGTGTGGTTCCCGGCCGCGAGATCGCCGGGCAGGTAGGCCCGCCACAGGTGATAGCACACGGTCGGATCCGGCAGCCGCTTGCCCGGCAGCGGCACCGCCATGGTGTCCTGCGCGAGGTAGGCCTGCGCGTAGGCCGGGTCCCACTCGATGACCCGCCGCATCGGGCTCCAGTCGCGGCGGTCGACCCGCGACTCGATGGTCCAGCCCTCGTGGCCGTTGAAGACATTGGCCCAGTACGAGACGTAGCCGAGCCGGGCCTTCGCCGACTGCGGCGCGTGCAGGCCGATCTGGTAATCCGCGGGCGCGCGGGCGGCGCGGTAGTCGGCGCTGATGTTATCCCCGTCCACGTTCAGCACCGCATAACCGTGCGGCGTGCCGTCCCACATCGTGGCGATGGGGATGCCGCTGGCGTCGGGCGGGCCGCCCCAGAAACCGCCGCAGGCGGCCGCGACGTTGTACTCGTGCAGCGGCGACGCGCCGTGCCAGCCGTCGGCCGCGCCGTAAAACACGTGCCGCTGGTAATGGGTGTGGCCGGACAGCCAGAAATTATGCGGCCGGTCCTGGAACAGCGCGAAGAGCCGCGCCCGGTCGGCGGCCCGGAAGGTCTCGGCATTGGCGGGATTGGGATAGAACCAGGGGATGTGCATCATCAGCACCACGGGTTCGTCGCGCGGCGTCACGCGCAGCAGGTTTTCCAGGAACGTCAGTTGGTCGGGGCGCAGGCCGCCGATGTAGCGCGGCCCGCCGAGGTAGCGAACGTTGTTGAGCGCGATGAACAGCACGCGGCCGTAGTGAAACGCGAAGGTGGACGGCCCGTAGACCGCCTCGAAGCTCGCGGCCGACCCAGGGTCGGCACCCGCGCCGAGGTCGAGGTCGTGGTTGCCGATGAGGCTGTACCACGGGAGGCCGATGCGGGCCATGGCGGCGTTGAGCGGCGCAAACAGGTCGTGCCGGTCAAAGACGACGTCGCCGAGCGTCACGCCAAACGCAAAGCCGCGCGCCCCCGCCAGCGGATCCACCAGCGTGCGCTCGAGGTAACCCACCTCCTGCGGTGTGGCCGGCTGCGGATCCGAAAATAGCAGGGCGCGAAAACGGTCGGGCTCCGCGCCGGCCAGGAGCGGAAAATCCACCGCGGCCCCGTCCGGCGCGGGGCGGCGGAAGAACTGCGGCAGATTCTGCGCGCTGACCGGCGGGTGCCAGCCGCGGGGCTTGACCACGAAGAGCGTCGCGCCGTCGGCCGCCGCGATTTCGTAGCGCCCACCGGCGTCGGTCAGCACCAGGGCGGTGCCGTCCGACACGGCCACGCCGGCCAGGCCGGGCTCGCCGGAATCGCGGAGGCCGTTGCCATTGCGGTCGTCAAAGACCACGCCGTGCACAGCCGCCGCGGCGGCCAATGCCGGCAGGGCCAGGCTCAACGCGACAGTCAGTCGGAGCGTGTTCATGGGCGGAAACAAAAGCGCCCCGCCCCGCCGCGTCGAGAACGATGAAGGTAGGGCGCATTATCCTTAACGCGCCGTTCACGTCGATCCGCCAGCCGCGGCGCGTTAAGGATAACGCGCCCTACCCTCAGACCCGTACGGTCCCCCGCTCACGCCCAGGTGCTCTTGCGCCCGAACAGGAAATAGAGAATCGAGCCGAGGAACGGCAGCAGGATGATGGCGACAATCCAGACAACCTTGTTGGGGTTGTCACTCTTCGCGCAGTCAACGATCGCCACGATCCAAAGGACAAACCAGAGAATCGAGAGGACTAAACTCAGGCTGTTGTTCATGGTGTTACCGTGTACCCCCGCGACGAAAGGTTCCCAACTAACGCGCGTACCGGCGGCCGGGGACCAGGGCCGACTGGCGAAATAACACTCTCCGGGCTTGTCCGGGCACGGCATTCTCGTGTCTGCTCGCACCCGGCCATGCGCCCCACCCCCACCAACCGCGCCGCCGCGGCCGTCGCGCCCGCCCGGGTGCCGTGCCGCATGATCCTTGTCCGGTGCATCGCGCTGGCCGCCCTCGGCGCCGGGGGCGGGCTCGCGCTGCCGCTGCCCGCGGCGCAACCGGCCGCCGCGCCGCAGCTGACCGATGCGTGGCAGGCGTTGTCCATCGGATCGTATGAGGACGCCGGCGCCCAATTCGAGCGGACGGGCGCCGGCCGCGAAGCCCGGCTCGGCGCCGCGATCGCGCTGATCAACCGCCCCCCGGTCACGCCGTCGTCGCTGGCCGAGGCGCAGAGCCGTTTCACCGCGCTGGCACAGGGCGACGACGAGGCCGCGCACGCCGCGCGCTACTTTCTCGGGCGGATGCAGCAGCTGCACCCGATCGCCCCCGACCTGCCCGCCGCCGCCCGCGAGTACGAAACCCTGGTCGCCACCGGCGCCGACGACACCTGGTGCCGGCTCGCGCTGGTCAAGCTCGCGATCCTCCGCCTCACCCTCCTGCCCGGCGCCGGCAACCCCGCGGCGCGGTTCGCCGCGGTCGAGCCGCTGCTGGCGCAGACCCGGGACGCCGTCACGCGACGCGACCTGCACCTCGTGATCGCCGAGGCGCGGATGAGCCGGCGGGTTTACGATCCGGTCACCCTCGGCCACCTGCAGGCGGCGCTGGCGGCCACGGATGCCGCCGATGCGCTCCGCCCCGACATTCTGGTGCAGACCGGCCGCCTCGCCCACTTGGCCGGGGACCGGGCCACCGCGCGCGCCAGCTATGCGGCGTTCCTGCGGGATTATCCCAAGGACCGCCGCTGCTACACGGTCAACGCCGCGCTGACCCACGTCGACGGGAGCTTTCCCCCATGAACCGGCGCAAGCGCTCCGTCCTCGTCGCCTTCGCCCTGCTCGGCGCCGCCTACGCGTTCTCGCTCGTCTACGTCTTTCATCTGGGCCGCCCGGCCCCGGCTCCGGTCGCGGGCCGGCCGCCCGTGGTCATCCGCTTCGTCCACTGGCAGCTCGAGTCGGGCATGCGCGAGGCCTTCGACCTGATCGCGCGGCGCTACATGGAGCTGCACCCGGAGGTGCGGGTCGAGCAGTTTGCCGTGCCGGGCAACGTCTACCCGCAGTGGCTGCGGACCCAGCTCGCCGGCGACGACGTGCCCGACCTCGTCTGCTTCAACTCCACCGACCCGTCACAGGTGTCCCAGCTGCCGCGCTACTTCCAGGCGATCACGCGCTGGATCAACGAGCCGAACCCCTACAACGCCGGCACCCCGCTGGCGGGCGTGCCGTGGCGGCTGACGTTCATCGACGGCGGGCGCAACCGCGCGACCTACATCGACCAGTACCGCAACTATTACGCGGTCGGGCTGAGCGCGCACACGATGCAGATGTTCTACAACCGCGACCTGCTGGTCGCCATCACCGGCCGGGACGAGCCGCCGAAGGATTTCCAGTCCTGGATAGAACTCGGGAAAATGGTCCGCGCCTACCGGCCCGGCTTGATCCACATCGCCGGCGCGCACGACAACACCATCTGGCTGATGCCGACCCTGGTGAACTCCGCCCTCTCGCGCTGGCTGCTCGAGTACGACCATGAGCTGCGCTTCGCCGCCTCGGGCTTCGACTTTTACGGCGCCATGCTCGAGGGCCGCTGGGATCTCCGCAGCCCGCCGCTGCAGGCCGCGCTGCGCATCATGCAGGCGTTCGGCCGCGAGATGAGCCCCGGGTTCCTCCAGCTGAACCGCGACAGCGCGATGCGGGCGTTCCTGCGCGGCGAGGCCCTGTCGATTCCCAACGGGACGTGGGACTACCCCACCATGCGCGCGCAGGCCACATTCCGCATCGGCGCCTTCGCCCTGCCCATGCCCGGCCCGGAGGACCGCGAATTCGGCGGCTACGCGCTGCTGCCCCTCCCCTCCGTCGGCGGCATCACGACCGCGATGCCCTTCTACCTCACCCGGCAAAGCCGCCACCCGGAGGTCGCGATCGATTTCCTGCGGTACGTCACGAGCATGGACGGCAACCGGCGGTTCTCGCGGGCCAGCCACTGGATGCCCTCGGTCGAGGGCGTGGAGATCGAGCCTGAGATGCAGCCTTTCAAGCAGAACAACACCGGCTTCACGACGACCGACCTGCAAAACGGCCCGATCGTGATGAACGGCCCGGGCGCGGATTACACCCAGCTGTTCGAAACCAACCTCCACGTGCTCTACGCCCCGAACGGCGGGGTCGAGGCCTACACGCGCGCGCTCGAGGGCCAGCTCCGCGAGACGGTCGTGAGCGACCTGCGCAAACAGATCCATGTCCAGAGCGAGAACCTCCGCCGCCGTGACGCCGCGCTCGCCGCCCAGCATTTTCTCGACGCCGCCGAACAGGCCGAGGCCGTCCGGCAGCAGTCCGGCCTGCACCTCAGCGAGATTCAGGTCTACCTCATGGAGGAGACCCTCGCCCGGACGACCGGCTCGCCCTGATTTTCCACCGCTCGCCCGGATGTTTCCCGTCACCCGCACCACCCCGATCTTTTGCCAAGGCCGCTCGCCGGTCCACCAGACCGCGGCGGCGGAGCTGGCGCGGATTTTCGGCGTGCCGGATTGGACGGACCTGCGGCGCGAGACGCCGGCCGCCGTTACGCCCGAGACCATTCATCTGGTCGTGGCAAGCGAATCGCCCCCGGTCACCTTGCTGCTCCACCATGCGGCCATCGATCTCGGCGGCCCGCCGGGCTCGGATGCCTTTGCCGTGCTTGAGCGCGGCGGGGCGCTGATCCTCGCGGCGGCCAGCCCGCGAGGTTTGCTGCAGGCGGTCTTTGAGCTGGAGGACGTGCTGGTCCGCGCCCCGCGAGCGCCCGGCGGAATTGCCGTGTGGCGGGAGTTTGCGTTCGCCAGGCGCATCTTCCACCAGCGGCTCGAGGGCTGGCCCGGCACGCTCAACGATCTCCGCTTCCTCAGCCGGTTCGGCGCCTCCCATTGCCTGGTCTGCCATGACTGGAACGGCCCGCTGCGCAACCTCCAGGGCTATGTCACCAGCGAGGTCTTCCCGCACGGAGTCGATCCGGCGGTCGTGGCGAAGCAGCGCGCGGGGCTGCGGTTCCTGGTCGAGGGGTGCGCCCGGTTCGGGCTGGAGCCATGCCTGTGGCTGACCGAGCTGCCGTGCCAGGGCGGGCCGTGGGTGCCCGAGCCGGAGCGGCAGGCGTTTTCGCGGAAATTTTCCGCGGAGGTCCTGAGCGACAGCGGCACGTACGAGGGGACCGTGCTGTGCTTCGGCCACGAGAAGGTGCAGGCCTACTACCGCGAACTCATCCGGAAATTCTGCACCGACTTTCCCGAGGTCGGCACCTGGTTCGTCTTCGGCCTCGATTCGGGCGGCGAGTTTTGTGATCCGCAGTCGTGTCCCCGCTGCCGGGGACTCAGCCGGCTGGACCAGCGCGACCGTTTCCTGAAATTCCTGCTCGCGGAGGGCCGCGCGATCCGCCCGGGCCTGGAGGTGCTCACCACGGGCTGGAAGTGGGACCAGGATCCGGCCGCCTTCCTCGCCCACCAGCGCGCGCTTCCGCCCCATTGCGGGGTTTACCTGGCCGCGGAGAAGGACGGCTGGCAGCCCGAGCGCCAGACGCATGATTTCCTGCGGGAGGTGCGGGCCGTCACCCGGCAGCGCGAACAGCCGTTCATCGGTTACGATGATTTTTTCTGGGGTGATGACACCGTGCACCGCCTCGGCGATATCCAGGACTTTCCGCTCGGCATCGCGGCCAAGCTCCGGCGCTGGCACGAGCTCGGGGCCGACGGTTTTTTCGACCACTGGGGCACGGCCTATTCGGACCTGCCGTGCAATGCCATGGCCCTGCGCGAATTCATGCTCAACCCGGCCGGCGATGCCGTGGCCGCCGGCCGGACCCTCGCCCGCGCGCAATTCGGACCGGATGCTGGCGCCAAGGTCGCCGCGGCGTGGGAAGCCCTGGAGCAGGCCCATGCCATCCTTTCCCGGGCCTGCACCTGGTCGCCGCTGCAGTGGCCGGGCTGGTACCGCGGCCGGGGGTACGTCCCGACGCCGGAGGTTTTTCGCGCCGAGAGCAAAGTGCTGGGCTCGGGCGACACCCGGCCCGAGGCGATGAAACCGAACGGCGCATCCCCCTACAATCACGGCACCCTCGCCGACCTGCTGGCCAACGTCGGGGCCACGTGGGCCGAAGCCAGCCCGCACTACCACCGGGCGATCGCCGCGATGCGGGCCGCCGCGAACCTCGCGGCCGACGCGCCGCTCGGCTTTGGCTATTGGTGGACGGGTTCACCCGCCGCGCCCACAGCGCGCGAACACCTCTGCCGCCAGCTGCTCTACCTCGAGTCCATGGCCCTCACCGGCCGGGAGATCGGGCTGAACTTCGCCCTCCACGCCGTCGCCGAGCGCACCGGCCATCAGGACGCAGCATATCGCGCCGCGGCCGCCAACCTGCTGCAGGAAGACCGCGCGGCGTGCCTCGACGTCGCGGCCTTTTTCGAGCGGTTGGCACCCGCCAACCCCGGTGCCCCCTGGGCGACATGGCCCGCGCTTTACCGCAAGAAAGCCGGGGGTATCACGGCGTATCTGGCCTGAAACAGCGGTTTTCCCTTCCCTTGACGCGCGCAGGAGAAAAATGATGAAACCTCCTGCCTTTTTCCGCAGTCATAGTATAGTGATCCACAACCATCCCATGAGAACAAAACTTCTCCCTGCTTTCATCATCGCTGCCGGTTGCCTCGCCCTTGGGGCCAGCGCCCAGACGCCCGCACCCGCACCCGTCGCGGAAGCGCCGGCCAGCCTGGCGCCCAGCCGGATCATCTACGCGCCGCGACTGCCCTCGGTGCCGGAACTGATGAATGTCGCCGCGGCGCAGGGTCTTGGCGTTGAGCGGGTCGACCAGACCGCCAACCAGATCACCGTCACCTACAAATCCGGCGGCCAATTGAGCACCGTCGTTTACAACCTTCTTCCCGGCGTCGCGACGGCCACGACCAGTGCGCCGGCGCCAGAAGCCCCGACCCTGGCTCAGGCTCCTGCCACCGTGCAGGTCACGGCGCCGGTGCAGCAGGGCACCACGGTGATCAGCACCACGCCGGCGCCGGTGGTGATCTATCAGCAGCCCGAGACGGTCTACTATCGCACCGCTCCGTACTATTACAGCGATCCCTACTATCCGTGGGGCTGGGTTGCGCCCGTCGCCCTCAGCGTCGGCTTTGGCTATTATTGGGGCGACCATTACGGCTATCACGGCCATGGCGGTTACCATGGCGGCGGTCACAACGGTGGTCACGGCGGTCATCACTGAGCCAAGGCCGTCAGTTCTCCCCCTCCTCTCACCGATGCATTCGACCCTTCGCTTCATCCCCGCCCTCGCCCTCGTCACGTTGCTGACCGGATGTGTCGGCACCGGCCCCAACACCCAGCAAGGCGCCGTCACCGGCGGCGTCCTGGGCGCGATAGCCGGCGCGGTCATTGGCAACAACAGCTCCGGGCACAATGGCGCGGCCGGCGCGCTCATCGGCGCTACCGCCGGCGCCATCGCGGGCGGCACGATCGGCAACAGCGTCGATAACCAGAACGGCACGCTCTACCCCGGCACAGCCCCGGCTCCGCGTCCCACTCACTACACCACCACGCAGGTGGTGCAGTCGGGGCCGCCACCCGCGCCGCCGGCCCCGCCAAACGCCGACGTCGTGACCCCGTCGCCCTCCCCCAACGCCCTGTGGGTCCCCGGCTACTGGGACTACAACGGCTCGGGCTACGCCTGGGCCGCCGGGCATTGGGAGCTGCCCCCGCCGAACGCCCAAACCTACATCGCCGCCCACTGGGAAAACCGGGCGGGCAGCTACGTCTTCGTGCGCGGCTACTGGCAGTAAATAAAAAACCCGGCGTTGCGGCCGGGGCGTTTCTGGGCAATTCCGCGGGGCGGCGCCGCAGGCGGTTCACCAGTGCTTTTCCAGCCAGTCCGCCGCCGCCTGATAAGCCACCGGGGGCGCGAAGATGTGCCCGCCGGCAAACTCGACCCACGTCGTCGTCCAGCCGCGCGCATCGAGGAACGCCCGATCGCGTTTCATTTCCCCGTAGCGGAAATCGGTCGGGCTCGCCAGGAACACCGCCAGTTTTCCCCGGGGGTATCTCGCGTCCATGAACGCTTCCTCCATCTTGCCGGTGTTCAGGACGAGCGCCCGGATGCGCCCGGGGTGATAATAGGTGATGCCCAGCGATCCCATCGCACCTCCGGAGAGCCCCGTGAAAACGACCCGGTCCCGATCCACGGCGTAGGCGCGCTCAACCGCATCGAGTTCCGCCATCACCTGAGGAGTGAGGACCTCCCACGCCACGCCGTTGCGGAATTCCTTCGACGCGGCAACGAGCCAGCCGTGCGTCTCCGCCACCCGCGCCCAAACGCGGATCATCGAGCCGGCATCGGCACCGGGCGAAAGCGCGAACACCAGCGGCACCTTCCTTCCGGCCGGTACGCTGTCCGGCACGTAGGCCAGGTAGGTTCCGCCGTCACGCAGCTGGCCGTGCAGCGAAGCGAGAGGCGCGGTGTCGGCCTGGTCGAGGCGGACCCAGTACAACTCCAACAACGCCAAGCCTCCGGCCACGACGGCCGTCAGGAGGAGAAGCTGGGTGCGCCGTGACGCCATGGGGCGTCGCGCGGGGCCGGATCAGGCCACGCGCTCGACGATGAGCGGCGGAGGCGTCGGACGCTTCGGCGCGAGCCGGTAGGCGTTCTTGAAGTGGTCGAGCGCCTGCTCGAGCTTCGCCTCGTCGTTGTAATGGATCATCATCAGCGGCTCGCCCTGCTTCACCTGCGTGCCGACCTTCTTGATCTCGGAAACGCCGACGGCGTAATCAAGCTTGTCGTGCGCATGCTCGCGGCCGGCGCCCAGCAGGTGCACGCCGCGGGCGATCATCGCCGCGTTGATGGTGTGCACGTAGCCGCGCTTCGGGGCGGGGAGCTTGCGGATGTGTTTCGCCGCCGGGAACTTGTCCGGGTGGTCGATGAAGGTCGTGTCGCCGCCCTGCGCGCGCACCAGGTCCTTGAACTTCGCGAGCGCGGAGCCGTCGGTGAGGTGGCGCTGCACGGTCTGCTTGGCCGAAAGGGTCGAGCCCGCCACGCCGGCGAGGCGGACGATCTCCATGCCGAGCTTGAGGACGAGTTCCTTCATGTCCTCGGGACCCTCGCCCTTGAGGAGCGAGATGGCTTCCTTGACCTCGAGGGAGGTGCCGACGGTGTCGCCGAGCGGCTGGTTCATGTCGGTCACCAGCGCGACGCAGCGGCGCTTCATCGAGCGGCCGACGCGGGTCATGGAGCGCGCAAGCTGCTTGGCCTGCTCGAGGTCCTTGATGAAGGAGCCGTTGCCCCACTTCACGTCGATCACGAGGCCCTCGGAGCCCTCGGCGAGCTTCTTGGAGAGGACGGAACCGGTGATCAGCGGGAGGCTGGGGATGGTGCCGGTCTCCTTGCGGAGCGCGTAGAACTTGGCGTCGGCCGGGGCCAGGGCCTCGCTCTGCGTGACGATGGCGCCGCCGATGCGGGCCAGCTGGGAGGTGAACTGCTCGATGGTCTGGTGGCTCTTGAAGCCGTGGAAGCAGCCGAGCTTGTCGAGGGTGTTGATGACGTAGTCGTGCTCGACCCCGCACATCATCGGGACCACGACGCCGCTGGCCATGGCAAGCGGCACGAGGACCAGCGATGTCTTGTCGCCCACGCCGCCGGTGGAATACTTGTCGATCTTGGGCTTCGCGATATGCGAAAGGTCGATCACCTCGCCGGAAAGCATCATTTCCTCGGTCAGGTCGGCCGTCTCCTGGGCCGACATGTTGGAAAAGTAGATGGCCATCATGAGGGCTGAGAGCTGGTGCTGGGGCATTTCGCCATCCAGCGTGCTGTCAATGATATAGCGAATTTCCTCCTGCGAGAACTCACCGCCGTCGCGCTTCTTCTCGATCAAGAACTCGAAGGTGGGTTTGATGAACCGGCGGGTGGGAATATTGCGTTTGCTCATGAGGGTAAGGTGCTTGCCGAGGTGGGAGCCGCGGCGCGGAAAAGTTTGCCATCACACCCTACCGGGGGAATTTGTCGAGCCAAAACTGCCCGGCCCGGACGGCCTTCCGGAGGCCAAATCCGGGGGTTGGGCGCGGCAAATTGGGCCCGGCGCCGGGGGTGGGATGGGCAACTCCACGCTTGCGCGTTTCCCACCCCCGCCCGGAATGTGTGCCGATGCATGTCGCCTTCAACCTCGCCGCCGATCTCGACGCGGCCCTGACCTCCGCCGCGACCGCCGCCGGGTTGGAGGCTGCCGGCTTTGCGCCCGAGGTACGGACGGCCGACCCGCGGCACGGCGATTTCCAGGCGAACGGCGTGCTCGGCTACGCCAAGGCGCGCAAACTCAACCCCCGCGCCGTCGCCGAAAAGCTGGTGGCCGCGCTGCCGGCCAGCGTGAAGGAGGCCTGTGAGATCACCATCGCCGGGCCCGGTTTCATCAACTTCTCCCTCAAGCCCGCCGCGCTTTTCGGCTGGCTGCGCACCCACGACTCGGCCGCCCATCTCAAGGCCGGCGCCGGCACCGCCAAGTCGGGCCAGCAGTGGGTCGTCGATTACAGCTCGCCCAACACCGCGAAGCAGATGCACGTCGGCCACCTGCGCTCGGCGGTCATCGGCGAGGCGATCTGCCGGCTGCTCGAGTTCAACGGGGCGAAGGTCGTTCGCGACAACCATATCGGCGACTGGGGCACGCAGTTCGGCAAGCTCATCTGGGCCTGCAAAAAAGCGCAGGTCGCGGACGCGGCTGCCCTCGATGCCGCGCTCGCCCGCGACCCGCTGGAGGAGTTCGAACGGCTTTACAAGGTGGGCAATGACGCCGCCGAGGCCGATCCCGCGGTCATGGACGCGGCGCGGGCCGAACTTGTGAAGCTGCAGGCCGGCGACGCCGAGAACCTCGCCGTTTGGAAGCACATCAACGGGGTCTCGCTCGCGGCCTTCCAGCAGATCTACGACCAGCTCGGCATCAGGTTCGACGTCACCCTCGGCGAGAGTTTCTACAACGACCAGGTCGAGCGCATCTACCGCGAGCTCACCGCGACCGGCATCGCGGAGGAAAGCCAGGGCGCGCTCGTGGTGTTTCACCCCGAGCATCCGCGGTTCAAGACGCAGCCCTTCATCATGCGCAAGGCCGACGGCGCGAGCAATTACGCCACCACCGACCTCGCCACCGCGCTCTACCGCGTCGAGCACTTCCACGCCGACGGCATCGTGGTCGTCACGGACTTCCGCCAGGGCGATCATTTCGAGCAGCTCTTCCTCACCGTCAGGAAATGGTTCGCCGCCAAGCACTACCGCGTGCCGGAACTGCATCACGTCACGTTCGGCGCGGTGACCGGCGAGGACGGCAAGGCGCTGCGCACCCGCGATGGCGGCATCGTCAAGCTCAAGGAGCTCCTCGCCGAGGCCGAGGCGCGGGCGTTCGCCCTCGTGAGCGAGCGGAGCGCGGACATCCCGGCGGAGGAACGCCACGCGATCGCCGCCACCGTGGGCGTGGCCTCGGTGCAATACGCCGACCTGTCGCAAAACCGCTCCAGCGACTACGTCTTCGCGTGGGACAAGATGATCTCCCTCGAGGGGAACACCGCCGCTTACCTGCTCTACGCCGGCGCCCGCATCCACTCGATCTTCCGCAAGCTCGGCGCCACGCCCGGCGACGCCGCCACTGAGGCCGCCGCCAGCGCGCTGGAGACGCCCGCCGAGCTCGCCCTCGCCCGCAAGCTCGTGAAGTTCGCCGACGCCATCCGCATCGCCACCGACACGCTCCGGCCGCACTTCCTCAGCCTTTACCTCTACGAGCTCGCCGGGGAATTCAGCGCGTTCTACGGGGCCGACAAGGTCGCGGTGGACGATCCCGCCGTGCGGGCCCGCCGGCTGATGCTCTGCGCCCGCACCCTGCTGGTGCTCGAGACCGGGCTCCACCTGCTCGGGTTGCGCACGCTCACCCGCATGTAGGCGCAAGGCGCCGCCCAATAAACTCTTGCTGCGCCTTCGGGCCGCTGCCAGCGTGGACGCCATGGCCATGGAGGAAATCTACATCCGGGGTGAGACCGAGACGGAGGCCCGCGGGCCGTTCAACCTGGAGCAGCTGGTGTCCCTCGCCGACACCGGCCAGGTGACCGCGGAGACCCTGTTCTACGACGCGACCACCGAGCAATGGTGCGCCATCGGCTCGAACGAGGGACTCCTGTCCCAGATCCTGCCCCAGCGGAAAAAATTGAAGATCAAGAGCAAGGCGGCGCTGACCTCGCTGAACGAGGACGCCGATTCCTCGCCCCCCATCACGGTGGACGAAATGCTGGCCGCGGCCGAGGGCCGCACCGCCGAGACCTCGAGCAAGAAGGATCCCACCATCGCCATGGCCCGCGCCGCCGCCATCGGCCGCTGGGCCGTGATCGTCATGCTCCTGCTCTCCGCCGGCGGCGAACTGCTGCCCGGGGCGGACGCGGTCATGACGCTGGACCCGATGAAGATCCTCCCCTATCCGCTCGTCCTTCTCGGCGCGATTGACCTGGTGCTGGCCACGCTGCTCGGCCTCGGCGTCATCAGCCTCTATCCCATGGTGCGCTTCCGCGCCGCGGCGGGGCTGGGTTTCGTCGGGTTCATCTTCTGGACCCACGGCCAGATGATGCCGCTGCTCGCCCTCGCCGGCGGCTCGTTCGGCCTCTACACGAGCACCATCCTCGTGAGCTACCTGCCCGTTTTCCTGGCGTCGGCGCTCGGGCTCGCCGGGCTGGGCGCGGTCGCCTGGTTTATGATTTCCTGAGCCGCGCCCATGGCCAGCCCCGCCGAGCACGGATCGAGGATCGGTCGTTTTTTCCGCCGGGATATCTGGCAGCCGGAGCACCTGAAGGACCGTTCGCCGCGTGGTTGGCTCTACGCCGTCCTGCGCGTCGGCTCGATCACCTGGACGGTGTTCAACGAGACCAAGGCCGCCAGCCGCGCCGCCGCCCTCAGCTTCAGCTCCCTGCTCGGCCTCGGCCCGCTCGTCGCGGTCGCGGTGCTCGTCGGCGGCTTCATGCTGGGCGAGAATGGCGATTCCAACCTGGTCGCGGACAAGCTCAGCGACCTGATCAAGCTGGCCGCTCCGCAGCTCGCCCAGTTGGAGACGATGAACAGCCAGCAGGCCGAAGCGGCCAACGCCGTGGCCGCGCCGGGCGCCGCGCAAAAAATCGCGGTCAACCCAAAGCTGGTCGACCTCATCAACGGCATCATTGCCGGCGCCCACTCCAGCTCGGCCGGCGTGCTGGGCGCCCTCTCCCTCATCCTGATCGTGCTGCTGCTCTTCAAGTCGATCGAGGATGCCTTCAACGACATCTGGGGCGTCCGGATCGGCCGCTCGATCCTGGTCCGCGTGGTGTTCTACTGGACGATCCTGACCCTCGGCGCAGTGCTGTTCTTCGCTGCGGTCGCCCTGCTCGGGGCGGGCGCCTTCATCAACGTTTTCATGGTACGGCTCCCCGGCGGCGCCGAGTTGCTGCAGATGCTGCGCTGGGCGCTGCCCGCGGTCTCATTCACCCTGCTGGTGGTGTTGCTGACGGTGTTCTACCGGGTGATCCCCAACACCCGGGTCCAGTGGCGCGTGGCGTTCGGCGGCGCACTGCTGGTGGTGGCGCTGCTGCTGCTGAACAACTTCCTCGCGTTCCTCTACGTGAAACGCGTCTACCTCGAGCGCAGCCTCTACGGTTCGCTCGGCATCGTCCCGGTGCTCATGATCGGCCTCTACATCTTCTGGTTTTACGTGCTGATCGGCGCCGCCCTCACCTACGCCCTGCAGAACGTGCACTTCCGCAACAGCCAGGTCGCCTGGCACAGCCTCACCGAGGCCATGCGCGAGCGCCTGTCGCTCATCGTCCTCCTCACCATCTGCCGGCGGTTCCACGCCTGCCTGCCGCCCATCTCCGCCTCCCAGCTCAGCACCTTCGTCAAGGTGCCGGCCCAGGTGCTCAACGAGTGCCTCAACCGCCTCGCCGACATGCAGTTCATCACCGCGCTGCGCCCGGACCCCGGGGCCCCCGTGACCGACCCGCTCTACCTGCCGACCCGCCCGCTCAGCCACATCACCCTCCGCGACTTCAAGCGGCTCGATGACAACCTCGGGGAAGACCCGATCGGCCAGGCCCTCGAGCACATCGACCCGATCCTCCAGCACTACAATGCCGCGCTCGACCGGGTCGCGGAGCAGGAGTTTTTCCAAAAAAGCCTCGAGCAGCTTTTCGCCGACCACGCGTTTGACGGGTCGCGGCCGCCCTACGCCATGGGCGAGCCGCCCCGGCGCTAGACGGCCACTTCGCCCTTGCCACCCACCGCCGGCGACCTAGCGTCGCCGTTTTTCCCTCCATGATCTCCTGGATCCAACGCTACTTTCAGCACCATTTCCGCATCGTTTTCGCCCTGGTGCTGCTCGCGACCATCATCTCGTTCATCATCGCCTTCGGCCCCGGCTCCAGTGTCGGCCGCGGCGGGCAGCGGACCGTGATCACGCGGGAGTTCTTCGGCTATAACCTCGGCTCGCAGGAGGACCAGGGCCGCCTCTTCGGCGACGCCAACCTCAGCGCCACCCTGCAGACCGGCAACAGCTCGATCGACAGCAGCGACCTCCAGAACTACGCGCTCCAGCGGACCGCCGCCCTCGCCCTCGCCGACCAGTTTCACCTCCCCGCCACCAGCAACCAGGAAATCACCGACTTTATCAAGGGGCTCCGGGCCTTCGTCGGCGAGGACGGCCAGTTTGACGCGCGGCGCTACGAGACCTTCCGCGACTCGCTCAAGACCAACCCGCGGCTCACCGAGGCCATGGTCCGCCGTGTCCTCGCCGACGATGTCCGCGCCGACAAGGTCCGGAAAATCATCGCCGGCCCGGGCTACGTGCTGCCCGCGGATGTGAAAACCCAGCTCGATCGCGCCGACTCGGTCTGGACCCTCGGCGTGGCCACCGCCAGCTACGCGAGCTTCAACCCGTCCATCCCCGCCACGGACGGCCTCCTCGCCAAGTATTTTGAGGAGAATGCCTTCCGCTACACCGTCCCGCCCCGCGTCGTCACGACCTGCGCCTTTTTTCCCGCCGCCGCCTACACCGGTTCGGTCGCGGTGACTGACGCCGACGTGCGCGCCTACTACGGCGCCAATCCGGCGCGTTTCCCCAACGCCGCCGCCAAGCCGGCCGGCGCGAAGCTCGACCCCGCCGCCGATTTCGCCGCCGTCCGCCCGCAGGTCGAGGCCGCGCTGAAGCTCGAGCGCGCCCAGCGCATCGCCGCCAAGACCGCGTCCGACCTCTCGTTCGCGCTCTACGAGGGCAAGATCGCCCCCGGCACGCCGGCGTTCGACGCCCTCCTTACCGCGCAGCACCTGACGCTCCGGCCCCTGGCGCCCTTCACGCACGAGGACGGCCCGGCCGAATTCGGCGGCTCGCCCGAGATCGCCGATGTCGCCTTCAAGCTCGGCCCCGACCGCGCGTTCTCCGACGCCCTGGCCGCGCCCGACGGCGCCGTGGTGCTGTTCTGGAAGGAAACCCTGCCGTCGCGCCAGCCCCTGCTGGCCGAGGTGCGCGCCCGGGTCGCCGCCGATTACACCGACAACGAGAAGCGCAAGCGTTTCGTCGAGTTCGGCCGGACCCTCCGCAGCCTCATCGAGAACCGCCTCCGGGCCGGGGACAGCTTCGAAAAGTCCGTGGCCGCCGCCGCCGGCGCGACCTCGGTCAAGCTCGAGGCCCGCACGCTGGCGCCGTTTTCCCGCCGCAATCCGCCCAGCGACCTCGACAGCGCGGTGGCCGGTGCGCTGGACCGGCTGGAGAAGGGCCGGATCTCGGACATGAGCATCGTCAAGGACCAGGGCACCTTCGTCTATGCCATCGACAAGAAGCTGCCCGACCTCAGCGAGTCCGGCGCCGCCTATTCCGCGATGCGTGCCCAGCTGGCCTACTTGAACGCCCGCATCGGCGCCAGCTCCTACCTGGGTGAGATCGTCGCGCAGGAGCTCAAGAAGTCTGAGCCGCCCGTGAAGTGATCCGCG
The DNA here is from genome assembly GCA_903872505.1 of uncultured Opitutia bacterium. Classification (GTDB taxonomy): domain Bacteria; phylum Verrucomicrobiota; class Verrucomicrobiia; order Opitutales; family Opitutaceae; genus Opi-474. The sequence goes on from CAIQKV010000056.1 coordinate 20,584, forward strand.
GCGCGGGCCCGCGCCAACCGTTCATCCCCGTTGCGAACCGCTCGACTCGATTCCACTCGAATCGGAGCCCCGCCGCGTCGAATCTATCCGCGCCATGCTGCCTTCCTCCCCTTATCCGGCCTCAGTCCCGGGATCCGGCCTGCACCCCGGCAGCGGGAGCCCTAACTTCCTCCCCGGTCGAAACTTTTGCGCCGCCCCGCCGTCTCATCCCCGGGTCGCCCGTTGACTTGAAGTCGCGTAACTTTTCGACACCAGCCGTGTTCTCAGCATCACTCCCCTTCCACGCCCTTTCCATCATGTCCCGCCCATCCGCCCGCGCCCTCCTCCTCACGCTCAGCCTAGCCGCCCTCACCCGCCTTTCCGCCCAGGAGCCTGCCAGCGCAACCGTCGTCCCGGCGGCGACGCCGGCCGCCCCGACCGCTCCCGCAGCCGCCGCGCCGGCCGCCCCGGAGCTCACCCTCGAGGAGTGCATCGCCCGGGTGCTCGAGAAAAATTTCAGCCTCCGGATCCAGGGTTTCAACAGCGCCAACGCCAAGGAATCCCTCGTCATCGCCAAGGCCGGCTTCGAACCGACGTTCAACGCCACGGGCTCGCGGGCCCACTCCCAGGGCGTCACCTCCTTTACTTCCGGCACCATCACGGGCACCGACTTCCGACAGGACCAGTCCGACGTCCGCCTCGGCGCCACGCAGAACATCACGACCGGCGCGGCCTTGAGCGTGAGCACGAGCGTCCTGCGCAGTTCCAACAACATCCCGCTCAACAGCCTCAACCCGGCCTACGACAGCGACATCGCCTTCTCCATCACCCAGCCCCTGCTCAAGGGCGCCGGCCCCAAGGTCAACCGCGCGGGTATCGAGACCTCCAAGCTCGGCATCACCATCGCGAACCTCAACTACAAGGGCAGCGTCCTCCAGGCGGTGCGCGACACGGAGGCGGCCTACTACAACCTCGTCTTCACGCGCGGGCAGCTGGTCGTGAAGCAGCACAGCCTTGAGCTCGCCGCCAAGCTCTACGACGAGAACAAGGTTCGGAAAAACACCGGGGTCGCCACCTCGCTCGACGTGCTCACCGCCGAGGTGGGCGTCGCCGCCGCCCAGAACGGCGTGGTCCTCGCCGCGCAGCAGGTGCGCAACGCCGAGGATGCCCTGCTCGCCCTCACCGGCCAGTTCGAGTTCAACGAGCCCCCCGGCGCCGTGCAGTTCACGCCCTTCACCGATCCCGCGCCCTCCGTCGGGGAATCCTTCCGCCTGGCCCGCGACCTCCAGCCCAATTACCTCGCCGCCCTCAACACCATCAAGCAGCTCGAGATCGCCGTCAGCACGGCCCAGAATGGCAGCCTGCCCACGCTGAACCTTGGCGGCGCGGTCGGCTTCAACGGCCGCGACCACACCACCGGCAGCGCCTACGACAACCTCAACACCCGCGAGAACTACAACTGGCAGGTCGACCTTTCCCTGAGCGTGCCGTGGGGCGCGCATGCCGACAAGGCCCGCGCCCGCACCGCCGTCAACAACCTCCACCAGGAGCAGGCCCTGCTCCAGCAGATCGAGCAGACCCTGCTCGTCCAGGTGCGCGCCGCCGTGCTCGCCGTTGAGACGAACATCGAGAGCGTGCAGATTTCCAACCAGGCCACCACGCTGGCCGAGAAGCAGTACGAGCTCCAGCGCGCCAAGTTTGACGCCGGCCTCGCCACCAGCCGCGAGGTGCTGCAGTCGCAGACCGACCTCGAGACCGCGCGGGTCGCCAACCTCCAGGCCAAGGTCAACCTGCGCATCGCCGTCGCCAACCTGCACCAGCTGGACGGCTCCTCCGTCGACCGCTACCACATCGCGCTCGCGGAGTAAGGGCGGGTGGAACGCGTGGTCCCAAACGCGTTGGCCTGGAAATGGAGCCGCGGCGCCCTCGCCGCGGATGACGTCTGAAACGCGGCGGGGGCGCCGCATCCCCAAAATCAGCCTCTCACGAGCCGAACAGCCCGCCGACCGTCAGGCCGGCCACCGCCACCGTCCGGTGCGGGGGCAGCTGGGTGCGAAACCAGGTGCGCTGCTTCTTCACCAGCGCCCGCGTGTTTTTCACGATTTCCGCCGCGAGTTTTTCCTCCGGCAGCCTGCCGTCGAGCAGGTCGATCACCTCCCGGTAGCCGATCGCCCGGGCCGCGCTCGGGTTGTCCCGCAGCCCGGCCCCGAGCAGCTGCCGCACCTCGTCCACCAGCCCCGCGCGCAGCATGGCGGCGACCCGCACCTCGATCCGCCCGGCCAGCTCGTCCGCCGGCCGTTCCAGCCGGGTCAGCTCGACCTGCCAATCCGCAAATGGCCCGGGCTGCCGGGCGAAATCCTCCGCCAGCGCGGGCAGCGTCCGGCCCGAGGCAAGGCACCGCTCCAGCGCCCGCGTCACGCGCCGCGGGTTCGACGTGTCGAGCGCGCCCAGCCCCGCCGGGTTGAGCCCCCGCAGCCGCGCCAGCGCCTCCGCGGGCGCCAGCCGGGCGACCTCCGCCCGCAGCGCGGCCGGCACGGCAACCTCGTCCGCCACCGGCGCAAAAAACGCCTTGAGATAGAAGCCGCTCCCGCCGGTCACGAGCACCGGCCGGCCCCGCGCCGTGATGTCCCCGATGGCCGCCCGCGCCTTTGCGACATACTGCGTGATGTCCATCCGCTCCGCCACCGCACAGATATCGATGAGGTGATGCGGGACGCGCGCCTGCTCCGCCGCGGTCGGTTTCGCGGTGCCGAGATTCATGCCCCGGTAGAACAACAGCGAGTCGCACGACACGATCTCGGCGTTCCGCGCCTCGGCCCACCGCAGGGCCCACTCCGTCTTGCCGACGGCGGTGCAGCCCGTGAGGACGTGGAGCACGGGTTTCATCGCCCCCCAGCCAAGACTTCTTTGCGCCGCCGCGCGAGGCGAAGAATCCGCCCCGTCCCGGCGGCCGCTACAGCTCGTTGAACGCCACCACCCGGTTGCGACCGCGGGCCTTGGCCGCATACAGCGCCTTGTCGGCCGCCGCCACCAGCCCGGCGCCGGCGGCGACATCGGCCGGCAACTCCGCCACGCCCGCGCTGATGGTGATCCGCAGCGCGAGTTCCGGGCTGATCACGAAGGGCGCCCGCTCCACGGCCGTCCGGGCGCGCTGCGCCGCCTCCGTCGCCGCCGCGCGGTCCGCCTGCATGACGACCAGGGCAAATTCCTCGCCGCCGAAGCGCACCGCCCGGTCCACGTCACGCAGGCCCTCCGCCAGCCGGCGGGCGAGCTCCACCAGCACCTTGTCCCCGACCTGGTGGCCATGCGTGTCGTTGACCCGCTTGAAGTGGTCGATGTCCATCAGCACCAGCGAAAACGGGTGCCCGAACCGCCGCGCCCGCTCCTCCTCCTCGGCGATGATGCGGTCGAATTCGCGCCGGTTGAGCAGGCCCGTCAGTTGGTCGCGCGTCGCCAGCCGGCGCAGCGCCTCGAGGGTCTCGGCGAGCTTCAGCGCGTACCGCAGCGAACGCTCCAGCGTGTGCGAGGAGATCTCGCCCTTCACCAGGTAGTCGAGCGCCCCCGCATTCATCGCCTCGATGTCCACGCGCTCCGACGACTCGGCCGTCAGGAACACGATCGGCGTGCGCGACCCGGCCGCCACGGCGGCGCGGATGAGTTCCAGCCCGTTGCGCTCGCCCAGCTGGTAGTCGAGCAGGCAGGCGGCGTGCTTGCCCTCGAGCAGCTTCGCGAGCCCCTCCTCAAACGTCCCGGCCCAGTCCAGCTCGAACGCCTCGCCCCGGAAGTTCTTGAAATGCGCCTGCGTGAGCCGGTACTGCAGCCGGTCGTCGTCGATCAGGAGGATGCGCCGGTTCATGACAGGACGGGCACCGCCGGGCCGTTGATGAGTTCCGCCAACCCCTCGGCCACGCCCATGCGCGCCGTGAAACCGAGCTCCGCCGCCGCCGCCGCGGGGTCGCCCAGCGAGTGGACGATATCCCCGGCCCGCGCGGGCCGGTGCACCGGCGCGGCGGCCCCGGCGTGGCGCGCGGCAAAAATCCCCGCCAGGTCGAGCAGCGACGTCGCGCGCCCCGTGCAGATGTTGGCCGCCCCCGAAACCACCCCGGGTCGCGTCGCCGCGAGCAGGTTGGCGCGGGCCACGTCGCGCACCGCGATGAAGTCGCGGGTCTGCCGGCCGTCGCCGTAGATCGTCACCGGCCGGCCCTCGCGGTCGCACCGCGCGAAGATCGAGATCACCCCCGAGTAGGGCGACGACGGGTCCTGCCGCGGCCCGAACACGTTGAAGTACCGCTGGCAGCGGACCGTGAAACCGTAGCACGCGCCGTGGCCGAGCAGCAGCGCCTCGGCGGCGAGCTTCGCCGCGCCATACGGGCTGACGGGCCGCTTCTCCGCGGACTCGCGGATCGGCCGCTCGGCCGCGTCGCCGTAAATCGCGGCCGACGAGGCGAACACCACGCGGTTGACGCCGTGCAGCCGCGCCGCCTCGGCGACGAACTGGCTGGCGTGGACGTTGAGCGAAAAATTCAGCGCCGGGTCCGCAATGCTCTCCTGCACGCTCACCAGCGCGGCCAGGTGGATGATGGCGTCGGGCTGCTCCGCGGCCACCAGCTTGGCCAGGGCGCCCGGCACGGCGACATCCAGCTCATGGAGGGTGAAGCCGGTCGAGTGCAGCGCGGCCGAGAGATTTTCCCGCCGGCCGGTGCGGAAATTGTCCACGCCCACGACCGCATGGCCTTCCGCCAGCAGGAGGTCGGACGTGTGGCTGCCGATGAAGCCGGCGGCGCCCGTGACGAGGATCTTGGCCATGGCGGGAGGCTACCGCGGCGGGGCGGTGGCGCAAGCCGTCTTGCTAGCGGCGGGTCCCCGCCACCAGGTCCGCCGTGACCGCCGCGAGCCGGGCCGTCATTTTCGCGGGGTTGCCGAGATTCTCGCGGATGCAATTGACCAGTGCACTGCCCACCACGACGCCGTCGGCCTGCGCCGCGACCTGCGCCACCTGGGCGCGGGTGGAAATGCCAAAACCCACCGCCACCGGGAGCGAGGTGTGGGCACGGATGCGCGCCACGGCCGCGGGCACGTTGGCCGCCGCGTCGGTGCGCACGCCCGTGACGCCCTCGCGTGAAACGTAGTAGATGAAGCCGGTCGCCGCCGCGGCGACGATCGGGATGCGGGCGTCGGGCGTGGTCGGGGCGACGATGAAAACCGTGTCGAGGCCGTGCTTCCGCGCCGCCGCGACGACCTCCCCCGCCTCTTCCGGCGGCAGGTCGAGGGTGAGCATCCCGTCCACGCCGGCGTCCCGGGCGGCGTGCACGTAGGCCTCCACGCCGTTCGCGAACACCAGGTTGTAGTAGGTGTAGAACACGAGCGGGGCCGCGGGAAACTCGGCGCGCAGGCGCCGCACCAGCTCCAACACGCGCGCGGCCGTCATGCCGCTTTCCAGCGCCCGCTGGGCCGCCAGTTGGTTGGTCAGCCCGTCGGCCAGCGGATCGGAAAACGGCACGCCGAGCTCGAGGATGTCCACGCCATTGCCGAGCAGCGTGCGGCCGATGGCGAGCGAGGTGTCGAAATCGGGATCACCCGCGCAGACGTAGCCGATGAAGGCGGCGCGGTTCTGGGCCCGGGCGCGGGCGAAGGCGGAGGCGAGGCGGGACATGCGAGGGGGCAAATCAACGGTTATCCCAAAACAGTGCAACGGTGGTTTTTGGCGGCCCTCACGCCAGGTCGAAATCCACCAGGACCGGACGGTGGTCCGAGAGAAACGAGCGCAGGACCTCGCTGCGGACCATGCCGCAGGCGGGTGGCAGCAGCACGAAATCGAGCAGGCGGCTGGGCAGCGGCGAGGGAAAGGTGCGGCCTTTCAGGGGATGCAGGGAGTAATCCGCATAGTCCGAGAGGTGGCTGAGCAGCGCGGCGGTCGCGTCGGGCTTGGTCCCGGGATTGTTGAAGTCCCCGCAGATGATCGGCGGCAGCTGCCAGTGCGGGTGGCGTTCGCGCTGCTTTTCGCGCAGCCAGGCCAGCAGGCGGCCGATCTGCCGGATGCGGTGCTCGCGCGAGCCGAAATGGAGGTGCAGGTTCACGACCGGCACGAGCCGGCCCGCGACGTCGAACTCGGCGAAGAGAAAGCCCTTCTCCCCCAGGCGGCGCTGGCCGAACACGATCGTCTCGGTCGCCATGATCGGGTGGCGGGAGAGCAGCGCGTTGCCGTAGCAGAGGTTGAGCAGGCCGTGCCGGCGGGTGTTGATGCCGAAGACCGCATGGGGAAACCCGGCGTGCAGCCGCAAGTATTCGAGCTGGTCGAAATTCCCCGCCCAGCGCGAACGCTCGTCGATCTCCTGCAACGCCACGATGTCCGGGTGCAGCCGCTCGATCAGCCGCGCGATCTTGCGGAGATTGGCCCGCATCCGGTTCACCGAGGTCAGGCCCTGGATAGGGTTGAGCCCCCGGGCATGCGCGATGTTGTAGGTAAGGAGACGCAACCGCAGCATTACCTTACGTTAACCAACAAACCCGCCCCGGTCGAGGCCCGGGCGCTGTTAAAATGGGGCGGCCAACGGGACTCGAACCCGCGACCCCAAGATTCACAATCTTGTGCTCTAACCAACTGAGCTATGACCGCCGTAAAGAGCCGGCGAACTTCGCGAGCCGGCCCGGCACTGTCAATCCCTTCTGCGCCCGGTGGCGACTGCCGGCGCCCGGTCACCGCCCCATCCCAGCCCGGCCCCCCGGCGACGGGCCGCGTGGCGACGGGGTCTTCGGCGCTCCCTTACCTTGGGGTCGGGGGGCGGAGGGGAAATTCGACGATGTAGCGGAGCCGCCGCAGGAATGCCGGGTCCAGGTTCGCTTTCGCGTTGGTCGTCAGGATCATCAGGTCGGGATGGGATTCGAGGCGCAGCAGGAGGTAGTTGGTCTCGGTATTCGCGAAGCGGTCGTGGCTGTCCGTGACCTCGGTCCGCCGGCCAAACAAGGCGTCGGCCTCGTCGAAAAACAGGATGGCCCCGGCCGCCTCGGCGGCGTCAAACAGCCGGTGGAGGTTTTTCTCGGTTTCGCCGATGTACTTGCTGACCACCGCCGCCAGATCGATCCGGTACAACGGCCTTCCCAGCGCGCCCGCGAGCATCTCGGCGGCCAGGGTTTTGCCCGTGGCGTCGCTACCCGCAAAGAGCACGCCCGTGCCTGCGCGGTCGGTGGCGGCGCCTTTCGTCCGGGCCACGATCTGCCGCAGCACCTTGGTTTGGATAACCGGCAGCGCCAACTCCAACCCCGTGGTGTTTGGCCGGACAACCTGCACCAAGTCTCCGATGCCGGACGACTTGGGACGGGGCTTCACGCTGTTCCGGGCTTTTTTGGTCATGCGAATTCGCCGTTTCCTGCGGCCAACGATTGAGCCGGCCGCTTCCCGCCGGCAAGCATTTCGCAAAAAATGCGGGGTAAAGCGCCGGGGGCATGCGATAGTGCGGCATGAAGAACCACCTCGGTCAGGAATCGGTGTCATTGCCGGCTCGTTCCACGGTGGAACGGCCCAATGTGACGGACCAGCCCGCCCCGGCGCCGCAACTCGGTCCCTCACTGTTCCATTACCCCCACCCCGATGTCCATGAGCACGACAAGCGCGGGCACATTGCCACGGGCGAAATGCTGCAGCGGATCCGGGCCCGGCAGATGGAGCCCCGCACGGCCGTTGACTGCCATGTCCGGACCCGCCGCCGCTCCCGGATGGACGGGTAGCCAACTGCGGCAACCGTGGAAGCCGGACCGTCGGGACGAGCTTTCGTCCTGAACAGCCGGCTCACAGCCCCATCCGCGCCCAGCCTTTCTGCTGCGGGTCGCGCGGCGGCAGGCCGAGGATCTCGCGGCCGAGGTCGACGTAGTACCGGTAGTTCGCGAGCGGCGTGCCGTTGGGAATCTGGTGGTCGAGTCCGAACACGCAGCCGCCCTCGCGCATCAGGGGCTGCAGCTTGTATTCGAGCTCGCGGCGGATCGCCGCCTGGTCCTGGCGAAGGACGTGCTTGTCGATGCCGCCGAGCATCTGGAGTTTTCTCCCGTACTGCTTCCGCGCCGTCACGATGTCCATGCCCGCGGCCGGCTCCATCGGGTAGAGGCAGGTGATGCCGCAGTCGAGGAGCGCCGGGATCACGGAGTCGATGTTCCCGTCCGTGTCCATCTGGAAAATCCTCGCGCCGCGCTCCGCCAGCGGCTCCCAAATCGCGCGATAGTAGGGCCGGAAGTGCTCCGAGATCTGCCGCGGACCCACCAGCGGGCCCGACTTGCCCGCAAAGTCCTCGTGCACCGAGAGCTGGTCGATCTGCACCACCGCGGCGATTGGCTCGAGCACGCGCCGCGTCGTGTCCAGCAGCGTCGCCATGATGTCCGCCATCAGCTCGGGCTGCTCGTAGTAAGCGAGGCACGCGATCTCCTCCCCCATCAGGTCGCGGGGCATGTCGAACGCCCCGGGCATGTACGCCCGGACCAGCGCGCCGTTCGCGTAGGCGCGCTGCGCCGCCGCCACCTCGTCCCAGTTGATCCGGTCCGGGGAGAATTCGTAGAACGGCTTCACCCGCAGCCAGTCGTCCATCGTCCGGACCGGGAAATCCATCGGCAGCGCGTGCGTCGCCGTCTTCTTCAGCAGCATCAGCGTCCGGCCGAGAAAATCCCGCTGCACCAGCTTTTCGTCGGTTTCCTCCAGCGTCACGGGGGCCGCGCCCCGGGGCAGCGGGTGCCCGCCGAAGTCCACGATGTCCGCGTAGTCCCAGTCCCATGCCGTCAGGTTGATCTCGTCCGCGGTGGCCCCCTGCGCCCGCCACTCGTCCTCCAGCCCGATCAACGGGCCGAACAGCTCGACGAACATCGGCCGCGGGGCGGGCCCGAAGGTCATGAGGTCGAGGTATTGCTGGCGGTGGAAACGCATGGGAGGAGGGACGAAGTTCGCTTGTCACCCCCGCCCGCCGGGGCTTCATGGGTGACGGCTCCGCAAAATCGAAACCCGTTGGCGCCCCAATTGAAAGACACGATATGCTGTTTTGGCTGAAAAAGACCATTGGTTACTGGCTGATGCCGTTCCCGTTCTGCCTCGCGCTGATGGTGGCGGGCCTGCTCCTGCTGCGCTCCACCCGGTACCCCCGGGCCGGCCGCCGCCTGCTCGTGACCGGGGTCCTGCTCCTGCTGGTCCTGAGCAACCGGCAGGTCGGCCAAGCCCTGCTCCGGCCGCTGGAGCGCCAGTATGCGGCCATCCCCGAACTGGCGCCCGGGGCGCCCTTGCCGGAGCCGCTCGCGGCCTGCCGCACGATTGTCATCCTCGGCGGCGGCCACGCGGACCGCGCGGGTTTTTCGGCGACCAACCAGCTCAGCTCCTCCGCCCTGGCGCGGCTCACCGAGGGCGTGCGGCTGGCCCGCCGGTTGCCCGAGGCCACCCTGATCGTCTCCGGGCCGGCTGCCGGCAATGGCGCGACCCATGCCTCGGTCCTCGCGCAGGCCGCGGTTTCCCTGGGCCTCGACCCCCGCCGGATCGTCCAGATCGACACCGCGCGCGACACCGACGACGAGGCGCAGGAGTTGCGGCGGCGGATCGGTCCCGGCGTGCCCTTTGCCCTGGTGACCTCGGCCTGGCACATGCCGCGGGCGGTGGCACTGATGCGGCGGGCGGGGCTCGCCCCCCTGCCCTGCCCGGCGGGTTTCCTCTCGCGCGACGGCACCGAAACCCATGCCGGCGACTGGCTGTGCGACCTTTCCGGCCTCGAGCAAAGCACGTGGGCCATCTACGAGCGCCTGGGCGCCGCGTGGGCCCGCCTGCAGGGCAAGCTCTAGCCGCCCGGACTTCCGCCCGGTTTTTGCCTCGCAAACTCCGCCTCCCCCGTTACCCAAAACCCATGATCTCGTGGCTCAAAAAAATCTTCGGCAAGGAGGACAAGTTCTTCGACCTCCTCGAGGCCGGCGCCCAAGAGGCCAAGACCAGCGTCAACCTGCTCGCCAGCTACCTGCACACGCTGAGCGCGGGCGGCCCCCCCGCGAACCTCGACGATTTCGTGCAGTCCCGCCGCAAGGAGAAGCGGATCCGGTACGAGATGACCGAGCAGCTGAGCCGCACCTTTGTCACGCCGCTCGAGCGGGAGGACATCGAGGCCCTCTCCTTCGCCCTCTACCGCATCCCGAAGTCCGTCGAGAAGATCGTCGAGCGCCTCTCCATCTATCCCGGCCGCGTGCCGCACGCCGCCTTCCAGCGCCAGGCCGAGCTGCTCAACCTCGCGGCCGACGCCGTCATGTTCATGGTGAAGGAGCTGCGCGGCGGCACCAACATCGAGCGGATCCGCGAGTCCAACGACCGCCTGCAGTATGCCGAGGGCGAAGCCGACAAGGTCATGCTCACCCTGCTCAAGGACCTCTACCACGGCCCGTACGACGCCAAGGAGCTGGTCATCCTCCAGGAGATCTACGAACTGGTGGAGCAGGCCGTGGACCGCTGCCGCAACGCCGGCAACATCGTCGTCCAGATCGTGCTGAAGCACTCCTGAGCCGGGCGCCTCCGCCATGACGCTCTTCCTGCTCGTTCTGCTGGCCGCGCTCGTTTTCGAGTACATCAACGGCTTTCACGACACGGCCAACGCCATCGCGACGGTCGTCTCGACCAAGGTGCTGCGGCCCCGCTGGGCGATCACCTGGGCCGCCGGGTTCAACCTGCTCGGCGCACTGACGGGCACGGCCGTCGCCACCACCATCGGCAAGGGCCTCGTCGACACCCAGTTCGTCACCATGGCCACGGTGATGGGCGCGCTGCTCAGCGCGATCATCTGGGGCCTGATCACCTGGTGGCTCGGGCTGCCCTCCAGCTCAAGCCATGCGCTCGTCGGCGGCCTGTGCGGCGCCGCGCTGGGCACCGCGCACGGCAACTGGGGCGTGCTGCACTGGTCGGTCACCAACGCCCAGGGCGCCCATTCCGGGCTCTGGCCGAAAATTGTGATGCCCATGATTCTCTCGCCGACGCTGGGCTTCTTCGGGGGCGCAATCCTGATGGCCATCCTGACTTTGCTCCTGCGCAAGGTCACACCCCGGATCGTCAACCTCGTCTTCGGCAAGGCCCAGCTCATCAGCGCGGGCTTCATGGGCTTCAGCCACGGCTCGAACGACGCGCAGAAGACCATGGGCATCATCGCGCTCGCCCTCTTCACCGGCACCACCCAGGGCGCCTTCAAGGACCTGCCGGCGTGGGCGGGTTTCCTGCGGACGCCCGAATTCACCATCCCCTATTGGGTGATGATCACCTGCGCCCTCACCATGGCCGCCGGCACCGCCGCGGGCGGCTGGCGGATCATCCGCACGATGGGCCACAAGATGGTCAAGATGCAGCCGGTGCACGGCTTCGCCGCGGAGACGACCGCCGCGCTCATCATTCACGGCGCCTCCACCTACGGCGTGCCCGTCTCGACAACGCACGTCATCGCCACCTCGATCATGGGCGTGGGGGCGATGAAGCGGTTCAGCCTGGTGAAGTGGGGCCTCGTCGGCCGCATCGTGTGGGCGTGGGTCCTCACCCTCCCGCTCACCGGCCTGCTGGGCTACGGTCTCGTGGAGCTCCTGCGCGCCTGCGGCGTGTGACCTTGGAGCCGCGGCGCCCTCGCCGTGTTCAGGGATTGCCGCCGCGGATCCAATCCTGCGCCTGGAGGATAATGCATACCACCCCCGGGTCTGTCCTCCGCCTCAGGCGGCCGGCAGCGTGAAGTAGAACGCCGCGCCCTGTCCCAGCTCGCTTTCCACGCGGACTTCGCCGCCGTGGGCCTGGACGGCGTGCTTCACGATGGCGAGGCCGAGGCCGGTGCCGCCCTGCTCACGGGACCGGGCCTTGTCCACGCGGTAGAACCGCTCGAACACCCGGGCCAGCGCCTCGGGCGGAATGCCGGGGCCGTCGTCGCGCACGCAGACCTCGAGCCAGCCGCCGGCCTTCGCCCCGGCGCTCACGGTCAGGCTGCCGCCCGGGCGGCCATACTTGATGCCATTGTCCACGAGGTTGGAGAGCACCTGCCGCAGCCGGTCCGAATCAACCTTCGCCGTCAGCCCGTCGGGAATGGCGTTTTCCAGCCGGACCTCGCGGGCCTGGGCGCGTTTCGCGAGGTCGTCGAAGACCTCCTGCACGGCGGCGCGCACCGGCGCGGGTTGCGGATGCAGGACCAGCCGGCCCGAATCCAGCTGCGCGAGCAGCAGCAGGTCATCGATCAGCAGCGTGAGCCGGTCGGCGTGGCGGTCGATGATCGCGAGCAGCCGGTCCAGCGCGGCGGGATCGGACTTGGTGCCGTCGAGCAGCGTCTCGGCCGCGCTCTTGATCAACGAGAGCGGCGTGCGCAGCTCGTGGCTGACGTTGGCGACAAATTCCTGCCGGGCGCCCTCGAGTTCCCGCAGCCGCGTCAGGTCGTGAAACACCAGCATCGCGCCGGTACCGGTGCCGGCGGCGTCGTGCAGGCCGATCGCGTTGACCTGGAGTACGCATGGCTGCAATCCCTCGAGCCGCAGCTCGTGGTCAAGAATGGCCGCCTCCGCGCCAAGCCGGGTCACCAGCGCCGCGACCTCGTGGTGGCGGACCGCCTCGAGCAGCGTGCAGCCCACCATCTGACGGGAAAATCCGAACAGCGTCTCGGCGGCACGGTTGGACAGGGCAATGCGCCCGCGCGTATCCAGCACGATGAGGCCGTCAACCATGCTGTCCAGCAGCGTCTCGAGCCGGCGCTGGTGGCCAGCGAGTTCCTCGTTGTGCCTGACCTTCAGTGCCGCGAGCGCGGTGGCGTGGGCCGACGACTCCGCGGTGCGCAGGCGGCGGACGCGCCACCAGGCAACGAGGGCGGCGAGGGCGGCAACGGCGGCAACGGCGAGGAGGAGGGTCACGGCAGGCAATGAGAACGCCTGCCGCTCACGAGTCAGCCTTGAAACGATAACCGACGCCCCGGATCGTCTCGAGGTAGCCCGCCGCCGCACCGATCTTCTCGCGCAACCGGCGCATGTGGGTGTCGACCGTGCGGGTGTCGATGGCCGCCTCGTAGCCCCAGACGTCCTGCAGGAGTCGTTCCCGCGACTGCACCCGGCCGCGGCGCCGGGCCAGCAGGGCGAGCAGGTTGAACTCCGTGGCGGTGAGCGTCACGGCCTTGCCGCCAACGCGCGCCGCATGGCGCGGGATGTCGATCTCGAGCACGCCGAGCTGAAGCTGGTCGCCGGGCTCATCGGCGGCCTTGATCCGCTTGAGCAGCTTGCGGATGCGCAGCACCAGCTCGCGCGGGCTGTAGGGCTTGGTGACGTAATCGTCGGCCCCGAGTTCGAGGCCGACCACGCGGTCCATTTCGGCGGCCTTGGCGGTCAGCATGAGGACGGGGATGCCCGCCGTGGCCGGATCGCGCCGCATGAGCTTGCAGACCTCGAGACCGTCGAGCTCGGGCAGCATCAGGTCGAGCACGACGAGGTCGGGCCGCTCGGCGCGCACGGCGGCGAGCGCCTTCAGCCCGTCGGTGGCGAAAATCGGCGCGAATCCGGCCTCGCGCAGCTTGAACCCGAGCACCTCGAGTGCGTCGAGTTCGTCGTCGACCACCAGGATCTTAGGTTTCATTGGGCTTGGGGGCCGTGTGGCGGATATCCTTCGCCTCGTAAAGGTAGACCACCTGCTGGGCCACGTTGGTGGCGTGGTCCGCGATGCGCTCAAGGCACTTGGAAATGACCATGAGGTTCAGGCACCGGGTGATGGTGGTTGGCCGCTCCACCATGTAGCTGGACAGCTCGCGGTGCAGCTGGCGGTTGAGCTCGTCGACGTCCTTGTCCCGCGGAACGACTGTGCGGGCCTTGTCCGGCTGGTGCTCGATGAAGGCCGTCAGCGCATCGCGCAGCATCTCCAGCGACATCGTCGCCATGCGCGGCAGGTCGATGTAGGGCTTGAGCTGCGGCTCGGCATTGAGGTCGTGGGCCCGGCGGGCGATGCTGCACGCCTCGTCGCCCACCCGCTCGAGGTTCTGGGAGATCTTCATCGCCACGGTGATGAGGCGCAGCTCGGTCGCCAGCGGCGCCTTGGCCAGCAGGTGGATGGCGATGTCGTCCACCTCGATCTCGAACTGGTCGATGATGTTGTCGTCCGCCTGCACCTTGAGCGCGAGGGCGTCGTTGCGTTCGACGAGCGCGCGCATGGACCGCGCGACCGCGGACTCAGCGTGGCTCGCCATCGCCAGGATCGTCTCGTTGAGCTTGGTCATTTCCTCGGAGAAGTGTGTCATGGTGGGGGGATGAAGTTCAGCCGAACCGGCCGGAGACGTAGGCCTCGGTCTGCGGGCTGGCGGGGTTCATAAAGATGTCACGCGTGGGGGCATATTCAATGAGTTTACCCATGTAGAAAAAGGCGGTGCTGTCGGAGCAACGGGCCGCCTGCTGCATGTTGTGGGTGACAATCACAATGGTGTAGCGCTCGCGGAGGGACTGGATCAGCTCCTCGACCTTGGCCGTGGCGACCGGGTCGAGGGCCGAGCAGGGCTCATCCATCAGGATGATCTCGGGCTCGACCGCGATCGCGCGCGCGATGCACAGGCGCTGCTGCTGGCCGCCGGAGAGGCCGAGCCCGCTGGTGTGCAGCCGGTCCTTGACCTCGTTCCAGAGGGCGGCGCCGCGGAGGGACTTTTCCACGACCTCGTCCAGGCGGGCCGCATTGTTCACGCCCTGCAGCTTCAGGCCGTAGGTGATGTTCTCGTAGATGGACTTCGGGAAGGGGTTGGATTTCTGGAACACCATGCCCACGCGCTTGCGCAGCTCGATGACATCCACATCCGGCCGGTGGATGTCGATGCCGCGGATCTTGATGGTGCCCGACGCGACGCGGGTGCCGTCGATCAGGTCGTTCATGCGGTTGAAGCAGCGCAGGAGCGTGGACTTGCCGCAGCCGGAAGGCCCGATGAAGGCCGTGACCTTCTTGTGCTCAATGTGGAGGCTGATGTCGTGGAGGGCCTGCACGGCGCCGTAGAAGAAATCGACATGGTCGATGTCGATGAGCGTTTCGCCCGCGGGGGCGACGGCACTGCCGGGGGCCGCGGGGATGGCGGCGGGGGCGGAGAGCGGGCGGAGCGTGATCGCGGGTGCGGGGGCGGTGGATTCCATGACGAGCGGGGCGGAAATTACCATTTGTAGCGGTTGCGAAGCCGGGTGCGCAGCACAATCGAGGCCGCGGCGGTGAGGGCGACGATGAACAGGAAGACGAAGGCGGTGCCGTACTGGACGCGCTCGGTGTATTCGTTCTGGGGGATCTTCGCGCTGACCACGTAGATGTGGTACGGCAGCGCCATCACGCCCTGGAAGAAGAAGTCTGTCCAGCGGGTGAGGCCCTGCCACGGCAGCTGGGTTCTCAAGACTGAGGCGGCGGTGAACATGATCGGAGCCGTCTCACCCGCCACGCGCGCGATGCCGAGGATGGACGAGGTCAGGATGCCCGGCAGGGCGTAGGGCAGCACGTTCTTCCGGATGGTCTGCCACTTGGTCGCGCCCAGCGCCAGCGAGCCCTCGCGGAAACCCTTCGGCACCGCCTTGAGGGACTCCTCCGAGGCCGTGATCACGACCGGCAACACCATGAATGCGAGGGTGAACCAGCCGGCCAGCAGCGACGTATTCCAACCAAAAAAGATCACGAACATACCGTACCCGAAAAGGCCGAACACAATCGAGGGCACGCCGGCGAGATTGAGGATCGCGAGCCGCACGAAACGGATGAACGTCCCGTCGCGCGCATATTCGTTCAGGTAGACCGCCGCGCAGACGCCGAGGGTGAGCGCGATGGTCATCGAGCCGATGACCAACAAAACGGTGCCGACGATGCACGGGAAAATGCCCCCTGCGCAGTAAACGTAGCTCTCAGATTTCACGTTGGCGGCGGCCGGATTCCTTTCCTTGAATACCCGGAACTCCTTGTCACCCATCTCCATCTTCTTCCCCTGCCACTCGAACACGTAGAGCGACTCGGGCGCCTCGGTCAGGAAGGTCGTGTTGACGAACGGCGCCTTGGTCTGGAAGACCGTGCTCAAGCCCTTGATGAAGATGTTCAGGAACACGACGGCACCGCACAGCAGCACCAGATAGGTGGCCCCGCGGAACAGCCAGAAGATGGCGGACTCCGAACGGCGCAGCGCCGAGGGCCGGGCCTGGAAATGGTGCGTCGGATCAGCCATGGTTCAGCCGATGGAAATCCGGTAGCGGCGCACAATGTGCTGCGCCGCATAGTTGATGGCGAGGGAGAGGAAAAAAAGCAGGATGCCGACGACAAACAGCGCCCGGTAGTGGATGCTGCCCTGCACGACCTCGCCCATTTCCTGGGCGATGATGCCCGTCATGGTGTGGACCGGCTGGGTGATGACGGCGAGCCCCGCCGTGAAATCCGGGATGGCGATGCGGTTGCCCGCGCACAGCAGGACGACCATCGTCTCGCCGATCACCCGGCCGAACCCGAGCAGCACCGCCGAGATGATGCCGGAAAGCGACGCCGGCACGATGATGCGCATGACGGTCTGCAACCGCGTGGCCCCCAGCGCAAACGACGCCTCCTTGAACGAGCGCGGCACATTGTTGAGCGCGTCCTCCGCGAGGGTGAAAATTGTGGGCACGGCCAGCAGCGCGAGCAGGCAGCCCGCGGTCAGGATGTTGAGCCGCTCGCTGTACGGAAAGCCCGGGACCCAGGCGAGCCAGGTTTGCTGGGAGAGCGCACGCAGGGTCTGGCCGAGCACGGCGATGCCGAAAAAGCCCAGCACCACCGACGGCACGGCCGAGATGAACTCAATGCAGGGCTTGATCAGCCGCTGTTCCCACGGGCTGGCGATCTGGTTGACGTAAATCGCCGCGCCCACGCCAAGCGGCACGGCCAGCACCAGCGCGACCAGCGAGACCATGAGCGATCCGGCGACCAACGGGATCACCCCATACCAGTCCTGCCAGAAGCTGGCGGTCACCCATTCCCGGCCAAACAGGAACGCGGAAAACTCCTGCGTCGCCGGGACGGGCCGGCGGTAATCCCAGGTTTCCAGGTTCCGGGCGACCGCGGGGAACCCGGCCAGATATTCGGCCGTGAGCTGCCGGAAGCGGTCCAGCCGGGCCTGCAACTCCGGAGTTGGCATCGCGGGCGCCGCGGCCACGATCCCGGCCAGGCGCTTCGCCAGGTCCGCGCTGGCCTCCCGGTATGCGGGCAGCGTGCCGAGGATCGGCTTGAGCTCCGCCACGAAATCCACCGGGGTGATTCCCACCTCCGCCGCCGCCTGGGCCTTGCCCGCGGCGAGCAACTGGGCGCGCTCGGTCTTCCGGTCTTCCATCACGGTGAACCGCTCCTTGATGGCCGTGGCCTGCTCGGTGAGGTCCGAGACCAGGGTCCGCAGCGGCTCGACCGCATCGCCATACTGCCCGGCGAATTCATCGAAGCCGGCCAGCGCCGCGTTGGCCGCCGCCGGCGTGAGATGCTGATGCTGCGTGAAGTGCTGGAACTGGCGGAGCCGGAGATCCGACAGGTAGCGGGTCAACGCCGTGTGGTCGTCCTGCTGCGCCCGGATGAAATCCACGTACTCCAGTCCCGCCTCGCGGTAGACTTTCAGGTTCTGGCGGTTCTGGCCGAAGAAACCCGCCCCCTCCCGGAACAGGAAGATGGTGATCAGCGCCAGGACGATGATCGAGACGACCGCGTTCCCGCCGAAAAACACCTTGATGCAGGTATCGAGCGTCAGGCCAAACAGCCGGAACTTCCCCTTGTGGGCAATGAAGTGGGCGCTGTCAGCGGGTGCGGGGGAAGCCATGTTGCGGCAGAAGGATAGGCTGCAATGCGCGGGTGGGAGGTGGTGAAACAAAAGCCCGCCGACTTTAGGTCAAGCGGGCTTGGGTGACATTGTTGGAACGATTCAGCGGATGGGCACGAAACCGATCTTCTCGGCGATCTTCTGGCCCGCGTCACTGAGGGTGAACTCGACGAACTTCGCGGCCTCGCCCACGGGCTCGCCGTTCGTGTAGTAGAACGTTGGCCGGGCGTAGGGATATTTCTTCGCAAGCACGGAAGCCTTGCTCGGGACGCTGCCCTCGATTGAAGCCACCTTGACGCCCGGTTCATTCATATAGGCCAGGCCGCAATAGCCGATGCCGCTCGGATTCTTGGCCACCTCGGCGACGATCTGCTCGTTGCCGGCCATCTTTTGCGAGGAGGAGGCATAATCGCGGTTCTTCATGGCGAGGGCCTTGAAGTCCGAGTACGTGCCGGAGGACGTGTTGCGGGTGTAGATCGAGATCGTACCCGCCGTACCGCCCACCGCCGACCAGTCGGTGATGTCACCGGCGAAGATCTGCTCGACCTGGCGCTTGGTGAGGGTCGCCACCGGGTTGGCCGCGTTCATGACCACCGCGATGCCGTCATAGGCGACGATCGTGGGCTTCATGCTCACGCCCTTGGACAGCGCGAGGGACATTTCCGTGGGTTTGGCGCGGCGGGAGGACATGCCGATCTGCGCGGTGCCGTCAATGATGGCCGCAATGCCGGTGGTCGAGCCCTCGGCGGCGATCTCGAAGGAGACCCCGGGATTCCTCGCCTTGTATTCCTCGGCGAGCGTGGGGACCAGCTTGGCCCCAAGGGTGTCAGAACCCTTGATGACCAGTTTCTGGGCTTGGAGTGAAGTCGCGGCGAGCATCGCCACGGCAATGAGGGTGAGTTTGTTCATGATTGGATTGGTTTGGGATGTATTTGGGATCAGGGCGGATTAGAAGTTCACCTGCATCTGGCTGCGGATGCCGTCCGTCTTCGCCTCGGCATGGGCCCCGGTAACCGTGTCCTTGGATTCGGCATGGAGATATCCGAGTTGGAGTTTCACGTCATTGCCGCGGAAGAGATAATTCCCGCCGAAGTACCATTCGGACATCTTGTTCATCGTGCCGCCGCCGGGAGCCGACCGAGTGCCGTCGCTGATGTTCACCCCGCGGCCGTTGGAGTCGACGGAGGTGTAGCGGATGACCGCCTCCAGCTTGTCGGTGACAAAGTAAGCGGGCTGAATCCAGTAGGCCGTGGGCTTGGCGGTGGCAGTGCCCGAGACCTGGCCATTCTGGTTGTTGCCACTCCAATACTCCCCCTCGAGGTCGAACGGCCCGGACGTGACCACGCCATAAACCGAGTAGACCGTGAGGTTGTTGCCCTTGCCGAGAACGAGGCCGCCCTGGTCGGGCAAATAGCCAACGGATGCGCCAAGCCGGTAGGTGTTGCCCTCGCCGAACTTGCCCTTGTAACCGGCGTTGCCCCAGTAGGCCTGATTGTTGTTGGCGTTGGAACCCGCGCTGTTGACCCCCGCGGTGCCGTCTTCGTTGCGCTCAGGATTGGTGACCGCCACATTGTAGAAAAGACCGTTGTCGGCTTTGCCGCCGGCAAAGACACCGATGCGGTAGCTGCCCGCACCCAGCCGCCGGCCGTTGTTGGCCTCGACGAAGTAGCGGGTGGCAGGCGAACGTTCGATGGCCTTCAGGCTGCCGGAGGAGGTATCCCATTCCTCCAGGCCGATGGGCGCCTTGCGGAAGCCGATGTCGACCGCCAGGGCATCGCTCTGGGTCCACGTGATCTTGGCCTCGTCAAACGTGGTGCCCGCAAAATCGTAGTTGATGCTGGAGGTCCAATTGTTGCCGAGATTGGCCTTCGCCCCGAGATAGATGCGGCGGAGGAAGAAGTGCTCGGTGGAAACGGGATTTGCGGAGGTGCCATCAATCGAGGTGCCCAGGCCGGCATATTGCACCTGGATGCGGCCCGCGATGGTCAGGCCGACGGTGCTCTTGCCGCCGGAGATGGTCGAGATAATGCCGGCGCTGGCATCCCGGGTGAGATCCGCGCGGAGATCCTCGGCCTCTTGGTCGGTGACGATGCCTTTCTTGACCAGCAGGTCGACGAGCGGGCCGCTGTCCTGCGCGAATGCAGTGCCAGTGGCGAGAAGTGCGCCGCCAAGCAGCGCGAGCCATTTTGATTTCAAGTTGAACATGATGATGAGTGCGTTCGGTGTTGGTTGCCTAAAACGCCCGGCATCATGCCCGCCAATTGTTACAA
This sequence comes from uncultured Opitutia bacterium, assembly GCA_903872505.1. GTDB lineage: Bacteria > Verrucomicrobiota > Verrucomicrobiia > Opitutales > Opitutaceae > Opi-474. The sequence continues at coordinate 40,601 of CAIQKV010000056.1, forward strand.
ATGTGTGGCGGTCAGGTTACAAACCGGCAAATCCCCCCGCCCTGCCTGCCTGTTGCCAATACCGCTCAGGCCACCGGCTTGCGGCGCTTTTCCACCAGCGCCAGCAGCAGGTCGCCCTTGGCAAGGCTGCCCAGCAGGCGGCCGGTCCCGGGCGCCACCACGGGAATCCGCTCGGCGGTGAACCCGAGGAACATCCCCAGCGCATCGCTCAGCGTCTGGTCCGGGCCGATCCGCGGGAAATCCTCGCGCAGGATGTCGCGCGCAATGACCAGCTCGGCGAGCTCGGGCTGGCCGAGGTAGGGCTTGATGTCGTGCAGCGACACCGCCCCGAGGAAGCGCCCCTCGTCGTCCCGCACGTACAGGTTGTTCACCCGCACGGAGAGGAACGTCTGCGCGATCTCGGCGAAGCGCGCCGCCGCGGGGATGGTGGGCGGGTCGGCCCGCATCAGGTCCGCCACGCGGCCCGTGGGCAGCACGGGCTCCGGCTCCGCGGCGGCCTTGCGCCGCAGGGAGGCGCTGTAGAGCGACTCCCCCGCCAGGCCCTTGGCCGTGTAGTACGCGATCACGCTGCAGAGCATGAGCGGCAGGATGATGTCGTAGCTCAGCGTCATCTCGAACAGCATGATCACGGCCATGATCGGCGCGCGGCTCGCCGCCGAGAGGAACGCGCCCATGCCCACCAGCGCAAACGCGCCGGGATTCACGGCGCCCGCCGGCCACACCGCGTGCACCGCGCCGCCGAACAGGTAGCCCGCGCTCGCGCCCATGAACAGCGACGGCGTGAACACGCCGCCCGGCGCGCCCGAGCCGAACGACGCCATCGTCGCGAGCCATTTGCAGGCCACGACGCCGAGCAGCACCTTCCAGACCACGGGCCCGTTGAGGATCTGCACCACCACGCTGTAGCCGTTGCCGCAGACCTGCGGCACGTTGATCGCGATGACGCCGACCGCGAGCCCGCCCAGCGCCAGCCGCGCGACGATGGGCAGCCGCAGGGAGAGGAAGAATTCCTCCGACTGCTTGAGCGAGCGCAGGAACAGCGGGGCCAGCGTGCCCGAGAACAACCCGAGCACCACGTACGGGCCCATCTCCCAGGGCGAATAGAGCTGGAACTCCGGCACGCGGTACATCACCTGCGCCGCCGTGAGCACGCGGATGGTCAGCGTCGCCACGACCGCCGACACGACCAGGGGCCCGAGGCTCTCCATCGCGATCGAGCCCAGGATGATCTCCGCCACGAAAAACGACCCGGCGATCGGCGCGTTGTAAGCCGAGGCGATGCCCGCCGACGCGCCGCAGGCCACCAGCAGCCGCAGTTGCGGCCCGGTGAACAGCCGCCAGCGGCCGACGAGCGAGGCGGCGACCGCCGAGAGCTGCACCATCGGGCCCTCCCGCCCGATGGATCCGCCCGAGCCGATGGAGAACAGCGCCGCCGTGCTCTTGACCAGGCTGGCGCGGACCGGCACCCGGCCGTTGCCGATGACGATGGCCTCCATGTAGTCGGTCGAGCTCTGCGACCGCGTGAGCCGCGAGCCGTAGAGCAGCACCAGGCCTGCCGCCGCCCCGCCGAGGGTCGGCACGAGCAGGCAGCCCCACCAGGGCAGATGCCGCATCGATTCGACGACGCCGGCGCTCGAGCCGGTCAGCAGCTCATGCACGCCTTCCGCGAGCGCGGAGAAAATCATCGAGGCCATCGCGCCGAGGAAGCCCGCGAGCGCCGCCCACAGCAGCGTGACCTGCCAGTCGCTCAGCTGCAGCTTTTCCCGGACCCACAGCCGCCAGCGCAGCAGCCGTTGCAGGCGCCGCAGCAGCTCCATTGCCGGGTCGATGGCCGTATTCTTCATCGCCGGGCCCCGCGCGCCAGCAGCGCGGTGAATTCCGCCTCCGTGCGCGCGGCCAGCAGGCCGGCGCGGACCCCCTCCGCCTTCAGCAGCCGCGAGATGGCCGCCACCGCCAGCAGGTACTCCTCCACCTGCGACTTCGGGGTGCCGACCATGAACACCAGCCGCACGTGTGGGTGCTCGGCGTCAAAGCCGACGCCCGGCGCCGTGATCCGGGCCACGCCCAGCACCACCCGTGAGACGGCGTCCGTGCGGGCATGCGGCAGCGCCACGTCGGGCGCGACGCACACCGGCGCCATCATCGCGCGCTCCAGCAGGCCGTGCAGGAACTTGGGCGCGTCCGTGACCGCGGGGCTCAGCGCGAGCCGCGCATGCAGGGCGATGATCGCCGATTCGCGGGAGTTTGCCGCCAGGTCCAGCATCAGCGCATCCGGCTGGGCGAGTAGTTGGGTCGGCAGGTCCACGTCGCGGTCACCGTAGCCGGGCCCCGCCGCAAAACAAGTCCGCGCTCGGCCCATTTCTCCCGGGCCGGGTCACGCCGCCGGCTCCGCCGGCTCGGGCGAAACTTCCGGCACCACCTGCGCCGTCAGCTGCACCAGCCCGCGCAACGAGGTGAAGTGCTGGCTCAGGTCGAAGTCGCCGCCGAGGCCGCCGATCAGCTTGTCGAACAGGTCCTTCTTCGACGCCTTCAACGCCTGGATGCGTTCCTCGATCGTGCCGGCCGTGACCATGCGGTAGACGAACACCGTGCTCTTCTGCCCGATGCGGTGCACGCGGTCCACCGCCTGCGCCTCCACCGCCGGGTTCCACCAGGGGTCGAGCAGGAAGACGTAGTCCGCGGCGTGCAGCGTGATGCCCGTGCCGGCCGCCTTCAGCGACACCAGCATCACCGCCGCGCCCTCGGCGCCCTGGAACGCCTGCACCGGCTTCAGGCGGTCGAGCGTCATGCCCGTCAGCTCGTAGCGCGGCAGGTCGGGGAAATTCTTCACCAGCGCCTCGCGCACCCGGTCCAGCAGCATGACGAACTGCGAGAAGATGACGACCTTGTGCCCGCTGCCGATCACCTCGGCGAGTTTCTCGACGAGCAGGTTGATCTTGCCCGAGTCGGTGAGCGGCGCCTTGAGCCAGGGCAGCATGTCGGGATCGCAGCAGGTCTGCCGCAGGCGCGTGAGCAGCGCGAGGAAGCCGAAGGATTTCTCGCGCATCGCCGTGCCGACGTCGTCGCCCAGGCGCTCGAGCCCCTCGGAGCAGATGCGCGCATACTCGGCCCGCTGCACGTCGGTCATCGGGCAGAGCAGGTCCATCTCCACCTTGGGCGGCAGCTCCGTGGCCACCTCGCCCTTGGTGCGGCGGAGGATGAACGGGGCCAGCTGGGCGCGCAGCCGCTCCAGCGTGACGGCCCGGTCCGCGTTGAGCGCCGCCTCGAAGCCCGTGCGCGAGCCCAGCAGGCCCGGCAGGAGGAAGCGGAAGATGCTCCACAGGTCGAGCTGGCGGTTCTCGAGCGGCGTGCCGGTCAGCACCAGCCGGTGCCGCGCCCGCACCGCGAAGCAGGTCTGGGTGATCTTCGCGTCGGGATTCTTGATGAACTGGCCCTCGTCGAGCACCGCGTAGCCGAACTCGTGCGCCTCGAGGAGGTGGCGGTGCTTGCGCAGCTGGGTGTAGCTGGCGAGCCAGATGACCGTGTCGGTGCGCGAGGTGAAATCATGGCCGGTCTTGAGCACGTCGACGGCGAGCGCCGGGAAAAACTTCGCGATCTCCTCGCGCCACACCGGCACCACGCTGGCGGGGCAGACGATGAGCGTGGGCTTGTCCGCCACGGGGCGCGTGGCGAGCAGCGTCAGCACCTGCAGGGTCTTGCCGAGGCCCATCTCGTCGGCGAGCAGGCCGTGGCAGCCCACGTCGCAGAGGTGCGCCATCCACTCGACGCCGCGGCGCTGGTACGGCCGCAGGATCTCGGGGAGCGCCGGCGGCTCCGGCGGCGGCGCGAGCACCTGCTGGCGCCAGGCCTCGATCTCGGGCGAGAGCGTGAGCTTCAGCCGCGCGTCGTTGAACAGGGAGAAGATCAGGTAGGGCGAGAGCGTGCCGTCGGCATGCGTCTCGGCGATGTTGTGGCGCCACGCGCTGAACGAATCCCACCGCTCGCCGGCCAGCGTCACAATGCCGAGGTTCGGCAGGATGACCGGCGCCCCGCCCCGCCGGAGCAGCGTGTTGACCTCGGAATCGGTGAGCATCCGCTCGCCCGCGCGGAAGATCCAGCGGAGGTTCAGCCCCGCGCCGTCGCCCCCGCCGCCGGACCCGGATCCGGCGCGCTCGGCCACGGCCTCGATCTCGACGAGGCGCGTGCCCTTGAGCAGGTTCGCCGCCTTCTCGTCGAGCTCGACCGTGAACATCCGGCGCCAGGCGGGCAGCGTGGTCTTGAGGAAGTTCGGGATCTCCACCAGCGACTCGAGCACGTAGAGCCCCGTGTCCTGGTGATAATGGAAGTGCGCCTTGCGCGCGTAGGCCGCGAGGCCGATGAGCTTGGCGCGCTCGCCGGAAGTGACGTGGCCGTTGCCGTTCGCATGCGCCGCGTTGCCCAGCGCGGGGTGCCGGGTCTTGCCGTCGGCCTCGGCCCAAAAGGCCTGGAAGGTCAGGCCGGCGGTCTTCGTCTTGAACGCCAGCACCAGGGGCCGCGAGACGCCCGGCGCCGGGGCCTCGGGTCCGGGCTTGGCCGCGGCCGGGGCGTGGCCGTTGGCCCCGCCGTTGCCGTTCCCATTGACCTGACCGTGGTTGAGAGGGCCCTGCGGGCGGTGGGAACGCGGGGGCTCGCCCGGCAGCGGGGAAATCTCGTCGGCGACCAGTTCCTCGATCTCGTGCAGGCCGGCGACCGCCAGCGCCCGGGCGATGTCGAGGTCGGTCGTCGAGGAACGCACCGCCAGCCCCTCCCCCTCCCACTCGATCACGACATACTCGTCCTTCTTTTCCACCCGCCGGTGGATGATGGCGTCCTTGGCGGTCAGCTCCAGTTCGCGCACCTCGCCGTCGCGGTAGATGCGGCGACCCTCCTCGAGCTGCGTGGCGCTAAACGCGCCGGACCAATCATTTTCGAGTCTGTCGAACCAGGATTCGAGGGAATGAGGAGTGTAAACGCGCTTGGGGCCGTGCGATTGCATCCGCTTAAAAAAGGAGACCGTAGGACGCGAACTAATGCCCGCAATCAAAATCTCACATTATTTGCATTGCCGCGGATTTGCGGAACTTACGCGAGCCGGAGACCCGGAATCCGCCCCGGCTGGAGGGGCCGAATTCCCGGAAACGTAACCCAATCGCCACGCATTTGGCACCTCAACCAGTTACGTTACCCCCCGTCCAAGCATGCCATTATCACCCATGTGAAGCTCACGATCGTCACCGAAACCTTCCCGCCCGAGATCAACGGCGTGGCCATGACCTTCGGCCACATTGCCCGTGAACTTGGCCGGCGCGGGCATCAGGTGACCGTGTGCCACCCCAGGCGCAGCGATCTGGCCAACGGGGCCGCTCATCCCGAGTTCACTTCCGTGCCGCTGCCCGGGATGCCCATCCCCGGCTATCCGTTGCTGCGCTTCGGTTTGCCGGCCGGGGGCAGGCTCCGGCACCGGTGGCGGTCCGACCGGCCGGATCTCGTGCACGTCGTCACCGAGGGTCCGCTGGGCGCTTCGGCCGTCAGCGCGGCCCGGGCCCTGGGGCTCCCCGTCACCTCAAGCTTCCACACGAATTTCCACGCCTACACCCGGCACTACGGTTTCGCCCCATTGCACCGCGCCGCGCTCGGCTGGCTGCGCCGGGTCCACAACCGCACGCAGCGCACGTTCGCGCCGACCCCCGAGCTTTGCGCGGAATTGTCGGCCCTCGGTTTTGTCGGCCTGGGCGTGCTGTCCCGCGGCGTCGACACCGGACAATTCACCCCGGCCAAGCGTGCGCCGGACCTGCGCGCGGCCTGGGGCGCCGGGCCCGAGGATCCGGTCGTGCTGCACGCCGGCCGCATGGCGGCCGAGAAAAACTTTCCCCTGCTCTTCCGCGCCTTCGCTGCCATGGGCCGGGTCAATCCCCGCTGCCGCTTCGTCCTGGTGGGCGATGGGCCGCTGCGGGCGGGTTTCGCCCGCGAGCATCCGGAGTGCATCTTTCCCGGCTTCATCCCGCGCGAGGAGCTCGCGCGGCACTATGCCTCGGCCGATATCTACATTCATGCCAGCCTGACCGAGACCTTCGGCAACGTCCTCACCGAGGCGATGGCCAGCGGGCTCGCGGTCGCCGGCTTCGACTACGCCGCTGCCCGCCTGTTCGTGCGCGACGGCGAGAACGGCCTGACCGTGCCCTGCGACCAGCCGGACGCGCTGGTCGCCGCCGCGCTGCAGCTCGCCACGCAGGCCCCGCTGCGGGCTCGCCTCGGCGCCGCCGCCCGCACCACCATCGAGCCGCAATCCTGGGATAACGTCATCGCCCGATTCGAAACGGACCTGCTCGCGATCATCGCCGCCCACCGCCCTTCATGACCAAGATCCTCGTCCTCACCGCCGGTTTTGGCGAAGGCCACAACGCCGCCGCCCGGGCGCTCGCCGCCGCGCTCGACCGTGAGGCCGGCCCCGGCACCGCGGTGATCGCCGACATCTTCGCCCTCGCCGCGCCGCGGTACAACGAGCTCGTGCGCCGCACCTATCTCAGCCTCATCAACCGGGCCCCGCGGCTCTGGATCCGCTTCTACCGGTGGAGCGACCGCTCGTCGCTGGTGGCGAACACCCCGGCGCTGTTCTTCCGCGAATTGCGCGTGCTCCGGCGGCTGCTCGCCCGCGAGCAACCCGCGGCCGTCTGCTGCACGTTTCCGGTCGCCACGCTCCTCCTCGAGCACCTCGCGCGCACCGGCGGCCCCGCCCTGCCGCGCTACAACATCGTCACCGACTCCATCAGCATCCACTCGCTCTGGTGCCGCGGCGCCTGTGACGGCTGGTTCGTGCCCAACGAGGACTCCGCCGCCGTCGTCCTCCAGGCCGGCCTCAACCCCGCGCGGGTGCATGTCTCCGGCTTTCCCGTGCCCGCCATTTTCACCGAGCAGGCCGGCGTGCTCGCCCCGCCCGACCTGGCCGCCGGCGCCGCGCCGCGCGTGCTGCACATCATCAATTCCGGCACCCGGCACGCCGCCGAGACCGCGCGCCGCCTCCTCGCCGAGGAGGACTGGGAAATCACCTGCGCGGTCGGCCGCAACGAGGGCCTGCACCGTCAACTCGCCGCGCTGGCCGCCGGCCGCCGCCGGCCGGCGACGATCCTCGGCTGGACCAAGGAGGTGCCCCGCCTGCTCATGACCCACCACGTCGTCGTCAGCAAAGCCGGCGGCGCCACCACGCAGGAGGCCATCAACGCGCTCTGCCCGATGGTCGTGAGCCAGGTCGTCCCCGGCCAGGAGGAGGGCAACTACGAGCTGCTCCGCCGCCACCGCGCCGGCACGCTGGCCGAATCTCCCGATGCCGTCATCGCCGCCCTGCGCCTCGCCTTCGCCGACCGCGGCCGCGTCCTGGCGGGGTGGCGCGACGCCCTCTCGCGCCTGGCCCATCCCACCGCCGCGCAGGATATTGCCCGGCACGTCCTTGCCCCCAGCGCACCGGTCCCCGCCGCCAGCCTGCCATGAAAATCCGCTTCATCGTCAACCCCTGCTCGGGCCGCAACGCCCGCCGCCCGTGGCTCGCGGACTTCATCCGGGAGTTCATCGCCACCCGCTCGCTGGACGCGGGGCTCGTCACCACCACCGGCCCCCGGCATGCGACCGAGCTGGCGCGGGCCGCGCTCGCGGACGGCTGCGATCGCGTCATCGCCGTCGGCGGCGACGGCACGATGAATGAGATCGCGCAGGCGCTGCTGCACTCGCCCGCCGCCCTCGGCCTCGTGCCCTGCGGCTCGGGCAACGGCCTCGCCCTGCATCTCGGCATTCCCACCGGCCTCCGCGACGCCCTCGCGCTGGCGGCCGACGAGGCCGCCCGCGTCGCGGCGATCGACACGGGCACGGCCAACGGCCGCCCGTTTTTCAACGCGATGGGCAGCGGGTTCGACGCCGAGATCAGCCGCCGCTTCAACCGGCTCGCCCGCCGCGGACTCGCGGCCTACGCCCGCACCGGCCTCTCCGCCTTCCGGGCCCGCCGGTCCGAGTGGACCGTGATCCACGGGGGCGGTCGCTCCGAGGCGCTGCACACGCTGCTCGTCGCCGTCGCCAACTCCGACCAGTACGGCAACGGCGCCCGCATCGCGCCCGGCGCGCGCGTCGACGACGGCCAGCTTGACCTCGTCGCCGTGCGGCCCGTCGGGATCGCCGGGGCGACCCCGCTCATCGCCCGGCTGTTCCTGGGCAAGATCTCCGGCAGTCCGCAGGTGTTCCGCCTCCGCGGCGCGCGCTTCCTCATCGAGCGGGTCGGTCCCGGCTTGATCCACACTGACGGCGAGACGCACGAGACCGGCGCGTTGGTTGAGGTCAAGGTCCACCCGCGCAGCCTGCGCCTCCTCGTGCCCGTGGGCACGCGGGTCGCCGCCGCCGACCCCGTTCCCCGCGATTGCGCGGCACCCCTCCCATGAAATCCGCCCTCCGTGTCCGCACCGTGATTCTCTCCGACGTGCATCTCGGCACCTCGGACTGCAAGGTTCGCGAGGTGAACCATTTTCTCCGCCACACCCGCTGCGAGAAACTCATCCTCAATGGCGACATCATCGACGGCTGGCAGCTCCGGCGCGGCGGCCAGTGGACCAAGGCCCACACGCGCTTTGTCCGCATTATCCTCAAGAAGCTCGAGAAAAAGGACACCGAGGTCGTCTACCTGCGCGGCAACCACGACGACATCCTCGCCTCGTTCCTCCCGCTCGACTTCGAGAACCTGAGCATCGTCGAGGAGCACGTGCACGAGGGGCCGGCCGGCCGCTACCTCGTGCTGCACGGCGACGTGTTCGACACGGTCACCAAGAATTTCGTCTTCCTCGCGCATCTCGGCGACTGGGGCTACCGCCTCCTGCTCCGGCTCAACCGCGCCTACAACGCGTGGCGCGCCTGGCGCGGCAAGGAATACTGGTCGCTCAGCAAGGCGATCAAGGCCCGCGTCAAGGAGGCCGTCAGCCACGTCTCGAACTTCGAGGAGCACATCGCGCAGCTCGCCCGCGAGCGCGGCTGCACCGGCGTCATGTGCGGCCACATCCACACGCCCGCCGACAAGATGCTCGGCAGTGTTCACTATCTGAACTCCGGCGACTGGGTCGAGTCGCTCACCGCGATCGTCGAGCATTTCGACGGCCGCTACGAGCTGGTGGATTTCGTGAAATTCGCGCGCCAATTCCCCCTGGACCAGCCGATGGAGCTGGAAACCGGCGAGGAAACCCGCGTCGAGGCCTCCGAGCTGGAGGCCTAGCCCAGCTTCGCCAGCTCCTCGCGGAGGATCGCCAGCGTGCGGTCCATCGCGCCGGCGTTGGCGCGGTGCCACTGCCCGGCGGCCGCAGCGATCGCGCCCCGCCGGGCCGCATCCGGCAGCAGGGCGGCCGTCGTCGCGGCGAGGGCGGCGGCGTCGGCCACCTCGAGTGCCGCGCCGGCCTCGAGCAACTCGTGCGCAATCAGCCGGAAATTTCCCATGCCCGGCCCGAAGAGGATCGGCTTCTGCAGGGCGGCGGCCTCCACCGGCGTCTGCCCCTCGGTGTGCGGCGGCAGGCTCTTGCCGACAAACACGAGGTCGGCGAGCTGCAGCAGCCGGCGCATCTCGCCGGTCGTGTCGGCCACGGCGACATCCACCTCGCCCGGCGCGTTGCCGCTGGTGCGGAAGTGAAACCGCAGCCCCGAGCCCGCCAGCAGCGGCTCGATTTCCGGGCGCCGCTCGGCATGGCGCGGCACGATGAGCAGCGCGCAGCGCTGCCCCCGCCCCCGGGCGAGCCGCAGCGCCTCCAGCAGGGCGGCTTCCTCGCCCGGCCAGGTGGACGATCCCATCAGCACGAGGCCGTCCGGCAGGCCGAGTTCGCGCCGCAGCCGGAGCTTTTCCTCCCCGGTGAGCAGCGGGATGTTCACGTCGAGCTTGATGTTGCCGGTCGTCTGCAGGCGTTCGCGCGGAAAGCCCAGGGCCACAAACCGCTCCTCGTCCTGCTCCGAGCACGGGAGCAATCGTGTGATCCCGTCCAGGGTGACCCGACCAGCCGGGGGATAGAGCATGAGCCGGCGATAGCTGCGGTCGGACATCCGCGCATTGACGCAGAGGACCGGCACCCCGCGCGCCGCCGCCTGGTGCAGGTGCTCGGGCCAGCGCTCGCCCTCGGTCAGGATGACGAGATCCGGCGCGATCCGCCGCCACGCCCGGCGCGAGAACAGCCACCAGTCGAGGGGGAAATAACCGATCCCGATGGTCCGGCTGCAGTAGCGCTCCTGGGCCAGCCGGTAGCCGGTGCTGGTCGTCGTGGTCAGGTAGACCTCGACGCCGCCCGTGGCCGCCAGCGCCTCCAGCAGCGGCGCAATCGCGAGCATCTCGCCCACGCTGACCGCCTGCAGCCACACCCGCCGGACCCCGGGTCGCTTGGCCGGCAAACCGTCGTGCGCGCCAAACCTCTGGGAAAACTTGCTCCCGTAGCCCCCGCGCCGCCGCATCCGCCGCAGGTAGGCCGGGGCCAGCACCAGGAGCGAGGGGAGGAAAAGGAGTCGGTAGAGCCAGAGCATCACGGGGGGGACGGCCCCGCCTACTTCAAAAGGCCCGCGCCGATTTGCCGAGACATTTGTGCGGCGGATCGCGGGGCGAAATACCCCCACGAACCCGGTCAGCGCTGCGCTGACACCTTCGCCAGCGACCGGTCGTGCAGCCGGCTGAACAGCGTCACTGCCAGTGTCGCGCCGATCAGCGCCCACAGCATGTCCGTCTGCGTGTCCCACGGGTCACCCTGCGTGCCGAGGAAGTCATTGGCCGCCTCGCCGCTCGTGACCGCCGTGAACCACTCGATGAGCTCGTAAAAGGCCGAAAACGCCAGGCAGACGCACACCACCAGGAAGCCGAGCCACTTGCTGCCTTTCAGCGGCGAGGTGCGGAGCAGGATCTCGCGCCCCAGGATCGCGGGCACGAAGCCCTGCGTGAAGTGGCCGAGCTTGTCGTAATTGTTGCGTGTCCAGCCAAACCAGCCCCTCGCCCACTCGCCGAGCGGCACCTGCGCATAGGTGTAGTGCCCGCCCACCACCAGCAGCACGCAGTGGAACCAAAGCAGGACCAGCAACAGCGACGACAGCGGGAATTTCCTCTGCAGCGCAATCATGAGCGGCACGCCCACGACCGCGGGCGCCGACTCCAGCCACCAGGTGAACCGGTCGTGCGGCCCGATCCACGACCACACGACCACGGGGGCAAGCAGCGCGAGAAACCAGGTGAGACGGCGGTCCATGGCCTGCATTTGGCGGGGCGCGGGGAAAAAATCAACTTCCCACCCGCCGGTCAGACCTGGCTGAAGACCAGCGAGGCGTTGGTGCCGCCGAAGCCGAAGCTGTTGGCGAGCGCCGCGCGCACCGGCTTGCGGACCGCGGTGTTGGGCGTGAAATTCAGGCCGGTCGCGGCGCACACGGGGTCGACGTTTTCCAGGTTGATCGTCGGCGGCACGATGCCGTCCTTGATGGCCATGACCGCGGCGAATGCGCCCATCGCGCCCGCGCCGCCGAGCAGGTGGCCGGTCATCGATTTCACGCCGCTCACGTGCAGGTTCGCCTTGTTCTCGGCGAACACCGCCGCGATCGCCGCCGCCTCCTCGCCGTCGCCACCGGGCGTCGAGGTCGCATGCGCGGAGACGTAGTCGATTTCCGTCGGCGCCAGGCCGGCGCGGTGGAGCGCGGCGCGCATCGCGCGGGCCGAGCCCTCGGCGCCGGGCGCGAGCGAGGAAAGGTGGTACGCATCCGCCGACGCGCCGTAGCCCCGCAGCTCGGCGTAGATCCGGGCGCCGCGCTGCACGGCCTGCCCGTGTTCCTCGAGCACGAAGACCACCGAGCCCTCGGACAGCACGAAGCCGTCGCGGTCCCGGTCGTAGGGCCGGGAGGACTGCTCGGGCGCGTCGTTGCGCGTCGAGAGCGCGCGCATCTGGGCGAACGCCCCGATGGCCAGCGGCGTCACCGTGGATTCGGCCCCGCCCGCGATCATCACGTCCGCGTCGCCGCGCGCGATGGCCGCGGCCGCCTCGCCCAGGGAGTGGCCGCTCGTGGCGCAGGCCGACGCCACGCTCATGTTGGGCCCGCGGAAATCCAGCAGCAGGCTCACCTGCCCCGCGAGGAGGTTGGGCGCGATCTGGATGATGAAGAACGGCGAGATCTTCCGGAAGCCGCCGGCCTTCCACGTGTCGTGCATCGCCTCCATCTCGGGCAGGCCGCCGAGGCCCACGCCCAGGTTCACGCCCAGCCGGTCGGGGTTCAGCGTCGCGCGGTGCGCATCGAGCCCGGAGTCGGCATAAGCCTCGACCGCCGCCGCCGCGCCGAGGTGCGTGAAGCGGCCGAATTTCTTCACGTCCTTCAGCGTCATGGAGTGCAGCAACGGCTCGTGGCCGGGGCCGCGCGGGTGCAGCGGCGCCGGCAGCGGGCGCGCGGGATCGAAGTTCTTCACCTCCCCGGCGAGCTGCGCGTGGCACAGGCTGGCGTCGAAACGCGTGATGCGGCCGAGGCCGCTGCGGCCGGCGATGAGCGCGGCCCAGGTGTCGGGAGCGGTGTTGCCGCAGGGGTTGACGGCGCCGATGCCGGTGATGACGACGCGACGGGCGGGAATGGAGGCAGGATTCATGGGAAAGAGGCGAAGGTCTTGCGGAGGATGCGGCGGGAGGAGGCCAGCAGCGCATCGCTGCGCGCCGGGTCGTCGGTCGCGCGGGCGAAGATCAGCGCACCCACCAGCGAGCTCATCAGGTGCGTGACACGGTCGCGGTTCTCCTCGGGATCGCGCGCCAGACGCAGCGCCGCGCACAGCCGGTCGATGTGGCGGACAAACCCGCGCGCGTAGCCGGCGCGGGCCGGGCCGCTCAGCCGCGGCATGTCGGCGCCGACCGCCACGACCAGGCAGCCCGAGCCGCGGTTGTCGCGGTGATGGGTGGAAAGATAGCTGTCGATCAGCAGCCGCGCCCGCCGGGCCGCCGTGGGCTGCGCCGCGATGCGCTCCAGGTTGATGACCGCGGCGTCGAACGCCTCCGCGCACGCCTCCGCGACGAGCTCGGACTTGTCGCGAAAGTGCGCGTAAAAGCCCCCGTGGGTCAGCCCGGCCCGGCGCATGACCTCGTCCACGCCGGTCCCCTCGACCCCCTGCTCACGAAACGCCGCGCTCGCCGCGGCCACAATGCGGCGGCGGGTGGTGAGCTTGTGGGCGGGAGGATAACGCATGGGAGCGCATCAAATGACGGTCGTCATACCAACCGGCAAGCGGAATTCTGGTTCCGGTCCATCCCACGGCCGAAGAACCGCCCGGCAACCTGCCATCTGCAGCCAGCCATCCAATGGCATCCTTTTGTCGTCAGCTGCCTTACATGACTTATCGCCGCAACCCTAACCTGGCACCGGCAGTGATCCAACCAGCCAAAAAAGTCACCGGCGCCCGGCGCCAAGGCCGGTTTGCCCCACCCGGGCTTTGACTTTGCCGGGGCCGCCAGCTTTGATCGGCACCCTTTGAACATGCAGCAGCTGCACGCCTATTGGCGCATGGATTACATCGAGGCGCCGCGCTATCCCGCTGCGCTCAAGCGCCCGTTCACCGAGCTGCCCGCCCTGGGTGACGACCGTGCCGCGCTGATCGTGCACCGCACCCCCCTCACCTACCTGCTCCTCAACCGCTTCCCCTACAACCCGGGCCACCTGCTCGCGGTGCCGTTTCGCGAAGTATCCGACCTCGAGGAACTCACCCCCGCCGAGCGCGCCGACCTGATGGAGGAGATGACTTTCGCCAAGCGCCTCCTCGCCGCCACGCTCCGGCCGGATGGTTTCAACCTCGGTTTCAACCTCGGCTCCGCCGCCGGCGGCAGCATCGCCCACCTGCACGCCCACATCGTCCCGCGGTGGAACGGCGACAACAACTTCATGCCCGTCCTCGGCCAGACCCGCGTGCTCCCCCAGTCGCTCGAGGCGGCGTGGGAACGGCTGTCCGCCGCCGCCGCGAAGCTCCAGCCGGTGAAGCGCGCCAAGCGTTCCAAGCGAAAGTAAACGCGCCGGCTTCCGTCCTTCGCCCGCCGTTTCTTGTTTCTCCTTTTTCCCCTTTCTCATTTTCCGCTCTTGCCCTCGAAGACCCTGCATTTCCCGAGTCCGCGCCACCTGCATTCGCTCTACGCCGGTCGGGAGGAGAACCTCGCCCACGCCGAGCGCACGCTCGGCGTGAAGCTCGTCACCCGCGAGGGCTGGCTGAAGATCGAGCCGGCTGCCGGCGCCTCCGCGGCCGCCGCCGCCGAGCCCATCGCCCGCGCCGTGGCGCTCTTCAATTTCCTCCACGAGGCCCGCGGCCAGGGCATGACCATCCGCACGCCCGACTTCCACCGCATCACCGACGGTTTCGCCCGCGGCGAGGGCGACCAGATGCGCGCGCTGATTGACGAGGCGCTGGTCATCACCACCAACCGCCGGACCATCGTCCCCAAGACGCTCGGCCAGAAGCTCTACCTCCAGTCGATGCTGGCCCACCCGATTGTCTTCGGCATCGGCCCGGCCGGCACCGGCAAGACCTACCTCGCCATGGCCGCCGCGGTTTCCGCGCTCCTGCGCAACGAGGTCGAGCGCATCATCCTCACCCGCCCCGCGGTCGAGGCGGGCGAGACGCTGGGCTTCCTCCCCGGCGACCTGCGCGAGAAAATCCTCCCCTACCTCCGCCCGCTCTACGACGCCCTCGGCGACATGCTCGATGCCGAGGACGTGGCCCGGCTCACCGAGAAGGGCATCATCGAGGTCGCCCCGCTCGCCTACATGCGCGGCCGCACACTCTCGCGCGCCTTCGTCGTCCTCGACGAGGCGCAGAACACCACGCCCGAGCAGATGATGATGTTCCTCACCCGCCTCGGCGAGGACTCGCGCATGGTCGTCACCGGCGACGTCACGCAGATCGACCTCCCGCGCGCCAAGCAGAGCGGCCTGCTGGAGGCCCGCCATATCCTCGGCGACATCCCCGGGATCGATTTCCATACCTTCGCCAGTTCCGACGTCGTCCGGCCGCCGCTCGTCCAGAAGATCATCGAGGCCTACGACCGCTACCGGAACCCCATCACCGGCGAAAACGGCGCGGCCGGAAAACCCTGACCCGCCGCCCTCCCCATGTCGGTTCGCAACCAGCTCAAGCTCCTCGTCGGCGGCCTCAGCGCCCGCCGGGCGGGACGCACCGCCCCGGCGCACTCCGCCACGCGGGAGTTCTTCGACCGGAGCCCGATGGTGGCGATGCTCATCTTCGTCGCGACCGTCACCGCGATCGTGCTCATCAGTTCGGCCGGCCTCACCACGCTCAACGTCCCCGTCCTCCCCAACCAGGTCGCGACCGCGCGGGTCGTCGCGCGCACCGCGTTCACCTACCCGAGCGTCGAGCAGACCAGCGCCGCCAGCGAGCAGCTCGTCACCCGGCTGCCGCCGGTCTACCGGATCAACCTCGAGCCCTTCCGGCGCTTCGAGGCCGCCGCCCGCTACCTGCTCGCGCGCCTGGAGGCCTACGAGCGGGACCATCCGGCCAACGCCCCGATCCTGACCGACCGCCAGGCGGAGTTCGCCGCCCTCGTCGAGAGCTTCAACGCCCGCGGCCCCTACCGCGTCAGCGTCGAGGACGTCAGCGCCCTGCTCGCCGCCGGCGACGCCAAGGCGCGCGCCGCCGTGTTCGAGACCGGCCTCGCCACGCTGCGCGACATCGCCACCGCCGGCGTGCAGGACGACACCCTCGGCAACTCCGCCGCGGGCAACATCACCGTCTTCCAGGTCGTGCGCCCCTCGGGCGGGATCGCGGTCCGGCCCGTCCAGTCGATGGAGGAGGCGATGACTTTCCTGCGCGTCAACCTCGCGGTCGAGGGCCTCCCGCGCCCGGCGGGACTCGCGTTCTTCCGCTTCTTCCGCGCCGGCCTGACCACCAACCTCGCCTTCGACCGCACCGCCACCGCGGAACGAGAGGCCGACGCCCGGCGCCAGGTGAAGCCCGTGCTCGTCAGCGTCGCCCGCGGCCAGACCATCATCGAGCCCGGCCAGCGCGTGTCGCCCGAGCAGTTCGAGATGCTCATGGCCTACCGCCATTACCTCCGCGAGCACACCGACGCCCCGTTCGACGAGGGCCTCACGCTCTTCGGCCGCATCCTCCTCGTGCTCGCGATGGTCATCGCCAGCGTCCTCTACATCCGGCTCGAGGACCCCGAGACCCTCCAGCGCAACGGCCGGCTGGGCCTCCTCGCCCTCGTCGTCATCGTCAACCTCGCGCTCGTGCGGCTCGTCTACTCGATCGGCGGCCTCGACTTCTTCATCCACGACGGCTCGTGGGCCTCCACCCTGCCGTATGTCGCGCCCACCGCGCTCGCGCCGCTGATCGTGGCCATCCTGATCGACGCGGGCTCCGCCATCTTCATGGCGCTGCTCATCTCGATCTTCACCGGCGTCATCTACGGCAACCGGCTCGACCTCGTCGTGCTCACCTTCCTCGCCTCGCTGGTCGCCATCTTCGGCTGCCGCGCGGTGCACACCCGCGGGCGCGTCGTCCGCGCCGCCGTCGCGGGCGGCCTCACCCTGGCGCTGTTCGCCCTGCCGATCGGCTTCGCCGACCAGGTGCCGTTCGCGACGCTCGCCCGCCAGATGACCGCCGCCGTCGCCACCGGCCTGCTCACCGGCATGGCCGTGGTCGGGGTGCTGCCGGTGCTGGAGTCGCTCTTCAAGCGCACCACCGACATCACGCTGCTCGAGCTTACGGACTTCAACCACCCCCTGCTGCGCCAGCTGCAGTTCGACGCCCCCGGCACCTACCACCACTCGCTCGTCGTCGCCCAGCTCGCCGAGAATGCCGCCAATGCCATCGGCGCCAACCCGCTGCTCGCCCGCGTCTGCGCCCTGTTTCACGACATCGGCAAGACGGTCAACGCCGGCTACTTCACCGAGAACCAGCGCGACAACGTGAGCCCGCACGAGGGCCTCACGCCGGCCGAGTCCGCCCGCCTCATCCGGCAGCACGTGCCCCACGGGGTCGAGCTCGCCCAGCGCCATCGCCTGCCCCGCGCCGTGGTCGACGTCATCACGCAGCACCACGGCACCACCCTGGTGCGCTCCTTCTACCAGCGCGCCGTCGAGCAGTCGCGCTCGCCCTTCCCCGAGAAAAAGCTGCCGCCGCCGGCCGAGGGCGACTTCCGCTACGACGGGCCGAAGCCGCAGTTCAAGGAGAGCGCCGTGGTCTCGCTCGCCGACGGCGTCGAGGCCGCCACCCGCTCGCTCCGCTCCGCCACCGCCGCGCAGCTCAGCCAGCTCATCGATCGGGTCACCGCCGGCCGGGTCGCCGACGGCCAGCTCGACGAGGCGCCGTTGACCTTCGAGGAACTGGCCAAGCTGAAAAACAGCTTCCAGTTCACGCTCCTCAACATGCTCCATGCCCGCGTCGCCTACTCCGCCGGCGAGTCCCCCCGGGCCGAGGAAAAGGCGTGAGACCCGTTTTTCCGCGATCCGAGCCAGACCCACGATAATGCCGTCGCGCCCCATCCTCGTCGCCAACCGCCACCCGCGCCTGCGCCTCGACCGCCGCGCCGTGGCCCGCGTCATCCACACCCTCGACGCGCACTTCCACGCCGCGCCCTCCGGCCAATCGAAAATCAAAATTCGAAAATCGAAACCGGGCCCGCCGCCCGGCGAGCTCTCCCTCGTCTTCCTGACCGACGCCGCCCTCGCGCAGCTGCATGCCGACTTCCTCGGTGATCCGACGCCCACCGACGTCATCACCTTTGCCGGCGACCCCGCCGAAGGCACCGCCGGCGAGATCTGCGTCTCGGCCGACGCCGCCCTCCGCCAAGTCTCATCTTCCGCCTTTCGCCTTTCGCCTTCCGCCTTGTCAGCGGAGCTGACGCTCTACCTCGTCCACGGCTGGCTGCATCTCGCCGGCTACGACGACCTCCAGCCCGCCAAGAAACGCCGCATGCGCCGCGCCGAGGCCCGGGCAATGAAGCTCCTTAAAACCGCGGGCGCTCTCCCAGATTTTTCGCTGCGTCGCTAGCGATGGTCCGACAACTATTCCAGGCTCGCTGCCCGCGCGTGGCTCAGCATTAATGTTGGGCGAGAGATTATGATCTACGAATATCGCGAGGGACTGCATCGGATCCGCATTGATCAGGTCGGAGATGCCGTGTCGGTTGTCCGAAAATCGCCCGACTCTTCCGCCAGTCAATCTTTTGCGCTTACGGACCTTTCGCCGATTCCAGCGTTGGCGATGCAAAGAGACAGTGGCCTTAAGACAGTCCTGGTCCTTGGCGGTGTTGTGACATTCGCCGCGATCATTGTGATTTCGATGATTCGCTTTTCCATTGGGTGGTCGACGTTCGTCGTCGCCCTTGCCGTGCTCCTGGGCTGTGTTGGCGCGGCCTACTTTCTTACTCCTACCCGACGCTATGCCATCTTCTACCGTACCTCTGGCGTGCTAGCGTTTAGCCTCAAGAGCCGCGCCCCGGAATCCGAGTTCGACGCGACTGTGGCTACTCTCACGCGCAAGATCGCTGAGTCAAGGGAGGCGCCCAACCAGGCGCCAGAGTCAACGCCTCGCTGACAGAGCAGCCTGACTGTCTTCTCGTTTTGCGCAAAAAACTTTGCGTCTTAGCGGCTTTGCGTGAGCCTAGGCCCGCACCATGGACGAACGCTCCACCACCCATCTTGTCACGCTCCGCACCGCCTTTTTTTCGGGGGTGCTGCTCACTGCGCCGCTTTTCGTCACGATCTGGGCGTTCACCCAGATCATCGCGATGATCGGCGGCACCGTCCGCCCGCTGTTCTTCACCTACCTGCCCGCCCCGCTGCGCGAGGTGCCGTTCCTCTGGGACGTGGTCAGCACCATCATCGTCCTCCTGCTCGTCACGCTGCTCGGCTACTTCTCGCGCTACGTATTCGGCAAATACTTCCTCGAGGTCTCCGAGCGCTTCATCCAGGGCATCCCCGGGGTCAGCGCCGTCTACAACACCGTCAAGCAGATCGTCGACACCTTCGGCACGCAGAACCGCAACCTCTTCAGCAAGGTCGTGCTCGTGGAGTATCCGCGCCAGGGCGTGTGGGCGCTCGGCTTCCTCACCAGCAAGGACCAGGCCGAGGCGCAGATCAGCACCGGCCACGAGGTCTGGACCGTGTTTGTGCCCACCTCCCCCAATCCCACCAGCGGCTTCCTCCTCATGCTGCCGAAGGACGACGTGGTGGAACTCGAAATGCCCGTCGGCGACGGCATGAAGATGGTCATTTCCGGCGGCGCCGTGGTGCCGCCCTGGAGGCACAAGGACCGCAACCCGCCGCCCGACCTGAAGGCCTAAGCGCGTGCCCGGCCTCCCGCTCCAGACCGATGCGTTCGTGCTGCTGAAGCGCCCGCCGTCCGACGCGTTTCAGGGGTTCAACGTCTTTTCCGCCGAGCACGGCGCCCTGCTGGTGCACCAGCGGTTGCCGGGCGGCGCGTCCCGCCGTGGCGGGACGAAGTCGGCACCGTCCCGCGACTGCGGGATCGCCCTCGACCTGTTCGACGAGGTCTCGCTCCGCCTTGAGAGCTCCAACCAGGGCCAGACCTGGTTCGTGCAGGAGACCCGCCTTATCACCCGCCACGCCGGTATCGGCCGCAGCTACGAGACTCTCCGCCACGCCTCCGCGCTCGCGACGCTCGTCGCGCGCAATCCCGTGCACGAGGACAGCCGCGACCAGGTCGCCGCGCTCCTCCGGCAGGCCTTCGCCTCGTTCGCCGCGGGCGCGCGGCCCGACCTCGTCTGGTTCAAGAGCCTCTACTGCTTCGCGCGCGACGAGGGCTACCCGGTGAAGCAGCAGTGGTTCCCCACGCTGGCCGCCGCCGACCGCGAGGTCGTCGCGGCGCTGCTCAACCAGCCGCTGGCGGGGCAGACCGCCCCCGCCGCCGCCGTCGCGCGTCTGGCCCAGCGCCTCGAGGACTACCTCCGCGGCCACACCGAAATCCTGCTGGACTGACGCGCATGGAGTTCAACCTCGACCAGCGCACCGCCAGCCTGAGCGTGGGCGAGTTTGCCGAGTTCACCACCGGCCCGCACGACGCGGGCGGCGGCCGGCAGGGCGTGTGGCGCGCCCAGCTCGGCACCCACTGGCACAACGAGCTCCGCGCCCGCGCCGCCGCCGAGACGCCGGCAGCCGAGTTCGAACTCGCGATCGCCGGGCGGATTTTCCACGGCGGCTGGACGCTCGCGCTCACCGGCCGCATCGACCAGTTCCTGCGCGCCGACGGCATCGCGACCCTGCGCGAGATCAAGACCGTCACCCGGCCGCTGCCCGCCGACGAGGCCGGTCTGCGCGCCGACTATCCGGGGTATTTCGTCCAGCTCGCGACCTACGCGGCGCTGCACCGCCTCACCCCGCCGGCCGGGTCGCTCCGCCCCGAGTTGGTCTTCGTTGAGATCGCCAGCGGCCTCGCGCAGACCGTCCCGCTCGCGCCCGGGGATGACGCGCTTTTCCGCGGGCAGCTCGAGCGCGTGGTCGAGTTTCTCGACCTCCGCCTCCGCGCCCGCGAGCGGCTGCGCCACCTCCGCTTCTCGCCGCCCTTCGCCACGCTGCGCCCCGGCCAGGAGACCACCGAGGCGGAGCTGACCGCGGCCTTCGAGCGCCATCCGCTCGTGCTGTTCGAGGCGCCGACGGGCTTCGGCAAGACCGGCGTGCTCCTCGAGTTCGCGCTCGGCCAGCTCCGCGCCGGCCACTTCGACCGCGCCCTCTACCTCACGAGCAAGTCCACCGGCCAGCTGCAGGTGGTCCGCACCCTCGCCGCCATGACCGGCGGCGCCGGTGGCACGCCCCTCGCCGCCTGGCACGTCCGCAACAAGGCAGAGCACTGCATCAACAGCGTCTTTCACTGCGTGCGAGAGTCCTGCAGCTATCTCGACCGGCTCGAGGAGCGCTGGCCCGCGAGCGGCTTGTCGCGCTTCTACCGGTTCGAAAACCACGCGCGCGACCTCGAGACGCTCCGCGCCGCCGGCCGCGACGCGCGCCTCTGCCCCTACGAGATCACCCGCGCCGCCCTCGCTTTCAACGATGTGTGGATCGGCGACTACAACTATGTCTTCGCCCCGCGCAGCCGCACGCTGTTCTACAACCAGCCCGGCTTTGATCCCGCGCGCACGCTCCTGATCCTCGACGAAGCCCACAACCTGCCCTCGCGCGTCGCCGACGCCCACTCGCATTCCGCCCGGGCGAGCGACGCCCGCGCGCTGCTCGCCGAGCTCGACCACGTGCAGGCCGCCACGCCGCTCGTCCGCGCGTGGGAGAGCTGGGCCCAACTCCTCCTCGCGCTTCAGCCCGTGCCCGTCCTCGACCCGGCGCTGGAGGCCGACGTGGCCGACACCCTCGCGAAGGTCGCCGAGCTGCTCGCCGAGCTGCCGCTCGACTACGCGGCGCTCGGCCCGCAGTTCAGCGAGCAGCTTTGGCAGACCCAGCAGCTCGCCGAGTGGCTCGCCGATGCGCGGCTGAAAAAACTCGTCTGGTGCCCGCATGCCGGGAAACTCGCCTTCACCTGCCTCGATGCCGCCGACGCCATCGGCGAGGCGCTCCGCGAGTTCGGCGGCGTGGTCTTGGCCAGCGCCACGCTCTCGCCCACCGACACCTTTGCCGAGAGCTGCGGACTGGCCTCCGCGAATGCCGCCGGCGACCTGGCCGTCGCCCAGCCGGTCCTGGTCACCGCCCACACCCCGTGGCGCGACGGCGCCTACGACGTCGCCGTGGATGCGCGGGTGGACACGACCTTCCAGCACCGCTCGCACTACTTCGCCACCACCGCCGCCACGGTCGCCGCCCTGCAGGCCGCGGCGAACGGGCCGGTCGCGGTTTTCTTCCCGTCCTACGCCTATGCCGAGTCGGTCGCGCGCGAACTCGAGCGCGCCTCCCCGTTGCGGGTCGCGCTCCAGCCCCGGCTGCACGACCTCGCCGCGCAGACCGCGTGGGTGGAGCAGTCGCTGGCGTTCACCGACGCGCTCTTCCTCGTCCTCGGCTCGAGCTTCGCCGAAAGCATCGACGCCCTCGGCGGCCGCGTGACCCACGCGATGGTCGTCGGCCCCGCGCTGCCCGAGGTGAACGCCGTCCAGCGCGCCCGGCTTGCGGAATTTTCCGCGCTCGGCCGCGAGGCCGCGTTCCGGCGCGTCTACCAGATTCCCGGCATGACGAAGGTGAACCAGGCCCTCGGCCGGCTGGTGCGCGCCCCGGGCCAACGGGCGCGCGTGATCCTGCACTGCCGCCGCTTCCTCGAGCCCGCCTACGCCAGCCTGCTCGCCCGCGACTATCAGTTTGGCGTCAATGTCCTCGACGACGCCGACCTCGCCGCGTGGCTCGGGCGGCGCACGCGCTAGCTCTTCGGCGGCGGTGCGGCTGGTGCATTGGTCGACTGCCGGAGCAGGATTTCCGGCTTCAGCCACTTACCCGGGCGAAAATCCTTCTCGACCAGGCCGTCGCTGTGCGCGCTCCGCACCAGCGCGCCCACGGGCCAGTAGGCCACTTTCAGCAACTCGGCCCGATCCAGCCAGTTGGGCTCGGCGGGATTGGCCAGCTGCCGGGCATCGCAGCCAAAGCTTTGCCGCACCACCATGACCGACTTGGTCATCGTATAGGTTTCCGCGTGCGACTGGAGCTGCACAAACTTGGTCCGGTCCTGGCTGCACAAGACATAACGCGAGGGCGGACCAACAAAATGCCCGGGGAACACCACGAGGGAAAAGATCTCGCTCGCCAGGATGGGAAACGATTCCGCCGTATTCAGGACCAGCCCGCCGTTCTCGAGGCGCTCGATTCCCATGATTTGAACATGGTAGCCGCTGTGGCCGCCCCTCGCGCCCTCCCGCAGCGGCGCGTTTGCCACCATTTCACCCTGGTAGGCGGTTAGTTCCACCCGGCCGTCCAGCACCGGGGCTTGCTGCCGCAGCTTGGCCGCGAACGAGCGCGGTATCAGGGACATGGCGATGTCGCCCCGGTCCTGCATGACTTCCCGCCATTTTTCCGGCGTGACGCCCGCCGGCGCCTTCAATCCCATGATGCGCCAGGCGGTGGAGGTGGGATAGGACTGAATCCAGCCTGAGCCCGTTCGTTTCATGCCATCGGGCCACATCAACGTGCCGGTGATTCTTCCGGTGCTGAGTTCATAGTCCGCGGGCAGGTTGGCATACCGCAATTCCAGGTCCATCCGGACCAGTGACGGATCCTCATTGGAGCCGAGCTTCGTGAACGCCACGGTGCCCGGCGTGACCGTCACTGAGGCGAGGGCCGGCGGTTCGCTGCTCCGCCACGTCGTCCAATTTGACCAATCCCATGGCCAATAAGCGGCCACCGCTAGGATCAGGATGAACCCCGCGGAAAAAATCATCCACGAGTGGGTGCTTCGGCGGGTGAGGTACTGATGCACCACCACCACGCCGATTCCCACCACGGCCAGGACTACTTCGACCAGGGCCCGGGTCTGACCCCCGCCCCACGAGCCGGTCTGAGAGCTGTGCGCCACGAGGATGATGAAGAAGCACATCCACGCGAAGATCAGCAGGAGGATCACGACCACGAAGCGCGCCGCGTTCGCGCTGAGCACCGCGATGACCAGGGCCAGCAAGGTCAGCACCGCCTGACCGGACATCAACTGCACCATCGCCCCGGGCAGGGCGCGGGAGTCCAGGCCGGAGTAAAGCCACCAGGGCAGCGTCACCACGACGGGCAGCACCCAGAAGAACAGGACCAGCCCGAGCAGCTTCGCCCCCAGCAACCGGGCGCCGGAGATGGGTCGCGTCACCCACCAGGTCTCCTGGCCCACCAGCGGATCTTCCTGGATCAACGCGGCGACCAGCAGGCAGCAGAGGAGCAACTGCAGCCCGAACAGGACATTTTGCATGTAGTCCAGACTCTTCACGGTGAGCCGCAGGATCGTGGCATCGGCATCGACCACATGGAGGATCTCGTAGCTCAGGATGAACTGCCCGACCATCAGCGCGACCCACAGCGCGAGGGCCAGCCGGAGACGCAGGAAGTCCTTTTTGACGATGTGCCAGGTGAGGTTCATGCGGCGGCTCCCTTCCGCGCGTTGCGACCCGCCCGGGCCAGCGCGATGAAGATCTCGCGCAGCGTCATGGCCTGCACCGCGAACGCCCCGGTTGGAAACCGCTCGCGGCAGGCGCGCTCGGTCTCCGGCCCGTATTGCGTGGCGATCAAGCGGACCAGGTCGCCCGTTCGCTCCAATTCCAGCCAGCCGGGTGGCGGGGACCCGAGGTTCGCCGCGCCGCCTTGCAGCGTCACTTCCACGCGGCGGAACCGGCCGAGCAGCGCCTCCGTGGACTCGGCAAACTGCAGCCGGCCCTCGTCCAGCACCGCGATCCAGTCGCAGAGCCGCTCGACCTCCTCGATCTCGTGCGACGAGATGAAGACCGACCATTCGCCCAGCTCCGACACCTCGAGCACGCCCCGGACGAATTCGTCGCGCACGAGCGGATCGAGCCCGCTGAACGGCTCGTCCAGCACGAGCAGCCTCGGCCGGTAGGCCAGCGAGGACAGCAACGCCGCCTTCATCAGCATGCCGCGCGAAAGATGCTTCAGCTTCCGGTCCTCCGGCAGGTCGAACCGGCCCAGCAGCGTCTGCTCCAGGTCGCGGTCCCAGCGCGGATAAAACGGCCGGCAGTAGTCGAGGTATTGCCGCAACGTCATCCAGACGGGCAGTTGCTGGTTCTCGGAGACGTAGCCGATCTGCTCCCGTTCGCGCGGGCCGAGCCGGCGCGAGTCCACCCCCAGCACGCGCGCGTCGCCGGCGGTCGGCCGGAGCAGATCCATGAGCACCTTGATCGTGGTCGACTTGCCGGCGCCGTTCGGGCCCAGCAGGGCGAACACGCTGCCCTCCGGCACCGCGAGGTCGAGCGCGTGCACCGCCTCGGTGCGCCCGAACCGCCGGGTGAGATTGTGGGTTTCGATGATGTTCATGCTTGGTCCGTTGTCGGGGTTGAGGTGGTTCGTCCGCTTCCTGCCTTCCTGGCTTCCGGCTCAAAATGGTTTGGCTTCAAGGTTTCATCTCCCGCCCAGTTTCTTCCAGTGCGCGGCGAGCGCCGCCGCCACGTCGTCCAGCTCCAGCCCGAGCTTGCGCGCTTCCACCACCAGCTTTTCCAGGTCCGCCCCCAGCAGTTCCGCGCGCTCCTTGCGCCCGCCCGCCTCGCGCGCCGCCACGATGCTGCCGACGGCGGGTGTCGTCACCAGCACGCCCTCCGCCACCAGCGCCGCGACGACCCGGTGCGCCGTGTTGGGGTTCACCTTCAGCTCCTGGCTGAGCGAGCGCACCGAGGGAAACTTGTCGCCCGGCCGCAGCTGCCCGGTCACCACGGCCTTCTTGACCGCGAACAGGATCTGCTCCGCCACGGGCCGGCCCGGCTTGAGGTCGATGGAGAAGGGCAGCACGCTGTTCTAGTTGCACTAGTACGGTTGGGACGGCAAGCCTTTTCCTGCCGCCTCTCATTTTTTCCCGCCCGGGCCGGGCGGCTCCGCCGGGCCGGGTTTTTGCTTTTGCTCCGCCCCGAATCCCCCCACGCTCCGCCGATTCCATGACCACGAACCGCTTCGTCCCCCTCTGCGCGGCGCTCGCCGCCACGTTCCTCGCCGCCGCCCCGTCGCTCCGCGCCGCCGACCCCGCGCCCGCCGCCCCGCCCTCGGGCGCGGCCATTCCGATCGAACACTTCTTCGCCGACCCGGCCATGCGCTCGTTGCAGCTCTCGCCCGACGGCCGGCACCTCACCTTTCTCACCACCCTCGGCACCGGGCACATCGGCATCGCCATGATGGACCTCGAGACGGGCAAGACCGAGGCCCTCGTGGCGGCGAATGACGAGAACATCTCCCTCTATTTCTGGAAGGGCAACGACCGCATCGTCTATGGCGGCGACCTCGGCGGCAACGAGTCGTTGTCCCTGCGCTCCCTCAAGCTTTCCTCGCGCAAGGTCGTCCCGCTGGCCGAATCCTTCAAGGAACTGGTCGCGGACCGGGCCAACTACGCCAGCATCGTCGACACCCTCAAGCTCGACCCCAACCACATCCTGATTCAGGGCAACCACACGGTGGCCAGCATGGATTTCGGGATCTTCCTGCTGGATGTCCGCGACGGCGAACGCCGCAAGAGTCAGGGGGCCGATGTCACCGGCATCCGCGCGGTCTTTTCCGACAACGAGGGCGTCGTCCGCGCGATCGACCGCCGGGTCGGCCCGACCGTGATTCATGAGCTGCGGCTCGACGGCAAATCGACATTTTTCAAGGTCGGCGAAACCCCGGCCGACATCGCCGTCGGCGAACCCTCGTGGCAGCCGCTGGCCTTCGCCGCCGACAACCAGACGCTCTACGTCCTCACCCGCGAGGGTAGCCAGCCGTCCCACCTGCGGGCCTATTACGTGCCGAAGCGCGCGTTCCTGCCCGAGCCCGATTTCGTCATCGCGGGCGAGTACACCAGCCTGATCCAGACCCAGGACCGGACGAAACTGCTGGGCGTCAACTACACGACGGACCTGCCGCACGTGCACTGGTTCGACGCCGGGCGCGCCCAGCTGCAGGCCAAGATCGACGGCGCTCTGCCCGGCACTTTCAATCGCATCACCAGTTCCTCGGACGATGAGCAGCTGCACGTCATCGCCGCCATCTCCGACCGCCAGCCCGGGGTTTATTACGTCCTCAACCTGCAGAATCCCGCGCGGGGCCGTCCGGCCATCATGATGATCGGGCAGATCAATCCCAACCTGCAGCCCGGCCTCGTGCAGCCGATGCAGCCGGTCAGCTACCCGGCCCGCGACGGGCTGACGATCCACGGCTACCTCACCCTGCCCGCCGGCGCCGCCGGCCACCGCGTCCCGCTCATCATTCACCCGCACGGCGGGCCCTATGGCGTTCGCGACGAATGGGGCTTCGACCCCGAGGTGCAGTTCCTCGCCAGCCGCGGCTATGCCGTGCTCCAGCCCAACTACCGCGGTTCCGGCGGCTACGGCCTCGATTTCCTCCTCGCCGGCCGCCACGAATGGGGCGGCAAGATGCAGGACGACCTGTCCGACGGCGTGAAATGGGCCATCGCCCAGGGCTTCGCCGACCCGGCCCGCGTTGCCATCGTGGGCGCGAGCTACGGCGGCTACGCCGCGCTCGCCGGCGTTACCTTCACGCCCGAGCTCTACTGCTGCGCCGTCAACTATGTCGGCGTTTCCGACCTCAATATCATCGCCGGCTACGGCGAGGGCAACGGACGCCGCCATGGCATGGACCGCACCTTTTACAGCAAGTGGATTGGCGACGACGCCACGTACCGCCACGACCGCTCGCCGGTCAACTTCGTCCAGAACATCCGGGTGCCGACGCTGCACGCGTATGGCGAAAATGACCCGCGCGTCGACATCGACAACTGGAAGCGCCTGAAAGCCGAGCTCGACCGGTACAACAAGCCGTACGAGTTCGTCCGGGAGGACAACGAGGGCCACGGCTTCCGCCACGAGAGCGCGCGCGTCAGCTTCTACCGCCGGGTGGAGGAATTTCTCGCCAAAAACCTCGCCCACGCGGGCCAGGTCGAGGTGGGGCCGACCAAGGTCATCGATCTGCCGGCCAAGGACACCCACTGAGTCCGCCCTCGAGGAATTACCTTCCGGCCGCCCGCTTTCGGGGCGGCCTTTTTTTTGCCCTTTCCCTTTGCCCGTCTCCCCTTCACAAAAGGGATACGTGGCCACGCCCAAGACCATCGGTTCGAAGGAGATTCACGCTGCCATCAAGCGGCTGGTGGCGGCGATTTCCGGGCGCCACGGCGCCGGGCAGAAGATTCTGCTCCTCGGCATTGCCAACGGCGGCGTCGAACTCGCCCGCCGGCTGGATGCGGGCCTGGCGAAGGCCGCCCCCGCCCTGACGGTCGCCCCCGGCACGCTGGATGTCTCCTTCCATCGCGACGACATCGGCCGCCATCCCATCCCGAAGGAGTTCGCCGCCACGCACATTCCCGCCGACGTCCACGGCGCCACCGTCATCCTGGTCGACGAGGTGGTCTTTTCCGGCCGCACGGTGAAAGCCGCGCTCGACGAACTCTTCGACCACGGCCGCCCGACCAAGGTCGAGCTCGCCGTCCTCGTGGACCGCGGGGGCCGCCTGCTGCCCGTCGCCGCCGACTACGCCGGGCTCACGCTCGCCGCGGATGAACACGAGCGGGTCTTCGTGCACCTCGACGCCAAGGACCCGGGGCTCGACACCATCCGGATCGAGCCGCCCGCGCCCAAGCCCGCCGGCCGCCGGCAAACAGCCAAGGTTTCCTGATGCCCTGGACCCGCCGCCATCTGCTCACCCTCGAGGAACTCTCGCTCGCCGAGATCGAACAGGTCCACGCGACCGCGGCCGCGTTCAAGCGCACCCTCGCGCGCAGCGTGAAAAAGGTCCCCGCCCTCCGCGGCAAGACCATCGTCAACCTCTTCCTCGAGCCCAGCACGCGCACCCGCATGGCGTTCACCATGGCCGCCAAGCGGCTCAGCGCCGACGTCATCTCGTTCGACAGCGCCAGCTCCAGCACGACGAAGGGCGAGACGCTCCGCGACACCGCCCAGAACATCCAGGCGCTGCAGGCCGACATGATCGTCATCCGCCACTCGGCCGCCGGCTCGCCGCTCTACCTCTCGCGCATCCTGAACATCCCCGTCATCAACGCCGGCGACGGCGCCCACGAGCATCCCACCCAGGGCCTCCTCGACACCTTCACGATGAAGGAGCACCTCGGGAAGCTGAAGGGCCGCAAGGTCGTCATCCTTGGCGACATCCTGTTCAGCCGCGTCGCCCGCTCCAACATCCATGCGCTCACCAAGCTGGGCGCCGCCGTCACGCTGGTCGGCCCGTCCACGCTCGTGCCGCACTGGTTCACCGACCTCGGGGTGAAGGTGTCCCACGACCTCCGCTCCGCACTCGCCGACGCCGAGGTCGTGATGCTCCTGCGCATCCAGCACGAGCGCCAGGCCAGCGGCCATTTCCCGTCCCTCGGCGAGTACACCAGCATGTTCGGCCTCAACAAGACCCGCGCCTCCTGGCTCAACCCCAAGGCCATCATCATGCATCCCGGTCCGATCAACCGCGGCGTTGAGATCGACAGCGAGCTCGCCGACGGCGAGCGCAGCGTGATCCTCGAGCAGGTGACCAACGGCATCGCCGTCCGCATGGCGGCCCTCTACCTCTGCTCCGGCGGCCAGCCCGAGCACCTCTACTCCGGCGCCGACCCGAAGTAATTCTTTCCCGATGTCCTTCCTCTGGATCCGCTCCGCCCGCGTCATTGACCCCGCCGCCCGGCGCAACGCCGTCGGCGACCTCTTCGTCGCCGATGGCCGGATCGTCCCGTCGCTCTCCGCCGCGGCCAAGAAGGCCGCGCAAGTCATCGACGCCAAGGGCCTCGTCGCCTGCCCCGGCCTCGTCGACATCCACGTCCATTTCCGCGAACCCGGCCAGACCCACAAGGAAACCATCGCCACCGGCTCCCGCGCCGCCGCCGCCGGCGGCTTCACCACCGTCGTCTGCATGCCCAACACCGCGCCCGTCGCAGACAACACCGGCACGATCCAGTCCATCACCGACGCCGTCCGCCGCGACGCCGTCGTCAAGGTCCTCCCCACCGGCTGCATCACCGTCGGCCAGAAGGGCGCGGCCCTCGCCCCCTTCGGCTCGCTCAAGCGCGCCGGCGTCGTCGCCCTCACCGACGACGGCGACTGCGTCCAGAGCAACGAGCTCATGCGCCGCGCCTGCGAGTACGCCAAGATGTTCGACCTGCCGATCATGGACCACTGCCAGGATGCGTCGCTGACGCAGGGCGCCGTGATGAACGAGGGCACCGTGTCCACCCGCCTCGGCCTGCGTGGCTGGCCGTCCGCCGCCGAGGACATCATCGTCGCCCGCAACGTCATCCTCTCCGAGTACACCGGCGCGCATATCCACCTGCAGCACATCTCGTCGCGCTACTCCGTCGGCATCATCCGCCGCGCCAAGACCCGCGGCGTGAAGATCACCGCCGAGGCCACGCCGCACCACCTCGCGCTGACCGAGGAGTCGCTCACGACCTACGACACCAATTTCAAGATGAACCCGCCGCTGCGGACCGAGGCCGACCGGCGGGCGCTCCTCGCCGGCCTGCGCGACGGCACGCTCGACTGCATCTCGACCGACCACGCGCCGCACACCGACTACGAGAAGGACAAGGAGTTCGACTACGCGCCCAACGGCATCATCGGGCTCGAGACCGCGCTCGCCGTCTCGCTCGACGTGCTCGTGCGCCGCGGCAAGTTCAAGCTCCCCGAGGTCATCGACCTCATGACGCGCCGGCCCGCCCGGATCCTCGGGCTGCCCGCCGGCACGCTCGCCGCCGGCGCCGCCGCCGACGTCTGCCTCTTCGACCCCGCCGAGTCGTGGACCTACGACACCAAGGCCGGCTTCAGCAAGTCGGCCAACTCCCCTTGGCAGGGGCAGGCCCTCACCGGCCGGGTCAAGACGACCATCGTCGACGGCCGCGTGGTCTTCACCGGCGGCCAGATCCACGCCTGACCCGGACCGCCCCATCCCGGCCAGAAACACCAGTCAGGCTGGCCTGCCAGCCGTAGCCTTGGCGAAGGCTGGCGTTGCGCGCCCGGCGGTTTTCCTCCGCACTGGTCCGCGATGCCGCCCGTCACGTCCACCGCCCTCGCCGTCGAATTCGCCCTGCTCCTCGGCGGATTGGTGCTGCTGTGGCGACAGGGCCTGGGCCCCGCCGCCCGGGCCCGCCCGGCCCTGCTGCCCGCGTGGGACGTCATTCTGAGCGATTTCTTCCTGTTCATCTGGCTCGTCATCCTCGGCGGGGTCGCGGGCTCGTATGGCCTGAGCCTGTACTCCCGGCATCACCCCCTCGACAAGGCCCACCTGACCATCATCGGCACGGCCGCCTTCCACGGCGGCATGCTGCTCGGCATGGCGGGCCACCGCCTGTTTTTCACCCGCGCGAAACCGCCCGTCGCGCCCGTCGCGCCCAATGCGGACGGCATGTTCCGTTCCGGCCTGGCCACGTTTCTCATCGCACTGCCGGTGCTCACGGCGGTCAGCCTCGTGTGGCAGGGCGTGCTCAAGCTCGTCCACTACCCCCCCGAGGATCAGGAGGCGATCAACCTGCTCCGCCATACCGATTCCGCCTCGCTGCGGTGCGCGCTGCTGGCCGTCGCCATCCTCGTGGCGCCCGTCACCGAGGAACTGGTCTTCCGCGCCGGCATCTTTCGCTACGTGCGCACCCGTCTGCCCCGCTGGGTGGCCCTGCTCCTGCCGGCGGTGCTGTTTGCCTCCCTCCATAACAACGTCGGCACGTTTGTCCCGCTGGTCACCCTGGCCATTGTCTTCGCGCTCGCCTACGAACGGACCGGCCGCATCGGCACGACGATCGTCGCCCATGCCTTGTTCAACCTGAACTCCGCCCTACTGGTCCTCGCCGGCGTGGACGTGTGAGCTGCGATGCATCCCTTCACCAAGCATTTCTCCGATTCGGTCTCGGCCTGGGGTGAGGAAAAGCTCATCGCGGGGATCCGCCGCTGGCTCGGCACCGCCTCGCCGCGCTCGCCCTTCGGCATTGGCGACGACTGCGCCGTGCTGCCCGCCGCCCGCGGCCGGCAGCTGCTCACGGTGGACCCGGTCATCTACGGCCGGCACTTCGACGACACCGTGCCGCCGTGCGCCGTCGGGGCCAAGCTCCTCAAGCGCAACCTCAGCGACCTCGCCGCGATGGGCGGCCGGCCCACCGCCGCCGTGCTCGCGCTCACGCTCGATGCGCGCGTGAGCCGGCAATGGCTCGCGGAATTTTACCGCGGACTCGCCGCCTGCGCCCGCCACTACCGCGTGCCGATCGTGGGCGGCGATATCGCCCAGGCCGACGGCGTCGTCGCCGCCAGCCTCACCCTGCTCGGCCGGCCCGCCGGCCCGCGCATCGTCACCCGCACCGGGGCGCGCCCGGGTGACTGGATCTATGTCACCGGCGTGCTGGGGGGCAGCCGTCGCAGCCGGCATCATTACCAGTTCACGCCGCGCCTCGCCGAGGGCGCCTGGCTCGCCGGCCAGCGCGGCGTGCGGGCGATGATGGACGTGAGCGACGGGCTGGCGAAGGACCTGCACTCGCTGACCCCGCGCGGCGCCGTGACCGCACTCGATCCTGCGGCGCTGCCGCGTCGCGCCGGCGGCACCGTCGCCGCCGCGCTCAGCGACGGCGAGGACTACGAACTGGTTTTCACGCTCGCCGCCCGCACACCCCGCGCGGAGTTCGAGCGGTCCTGGCGGCGCGCCTTCCCGCGCACCCGGCTGACCTGCATCGGCCGCCTCGTCCGGCCCGGCGACCAGCCGGCCGGTTCCCTCAACCTCGACGACTACCGTGGGTACGAGCATCTTCGCTAAGCTGCGCGCGGGCGTGACCACCGCCTCCGCCGCGGCGACCCAGCAGCTGGCCGCCGAGCTGGCCGCCGCCCTGCCGCCCGACACGACGCTGGCGCTGCACGGCGACCTCGGCGTCGGCAAGACCACCTTTGTGCAGGGTCTGGCCCGCGGGCTCGGCGTCACCGAGCCCGTCACCAGCCCCACGTTCAACATCTACACGGTCCACCGCGGCCCGCGCGCCGGCGGGCGCACCCTCGTCCACCTCGATGCCTATCGGCTCGATGGGCCCAAGCAGGTCGAGGATTTGCTGCTGGAGGATTTCCTCGTGTCACCCTGGTGCCTCGCCGTCGAGTGGCCGGACCGGATTACCGGCTGGCTGCCGGCCGGCGCGCTGCACCTCGACCTCGGCATTGCCTCGGACGAGCGGCACACGCTGAAACTGCGGGCCACGGGATAATCCGCCGCCGCGCCTACTTCGTCCGCACGGCCACGTAGTCGCCGGAAAACGTCGCCGCCTTCTCGCCCTTGCAGGTGAGCACGGCGGTGAGCTTCGCCCGCGCCTTGCCGTAGCGGTCCAGCGTGCGGAGGAATTCCTCGAACTGGCCCGCCGGCAGCGCCGGGCAGCGGGCCTCGAACTCGCGCGTGATCGGCGCGAGGTAGTTGACGGTGTTGCGCTGGATGACGAGGCGCGAGGAGTGGCCCGCCGAGCGCAGCGCGAAGTGCAGCCAGGTCCAGGCCGAAAGAATCCCCACGGCCGAGGTGCTGCCGCCAAACACCGTCGCATGGTGGTTGATGTTCGGCGCGAGCGGGGCTCGCAGGGTCACGCCCGTCGCATCGCAGGCCAGCACGTGCACGCCCATATCCGCCGAGAGCGGGATGTGCTGGTGCAGATAGAGTTCAACCTCCGCCGGGGAGGGAATCGGTCGCATGGGCGGCCGGTTCACTCCGACGGCGGTGCCGGAGGCTCCGCGGCGGGCGCCGGGGTCTCCGGAGCCGGCGCTTCGGGGGCCGGGGCTTCAGCGACCGGCGCCGCGGGAACCGGCGCGACCACCTCGGTCACGGGCGCCGCTTCGGCGGGTTTGGCCTCAAAGGGCGCGGCCGAGACGGGCACCTCCGGGAAGTTCTCCGGGTCATGCTCCGCGGTTTCGGCTTCCTTCTTGCGCGCCTCGACCATTGGCGGCGAGGCGAAGATCCGGCCGTCGATGAACTCGGTCACGTAGCCCTCGGTCACGAGCCAGCGCAGGTCGCCCTGCATCCGGGAGAGCTTGGTCCGCTCCTCCAGCGTGAGCGTAGGCTCGGCCGGGGCGGCCTCGACCGCGGGACTGGCCGAATCGGGGGTGGCAGCGGCTGCCGGGGTCGGCGCGGCGGGTGCGGCGGAGGCGGGCTTGGCCGGGACCTTGATCCCGAGGAATTTCGTGGCGAGCTCGCTGGCCTTGATCATCGGGTGCGCCTCGATGAACGCGATGAGGGCGCCGATGCTGTCCGAGAAGGTCTGGCCGGGCACGCGGAACTTGCGTTTCACCGCGCAAACGTACGACACGCCCTTCGAGCCCTTCTTGAAGATCGTGAAGTGCTCGCGGCGCAGGCGGCCGCGGAGGGCGTTGGCGGTGTCGAGCGGGAAGCGGCGCTGGCGTTCCAGGGCGCCCTCGATCGCGCGGCGGATCTCGCCGTCGGGCAGCGACTCGGCGATCTTGCCGTGGAAGCGGGCCGAGTCGCCCAGGCGCACGACCTTGTCGCGAGCCGAGGTGAGCAGGTGGCTGCGGGCATCCTCGTAATTGTCGAACGCGATCGGCGCGGCCGGGGCCTCGGCCGCCGGCGTGGCTTCCGGGGTTGGAGCGGCGGGGGCGGCTTCAGCCGGGGCTGGAGCCTCAGGCGCGGCGTCCGCCGGGGGCGCATCAGCGGTGGGCGTATCCGCCGCGGGGGCTGCAGCCTCCGGGACGGGGGTGGCAACCTCGGCGACCGGGGCAGCGGGTGCCACGGGCTCCGCCGCGGGCGTGGTCTTCGCGGGCTTGGCGATGACCTTCCACGTGTAGCGCGTGGCCTTCTTCATCTTCTCGAGCCATTGGGCCACGACGGCGGGATCCCGGATCGTCTCGATGCGGTTGCGGTACGCCTCCAGCGACATGCCGCGGATCTTGGCCGCGTAGTGCTGCTGGACCATCTGGTTGTAACGATGGTAATTCGGCGGCCCGAGCAGCTCGCTGGTGATCGTGCACCGGTTGATGACCAGGAAATTCCCCTTCGGCGGCTCGATCTCCACGTCGGACCGGTCGAAGAACTTGTCGAGATGCTGGCTCAGCACATGGGCGACGGCCGCCTCCTCGGACTCGAACGGCAGGCCGTCCGGCACGGAAATGGCGACCGGCTCCGGCTTCGCGTCGGCCGACGCCGGCTTGCGCGCGAGCACGACGACGAACCGGTCGAGCTTGTCGATGACGGTGCGCGCAATCTCGAACAGCTCGATGGTGCGGCAGGAGGAGCGGATGGTCTTCGCGAGCGCGTTGAAACTGGTGTCCTCGGGATAGAAGGTGACGTTGAAGAACGGGCTCTCGTACGGGCCGCGCTCCTGCGGTTCGCCGCGGCCGGCATAGCGCGGGCCGCGCTCGCCCGCACCGGGACCATCCCGGCGGGAGTCGCCCGGATAATCCGGCCGCTGCCGGCGGTCGCCGGCACCGCTCCGGCGTTCGGGCATGTCGCCCCCGCCAGCGGGGCGGCCCGGTTCGCCACCGGTCGCGGGACCCGCGGGCCGGCGGAAAGCCCGGCGGTCGCGCGGGCCGTCGCGGCGGTCGCCGCCGCCCTCGCGGGACGCGCGGTCGCTTGGTCCGCGCTGGTCAGACGCAGCGGTCTTGTCCTGGGCCCACTGGGTACCGAAGCTAAATCCCTGAAGTTGGCTCAGATCGAGTTTGTTGAAATCCTTGGGGGGATTTTCCTTGGCAGGCGTGTCGTCCATGTAGTCGAGGCGAAGCGGGCACCGGCCCGCGGAGGTTTGCTGGGCGCGCGATGCGCCGGTGATAGTCGGCAGGGAGTGTTCACGCGCCCGGGGGTGAGGCAAGCGATTTCCCGGTGGGAATTTCTCACGCGGCCGGGAACAAAAAATGGTGCTCGGGACAGGACTCGAACCTGCACGCCTTACGGCACACGCCCCTCAAACGTGTGTGTCTACCAATTCCACCACCCGAGCACAGAAAAACAGGGGAAGGCGGACTAAGAGGAAACGGCCTCGGCTTGTAAAGCCCCGAGTTGATCAGGCGTGGAACGCATTACCCTCAATGCGTTTTGTCCTCCGTCAACTGCCCCGCGCAGGCGGAGACAGGAAAAGCGTTGCGGGCAACGCGTTCCACCTGGCTTCGAACCCCGCCTCACAGCCGCTGCCGGTCGGCGAGCGCGCGGGCCACCGCCGCCGCCAGGAACGGCCCGCGGTAGATCAAGCCGGTGTAAAGCTGCACCAGCGTGGCCCCGGCATCGAGCTTCTCGCCCGCACTTTCCGCGTCGTCGATGCCACCGACGCCGATGATCGGCAGCCGGCCGCCGGTCGCGCGGGCAATGTAGCGGATGACCTCCGTCGCCCGCTGGCGCAGGGGCGCGCCGCTCAGCCCGCCGGCCTCCCCCACCGCGGCGAACGGCCCGGGGCGCGCCAGCGTGGTGTTGGTGGCGATGATGCCATCGAGCCCGAACTCGGCGATGCTCTCGAGCACGCCGTCAATCTGCGGAAAAGTCAGGTCGGGGGCGATCTTCAGGAGCAGTGGCTTGCGGGCCTGGCCGGGTTGCGCGGCGCGCGCGCGGTTCGCGGCGGTGATGGCGCCGAGCAGTTCGCGCAGCCGGCCGCCGTCCTGCAGCTGCCGGAGCCCCGGGGTGTTGGGGCTGCTGACATTCAGCACGAGATAGTCGGCGTGCGCCGCGAGGCAGGCGAAGCTCGCGACGTAATCGGCCACGGCCTCGTCGAGCGGGACGACCTTCGACTTGCCGAGGTTGATGCCGAGCAGAATGCGCCGGCGGCCGGGACCGGGCTGGCGCGCGAGCCGCGCGGCGACGGCCTTGGCGCCGTCGTTGTTGAAGCCCATCCGGTTGATCACCGCCTCCGCCGCGGGATAGCGGAACACGCGCGGCCGGTCGTTGCCGGGCTGGCGGAGCGCGGTCACGGTGCCGATCTCAACATGGCCGAAACCGAGCGCCGCCGCGGCCGGCCAGGCCCGGGCGTTCTTGTCAAAGCCGGCGGCGAGGCCCACGGCATTGGGAAATTTGAGCCCGAAGGCCTCGACCGGGCGGTGGCGCGCCGCCGCGAGGCCGTGGCGGCCCTCGAGCAGGCGGCACAGCGGCGGCAGCGCGGCCAGGAGCGCCAGCGCGTGCACCCCCACCTCATGCGCCTGCTCCGGATCCAGCCTGAACAGCGCGCGGCGGACCAGTTTCTCGTAAAACACCCCCATGCGGTGGGACAGTGAAATTGCCGCGGCAAAAGGCAAGAGCCCGCGCGGGTAACCCTCCAGACGCAAAGGATTTTCGCAGGATTCGCCGCCGTTTCCGGCCCGCGCTCCGGCCGTTTCTTTTGTGCTTGTTTTTTCACTCCCCCCTCGCACGCTGCGCCAAAAATCTCTCCCGCTCTCCTTCATCATGGCCAAAGCTACTTCTACCCTCGAATGGTGCATCGTGCGCCTCGGCGAGGATCACAATTGGTGGGTCTGCGAGACCAGCGATCCCGTGCGCTGGGATGTCGACGGCCTCAGCATCATTGATCCCCGCCAGCTCTCCCATCTCATCGAGCTGGTGGACCCGCTGCGCGACTACGGCTTCGACCAGGACCTGATGGACCGGGCGTTCATCGTCTTCCGGATCGAGAAGGACCTCGGCAGCGGCAAGGTCCGCCTCAAGCGCACCAAGGAGTCGCTGTTCGAGTCCGAGGAGAAGCTGTTCGTGCTGCCCGACGTGCTCGACGAGGAGAACGGCCCCTATGCCGACCTGCTCGACCACCTCACCCGCTGCCGCGTGAAGATGCTCAACGACCTCTTTGACTTCGAGTCCAAGCTCACGGTCGACGAGGTCGAGGACGAGCTCCGCGAGGCCCAGAACACCTACTTCATCGAGGGCCGCGCGCTCCATTCGTTCAACGAGATCACCGCCATCCTCGATTTCATGCCCGCCGGCTACGAGGGCGACGACGAGAAGCCCGCCAAGAGCACCGAGGAGGAGGACGACCTGCCCGAACTCGACGAGGCGGAGGAGGAAAAACTCAAGAACGACGAGACGCTCAAGTGGGACGACGACGACGAGGAGGACGAGGACGAGGAGAAGAAGGCCAAGTCCGACGACGACGAGGAGGGCGAGGACGACGAGGACAAGCCCGCGAAAGTGGCGGACGAGGAAGAGAAACCCCGCCGCCGGACGCGCGGAAAACGGTAACATTGCCTTTTGCGGCGGTTTGGCCCACCAAACCTGTCCATGGATTTTTTCCCCCGCGCGCTGTTTCACTGCCTGGTTTCGGCCGCGCTGCTGGCAATGCTGCCGGGCTGCAACACCGACGGGGTCGGCGAGACGAACCCGTCGGTTCCCGCCACGACCACCACGGCGCAGTTGCGCCCGGGTGACAGCCTGACGATCACGCTGCAGGGCGTGCCGGATCCCAGCACCAACCAGGTGCAGATCGGCGAACGCGACACCATCAGCCTCCCCTTCATCGGCACCCTGTCCACGGCCAACGCCACCCCCGCCGAGCTGGCGCAGCGCATCCGCGAGACCTACATCGCGCGGAAATACTACACCACGGTCGACGTTTCCGTGAACGTGACCGAGCGCTACGTCTACGTCGGCGGCGAGGTCATCCACGCCGGCCGCATCGTCTGGACCCCCGACCTCACGGTATCGAAGGCCGTGCAGGCCGCCGGCGGCTTCACGCTGTACGCCAAGGAGACCAAGGTGAACCTCGTGCGCGACCAGAAGGCCTACGAGGTCAATGTCACCCTCGCGCAGAAGAATCCCGCGCAGGACGTCCGCCTGATGCCCAACGACTCGGTACAGGTGCCGCGCTCGCCGTTCTGAACCGGCGCCCGGCCGGCGGGCACCCTCCCCTTTTACGACCCGTCCATGAACCTGTTCCAAACCAAATCCATCGCCTCGCTCCAGCAGGAGGCCGCCTCCGGCCAGGGGCTCCGTCGCAGCCTCACCAAGCTGAACCTCGTCAGCCTCGGCGTGGGCGCGATCATCGGCGCCGGCATCTTCGTGCTCACCGGCCAGGCCGCCGCGCAGTATGCCGGCCCGGCCATCGTGATCTCGTTCATCATCTCGGGCCTCGGCTGCCTGTTCGCCGGCCTGTGCTACGCGGAATTCGCCGCGATGATCCCGATCGCCGGCAGCGCCTACACCTACGCCTATGCGACCATGGGTGAATTCCTCGCCTGGGTCATCGGCTGGGACCTGATCCTGGAGTATCTGTTCTGCGCCCCGACGGTCGCCGTCGGCTGGTCCGGCCACTTCGTCGCCTTCATCAAGGAGTTCGGCCTCGTGATCCCACCGGCGCTGACCAACGCCCCGCTCAATTTCGTGAACGGCCACTTCGTCCTCACCGGCGCGATCATGAACCTGCCCGCCATGGTGATCATCGTGCTGCTCTCGGCGCTCCTCTACATCGGCATCAAGGAGTCCGCGACCTTCAACAACCTGATGGTCATCACCAAGGTCTCCGTGCTGCTCGCCGTCATCGGCTTCGGCGCGTGGTACCTGCTGAAAAACCCCAGCCTGGCCATCAAGAACTGGACGCCCTTCATCCCCGCCAACACCGGCGTCGAGGGCCAGTTCGGCTGGAGCGGCATCTGGCGCGGCGCCGGCGTGATCTTTTTCGCCTACATCGGCTTCGACGCCGTCT
This sequence comes from uncultured Opitutia bacterium, assembly GCA_903872505.1. Taxonomy (GTDB): domain Bacteria; phylum Verrucomicrobiota; class Verrucomicrobiia; order Opitutales; family Opitutaceae; genus Opi-474. Next base: position 79,803 of record CAIQKV010000056.1, read on the forward strand.
CGACCTCCGCGCAGGAGGCCAAGAACCCGCAGAAGGACATGCCGATCGGCATCCTCGGCTCCCTCGCGGTCTGCACCGTGCTCTTCATCACCATCTCCCTCGTCCTGACCGGCATGTCGAAGTACACGGAGCTCAACAACGCCGCCCCGGTGGTCAACGCCCTGCAGGCCGCCGGCGCCCCGGTCGCCCTCCGCTTCGTGGTCGAGATCGCCGCCATCGCCGGGCTGAGCTCCGTCATCCTCGTGATGCTCATGGGCCAGCCCCGCATCTTTTTCTCGATGGCCAACGACGGCCTGCTGCCGGCGGTCTTCGCCAAGGTCCACCCGCGCTTCAAGACGCCCTACGTCACCACCGTCGTGACCGGCGTCGCCGCCACGATCATCGGCGGCGTGCTGCCGCTCGCTCTCCTCGGTGAATTGGTCTCCATCGGCACGCTCTTCGCGTTCGTCATCGTCTGTATCGCCATCCCAATTCTGCGTTACAAGCAACCCAACCTGGTCCGCAGCTTCCGCACCCCGTGGGTCCCGCTCGTCCCAATCCTCGGTGCCGGCCTCTGCTTCTGGCAGATGAAGGCGCTGCCCCACGACACGTGGATGCGGCTCATCGTCTGGATGGCCATCGGCTTCGTGATCTACTTCGGCTACAGCCGCCACCACAGCAAGCTGAACGCACCGGGAAAATAGGACGTTCTATTAAGCCGGAAGCCAGGAAACCATGAATCGGATTGGTTCCTGGCTTCCTGGCTTCCTGGCTTCCGGCTAAAATATCCGAACAGATAGAGCTGATTGCTACTTCCCCAGCTCCGCCGCCATCTCCTTGGCGAAATACGTCAGGATCATGTCCGCCCCGGCGCGCTTAATCGCGAGCAGCGACTCGTGCCGCGTGCGCGGCAGGTCGAGCCAGCCGAGCCGCGCGGCCGCGTGGAGCTGGGCATATTCGCCGGAAACCTGGTACGCCGCGATGGGCTGGCGCGTCGCCTGGCGCACCTCGCGGATGATGTCCAGATACGGGCCCGCGGGCTTCACCATGATGATGTCCGCGCCCTCGCCCGCATCGAGCGCCGCCTCGATGAGCGCCGTGCGGCGGTTGGCGGGATTGAGCTGGTAGGTGGCCTTGCTGAGCAGGTTTGTGCCGGCCGCGCTGGCGCTGCCGACCGCGTCGCGGAACGGCCCGTAGTAGGCCGAGGCGAACTTCGCCGAGTAGGCCATGATGCCCGTGCCCGTGAAATCCGCGGCGTCCAGCGCCTTCCGGATCGCGCCCACCCGGCCGTCCATCATGTCGCTCGGGGCGACCAGGTCCACGCCCGCCCGGGCGTGCAGCACGGCCATTTTCATCAAAATTCCGACCGTCCGGTCGTTCTCCACGTCGTCGCGCGCGGCGTTCAGCACGCCGTCGTGCCCGTGCGTGGTGTAGGGATCGAGCGCCACGTCGGTCATCACCGTCAGCTCCGGCACGCCCTTTTTCACCGCGCGGACCGCCCGCAGGATGAGCCCGTCCTCATTCAGCGCCGCAGTGCCGTCATCGTCCTTGAGCTTGGAGTCGAGCTTGGGAAACAGCGCCACCGCCGGCACGCCGAGCTTGGCGAGTTCCTGACATTCCTTGACGAGGTCGGCAATGTTCAGTCGGAAAACCCCGGGCATCGACTTGATCTCCTCGGGCCGGCTCTTGCCCTCCACGACAAAGAGCGGGGCGATGAAATTCGCCGGCCGCAGCACCGTCTCCTCCGTGAGGGCGCGCAGGCTGGCGGTGCGGCGCAGGCGCCGGGGGCGGTGGGTCAAATCGAGCTTGAAGTTGGCGGGCATATTCGGCGTTGTTCGACCGACTAGAGCACGCCATGTCCCGGTTCGCCACACGTTTTTGCACCGCCCCGCGCCGTTCCACCACGACGCGAACGACGCGCTGCGGTTGTTGAGTCCGACCACCGTCGACTTGCAACCGCCGCCGGCGCCGCCGCGCGCCGTGCCGGGCAAAAATCGCATTCCGCCGCGGCGGAATTTCAGGTAGCAACCTCCACCCGACTTTTTCTCTTTCCATGGCCATCAAGCTTTTCGACTCGCTCACGCGGGAGATCCGCGAACTCCAGCCCTCGCACCCCGACGGCGTCCTCCGCTTCTACAACTGCGGGCCGACGGTTTACGCCCCAGCCCATATCGGCAATTTCCGGGCCTTTGTGATCAACGACGTCCTCCGCCGGCTGCTCGACCTCGAGTTCGGCCCGGGCAGGGTGAAGCACGTCCGGAACCTCACCGACGTGGACGACAAGACCATCCGCCGCGCCCGCGAGGAGGGCCGCCCCCTCGCCGCGGTCACGCAGCAGTGGACGGAAAAGTTCCACGCCGACTGCGCCGCGCTCAACTGCCTGTCGCCCCACGTCGAGCCCACCGCCACCGGCCACATCCGCGAGCAGGTCGACATGATCGACGTGCTGATGCAGAAGGGGAACGCCTACCGCGCCGCCGACGGCTCGGTGTACTTCAAGGTTTCCTCCTTCGACCACTACGGCGAGCTCTCCCGGGTGAAGGAGCGCGAGCTCAAGCTGGGCAGCGCGCTCAAGGCCGCGGCCGCCGACGCCGACGAGAAGGAGGACGTCAGCGACTTTGCGCTCTGGAAGGCGCACAAGGACGAGGACGGCGCCAACAGCTGGGAGAGCCCGTGGGGCCGCGGCCGGCCCGGCTGGCACATCGAGTGCAGCGCGATGAGCAAGAAGCACCTCGGCGAGACCATCGATTTGCACACCGGCGGCGTGGACCTGCTGTTTCCCCATCACGAGAACGAGATCGCCCAGAGCCAGTGCTGCAATGGCGTCACCTTTTCGCGCCACTGGTTCCACAACGAGCACCTGCTGGTGGACGGCAAGAAGATGAGCAAGAGCGAGGGGACCCTCTACACGCTCGACGACCTCACCGCGAAGGGCTTCTCCCCGATGGCCGTTCGCTACACCCTGCTCATGGGCCACCCGCGGAAGCAGCTCAACTTCACGCTCGATTCGCTGCACGCGGCGGAGAAGGCGCTCGCCACCCTGCGCGCGTTCCGCGCCACCCTGCCCGCCACGGGCGGCGACCCGGACGTCTTTGCGCACGAATTCGCCGTCCTGCGCGACGACCTCAACCTGCCCGAGGCGCTGGGGGCGCTCTTCAAGGTGGTGAATGACAAGGGCCTGAAGGTGAACGCCACAGCCTTTGACCGGGTGATGTCCGTCCTCGGCCTGGACCTGCAGGCGGTCGCCCGGAAAGCCGCCGCGCCCGCGGCCATCACCGCCCTTGCCGACAAGCGCTGGGCCGTGAAGCAGGCCAAGGACTTCGCCGCCGCCGACGCGCTCCGCAAGGAGCTTGCCGCCGCCGGCTGGTCGATGCTCGACCGCAAGGACGGGTATTCGCTCGAACCGCTCAAGAAATAGCCTGCCTTTCTCCTCAATCCTGACTCCTGTCTCCTGACTCCCTTTCCGTCATGCCCATGTCCCCGCTCGAAGAACTCCGCCATTCGGCCTCGCACATCATGGCGACGGCCATTCTCCGCATTTGGCCTGATGCCAAGCTCGACATCGGCCCACCGACGGACACGGGCTTCTATTACGATATCGATATCGATCAAAAATTGACGGCCACCGACCTCGTCATGATCGAAACTGAAATGAGGAAAATTGTGGATGAGAACCAGCCGTTCCTCCGCAAGGAGGTCTCCCGCGAGGAGGCCGTCGAGATCATCAAGTCGCGCGGCCAGGAGCGCTACAAGCTGGGCCGCCTCGCGGACATCCCCGCGGACGAGAAGATCTCGTTCTACTCGAACGGCGAGTTCACTGACCTCTGCGCCGGCTCCCACGTCCGCTATTCCTCGAAGCTGAAGGCGTTCAAGCTGCTCTCCATCGCCGGCGCCTACCACCGCGGCGACGAGAAGAACCCGCAGCTCCAGCGCATCTACGGCACCGCCTTCCCGACGAAGGACGAGCTGGCCGCCTATCTCGAGCAGCAGGAGCAGGCCAAGGCCCGCGACCACCGCAAGCTCGGCAAGGACCTCAAGCTCTTCGTCATCGACGAGGAGGTCGGCCAGGGGCTGATCCTCTGGACGCCCCACGGCTCGATCATCCGCCAGGAGTTGCAGAACTTCATCAGCGAGGAGCTCCGCAAGCAGGGCTACTCGCAGGTCTTCACGCCGCACATCGGCAAGCTCGAGCTCTACAAGACCTCCGGTCACTTCCCCTATTACAAGGAGTCGCAGTTCACCCCGGTGATCGAAAACGAGTCGCTCGCCAAGGTCCTCGCCGAGGGCTGCTCCTGCGCCGAGGTCTACGCGCGCCTCGAGGCCGTGTCCTCGCACCTCGCCGCGCAGGTCAACGCCCGCACCGGCAAGGAAACCATCACGCCCGACCGCGTGAGGCCCAACGACCAGCTGCTCGACGGCTTCATGCTGAAGCCGATGAACTGCCCGCATCACATCAAGATCTTCGCCTCGCAGCCCCACTCCTACCGCGACCTGCCGGTGCGGCTCGCCGAGTTCGGCACCGTCTACCGCTGGGAGCAGTCCGGCGAGCTCAACGGCATGACCCGCGTCCGCGGCTTCACCCAGGACGACGCCCACCTCTTCTGCACCGAGGACCAGGTCGCCGCCGAATTGATCGGCTGTCTCGCGCTCGTGAAGATCGTGCTCTCGACGCTCGGGATGACCGACTACCGCGTGCGCATCGGGCTCCGCGATCCCGACTCCAAGAAGTACACCGGCGACGCCGCCAACTGGGACAAGGCGGAGGCCGCCTGCCGTGAGGCCGCGAAGACGCTCGGCGTCACCTTTGCCGAGGAGCCCGGCCAGGCGGCGTTCTACGGCCCGAAGATCGACTTCGTCATCAAGGACGTCATCGGCCGCGAGTGGCAGCTCGGCACCGTGCAGGTGGACTACAACCTGCCCGTGCGCTTCGATCTTTCCTACATCGGCGCCGACAACCAGGCGCACCGCCCGGTGATGATCCACCGCGCGCCCTTTGGCTCGATGGAGCGGTTCTGCGGCGTTCTGATCGAGCATTTCGGCGGTGACTTCCCCGCCTGGCTCGCCCCCGAGCAGGTCCGCCTGCTGCCCATCAGCGACAAGCTCAACGACTACGCCCGCGCCCTGCTCGACCGCTGCAAGGCCGAGGGCCTGCGCGTCACGCTCGACGAGCACAGCGACAAGCTTGGTGCCAAGATCCGCCGCGCCGAGCTCGACAAGGTGCCTTACACGCTCGTCATCGGCCAGAAGGAGGCCGACGCGGCCAGCGTCTCCGTCCGCAGCCGCGCCCGCGGCGACGAAGGCGTGCTGACCGCCGACGCCTTCCTCGCCCGCCTGAAGACCGAGGTCGCGACCCGCGCCCTGCCGGTGAAGAAGAAAGCCTGAGTTTCACGCCAAGCCACGGAGAGCGCGAAGCTGGACAAGTCCGACGGCTTGCTTCGCGCGCTTGGCGGCTTTGCGTGAGAGCGGATCGGACTAAATTCCCGCCCGCGTAAACTCTCCGTTCACGAGCCGCTGCAGCCCGCACGGATTCGCGTTCTGCAGCTCCGGCGGCAGCACGCCGTCGGCGAAATTCTGGTAGCACACGAGCCGGGCCCAGCGGTTGAGCGCGCGCGTGCCGACTGACGTGCTGCGGCCGCCGTCGCTTGCCGCGGGATATGGCCCGCCGTGCACCATTGCATGGCTGACCTCCACCCCCGTCGGATAACCGTTCAGGATCACCCGGCCCGCCTTGGCGGCGAGCAACTCGATCAGCTCGCCCTGCCCGGCCGCCTCCGTGGCGCCGGCCAGCAGCGTGGCCGTCAGGCTGCCCTCGAGGTGGCGGGCGATATCCCGCATCTCCGCCGCGTCGCGGCACCAGACCACGAGCGAACTGGGGCCAAAGATTTCACCCGCAAGGCCATGATTGCCCAGGAAAGTCTGCGCCTCGGTTTCGAACCACAGCGGCGCCGCACCGCAGGCGGTGGCGGCTTTGGCCTCGGCGATGACTTTCACGCCGGTCTGCTTTGCGCGCGCCGCCGTGTTAGCACGATAGTTTTTCCGGATGCCCGGCGTGAGCATCGCGCCCTCGGGTGTGGCGGTCAGTTTCGCCGCAAGTGCCTTCACGAACTGCTCGGCGGCCGCGGAGCGCTGCAGCACGACCAGGCCGGGATTCGTGCAGAATTGCCCGACGCCCACCGTCGCCGAGGCGTGCAAGCCCTCCACGATGGCCGCCGACCGCTCGGCCAGGGCACCCGGCAGGATGAACACCGGATTGATGCTGCCCATCTCGGCATAGACCGGGATCGGCTCGGGCCGCGCGGCGGCGAGGTCCACCAGCGCCCGTCCGCCCTTGAGCGATCCGGTGAAACCCACCGCCTTCACCAGCGGGTGCTGCACCAGCACCTGCCCCACCTCGAAGCCGGCGTCGAACAGCAGCGAAAACGACCCCTCGGGCAGCCCGCATTCCTTCACGGCCTCAATGATGAGCCGGCCGACCAGCTCGCCTGTGCCGGGATGGGCCGGGTGCGCCTTGACGATCACGGGGCAGCCCGCGGCAAAGGCCGAGGCGGTGTCGCCGCCCGCCACCGAGTAGGCAAAGGGAAAGTTGCTGGAGCCGAACACCACGACCGGGCCGAGCGGCCGGAGCATCGAGCGATGGTCGGGCTTGGGCAGCGGCTTGCGGTCGGGCTGCGCGGTCTCGATCCGCGCATCGAGCCAGTCACCGCGCTGGGCCGCCTCGCCGTAAAGCCGCAGCTGGCCCGACGTCCGCGCAATTTCGCCGGTGCAGCGCGTCAACGGCAGGCCGGTCTCCTGCGCCGCGCGTTCGGCCAGGATCGCGGCATGCTGATCGAGCTTGTCGGCGATCAACCGGAGAAATTTATTTCGTTCCGCTCCGGACAGTTTCGCCCAGGCCGGGGCGGCACCCGCGGCCAACTGCACGGCTTGTTCCAGCTCGGTGCCGGAAACCGATTGAAAAACTGGCTCAAGGTCCACTCCGCGCGCCGGGTCGAAGGCCCGGAAAGTCGCACCGCCCGCGGTGCCGGTGCCAAAACCGATGAGCGATGCGCCGGCGGGTTTCATCTCACAACTCTGGCCGGTACTTCAGCGCCTTGGCGAGCACGGTCCGGGCCAGGGCGAGATCCGCGCCGGCCAGCGGCCGCCGCGGCGCGCGGACGGTCGCCGTGCCGTGGCCGACCTCGGCCTGCACCCATTTGATGAACTGCACGAACTTCGGCACCGTATCGAGCCGCAGCAGTGGCAGAAACCACGCGTACAGCGCCGCCGCCCGGGCCTGGTCGCCGCGGCTCGCCCGGTCGAACAACGCCACCGATTCCGCCGGAAACGCGTTCACCAGCCCGGCGATCCAGCCCACCGCGCCGGCCGCAATGCCCTCGACGATCGCGTCGTCCATGCCCACGAGGATGGCAAGCCGCCGGCCGCACACGGCACGGATTGCCGTCACCCGGCGGGTGTCGCCGCTGGATTCCTTCACCGCGTGCAGGTTCGGATGCTCCGCCGCCAGCTCCGCGATCTGCTCGGGGAGGAAGTCGGTTTTGTAGGCCGGCGGATTGTTGTAGAGCATGCAGGAGAGCTTCGTCGCGGCCATGACCGCGCTGACATGCGCCTTCATTTCGCGCCAGTCCGTGCTGTAGACATACGGCGGCAGCACCATCAGGCCCTGGCAGCCGGCCCGCCCGGCGCCCTTCGCCAGCGCCACGGCCTCCGCGGTTGAGAGCGAGGCCACGCCCAGCACGACCGGCACGCGGCCGCCGTCGGCCTTCACGCAGGTCGCCGCCACGGCCAGTTTTTCCTCGAACGACAGCGTGGCGGCCTCGCCCAGCGAGCCGCAGCACACGATGCCCGTGCAGCCGCTGTCGATCATCCAGCGGCAGTGTTTCGCGAGCGCGGCATGGTCGACAGCGCCGCTGGCGCGGAGATTGGTGGTGAGGGCGGGAATGACACCGGTCCAGTTCATGGTGGGGAAATCAGGCGTACCGGTCGGGATCGAGCGTGGCGAGCGGGATGGATGGTTTTTTCCCGCCGAGAATTTCGGCGACGAGCAGGCCCGTGCTGGGTGCCATCGTGACGCCGAGCATCGCGTGGCCGCAGGCGGCGGTGAGATTGGGATGGCGACCGAAGCGGCCGATGTAGGGCAACCCGTCGGGTGAGACGGGGCGCAGGCCGGACCACGGCTTGATCCCGGCAAAATCCTCGGCGGTGAATTCCGGGAAATATGCCGGCACGGCGTCGATGATCTGCTGCACCCGCTCGGGCCGGATCCGGTCGTTGATGCCGCTGATCTCCATCGTGCCGCCGAACCGCAGCTGGTTGCCCATGGGCGTCACCGCCACGCGGCGCTCGGTGAGGATCAGCGGCTTGGTCAGCCGGAACCGCGGCCGCTCGAGGGTGAGGCTGTAGCCCTTGCCCGCCTGCAGCGGCAGGCGAACGTCCAATCCCGCGATCATCCCTGGCGACCAGGAGCCGGCTGCGAGCACGAACTCGTCCGCGGTCAACTCGCCCGCCGTCGTCTGCACGCCGGTCACGCGCCCGCCGGCGGTGCGCCAGCCCGTGACGCTCGTGCTCCAGCGGAAAGTGACGCCCAGCGGCTTGAGCAGCCCCACCAGCGCCGGCATGAACTTGCGCGGCGACAGGTGCGCGTCGTTCGGAAAATAGACCGAGCCGGCGACCTCGAGCCGGGTGCCGGGTTCGAGCTCCGCCGTTTGCCGCGCGTCGAGCACCCGCGCCTCGACCCCGAGCTCGTTGGCCAGCTTAGCCAGGCCGTGCGTCTCATGGTCGAGGCACTCCTGGGTCTGGCAGAGGTTGAGCAGGCCTTCCTGCCGGAGCTCGAAGGCGTTGCCGGTGAGGCCGGCCAGTTCCAGGAAGAGCTTGCGGCCGCCCAGGCAGAGATCGCGCAGTACGGGCGCGGTGCGCGCGGTGTGCTCCGGCGTGCAGGCGCGCGCAAACAACCAGCCCCAGCGCATCAGGTCGGCGTCGAGCCGCGGCTTGATGTAGAACGGGCTGCGCGAGCTCAGCATCCATTTCAGGCCGTTCCAGACCATGCCCGGCGCCGCGAGCGGGATGACGTGGCTCGGCGAGACATAGCCGGCGCTGCCCTGCGCGCAGGAGTCGGCGTCCTCCGCGTTCCGCTCGACCACGGTCACCGCCCAGCCCTCGCGGGCCAGGTAGTACGCGCAGCTGAGGCCGACTATGCCGCCGCCGCAGATGATGACTGATTTCGAAGAGCTCATGTCAGCGGATCCCCCAGCAGAACGGGTCACGCGGATCGAGCAGCTGGACGCCCTCGGCGGTGACAAAGGCGGTGCCGGTGATGGTCGGGGCAACCTCGCCCTTCGCGCGGTCGAGCCAGCGGTAGCGGCCGGAGAACGTGCTGCCGATCACGCTCTCCTGCACCCAGGCGTCGCCCTCGGCGAGTTTTCCGTCCGCCGCGAGGCAGGCAAGCTTGGCGCTCGTGCCGGTGCCGCAGGGCGAACGGTCATAGGCGTTGCCGGGGCACAGGACAAAATTGCGGCTGGACGCTCCCGCCTGCGCTGCCGGCCCGAAGAGCTCCACGTGGTCCACCTCGGAAAAACCCTGCTGGTTGGCCGCCTGGCGGATGCGGCGGGTGTAGTCGGTCAGCTGTTCCAGGTTCGCGAGGTCGAGGGCCAAACCGTGCTGCGCGACGAGGAAAAACCAGTTGCCGCCCCAGGCCACGTCGCCGCGCACCTCGCCCACGCCGGGCACGTCGAGCGCGACGTTGGCGGCCTGGCGGTAGCTGGCGACGTTGCCGACCGAGATCTCGCCGCCCGCATGCAGCTCGGCCTCGACCGCGCCCACGGGAGTGTCGATCCGCACCTTGCCCGGCGGAATCCTGCCCAGATGCCGCAGCGAGGCCACGAGGCCCATGGTGCCGTGGCCGCACATGCCGAGACAGCCGACGTTGTTGAAAAAAATGACGCCGAACTGGCAGTCCGCCCGGTGCGGCGGCACGAGCAGGGCGCCGACGACCGTGTCCGAGCCGCGCGGCTCGTTCACGATGGCGGTGCGCCAGGCGTCGAATTTCTCCCGAAACCGCCCCACCCGCTCCGCCAGCGGGCCGCCGCCAAGGGCAGGACCGCCCTCGAGCACCAGCCGCGTGGGCTCCCCACCGGTGTGGGAATCGATGATGCGGATGCGCGGAAGGCCGGCCATGGGGGAATTGCATGGGGGGCGGCGCAAAAAGCAACGCCGGGCTCGGGCGGAATCCGCGGCGCAGTTCCGGCACGCCCATCCGCCGGCGTCAAGCCGATGGCCCGGGCAAGAAAAAGGCCGGCCCCGTTTGCACGGAGCCGGCCGTCCCAACCCAGAGATTCAGTCCGCGGGCCGCCTTAGAGGGCGGACTCGCCGTGCTCTTCGGTCCGGATGCGCACGACCTCTTCCACCGGCACCACGAAGACCTTGCCGTCTCCGATTTTGCCGGTCTTGGCCGACTTGACGATGGCGGCGACCGCCTTGGCGACGGCGTCGTCGGAGACGCCGATCTCGATTTTGACCTTCGGCAGGAAGTCCACCGTGTATTCGCTGCCGCGGTAGATCTCGGTGTGGCCCTTCTGGCGGCCGAAGCCCTTGACCTCGGTCACCGTCATGCCCTCGACGCCGATCTCGGCGAGCGCGGTTTTCACTTCCTCGAGCTTGAACGGCTTGATGATTGCAATGATGAGTTTCATGTGGGGGATGGGTTAAGGTTAGGAAGCGTAGCCTTCTTCACCGTGTTCGTTGGTGTCGAGACCCTGGCGCTCGACCTCCTCGGTCGGCCGCAATCCGATGGTGGCCTTGACGAGATAAGCGATGATGACCGTGGCCAGGACCGCGAGCACCAGCGTGATGCCGATGGCCTTCAGCTGGGCGCCCCAGAGGCCGCCGTTGGTGACGAGCTTGGCCAGGCCGTTCTTCACGGCGGGAGCGCCGGTCAGGTTGGCGTTGACGGAGCCGGCCACGAGGATGCCGGTCAGCAGCGCCCCGAGGGTGCCGCCGACGGCGTGGACGCCGAAGGTGTCGAGGGCGTCGTCATAGCCGAACTTCGCCTTGAGCTTGGTGCAGGCCAGGTAAGGCACCACCGCGGCGAGCACGCCGATGATGACGGCGCCGGTGCTGTTGACGAAGCCGCAGGCGGGCGTGATGACGACCAAGCCGGCGACCGCGCCGGAGCAGAAGCCGAGGATGGAGGCGTGCCCGCGGAAGATCTTTTCAATCGCGCCCCAGGTGAAGGCGGCGACGGCGGTGGCAAGCGTGGTGGTGGTGAAGGCGTTGGCGGCGACCCCGTCAGCCGCGACGGCCGAGCCGGCGTTGAAGCCGTACCAGCCGACCCAGAGCATGCCGGTGCCGACCATGCAGAGCACCATGTTGTGCGGGGCCATCTTTTCCTTCCCGAAGCCGACGCGCGGCCCGAGGATGAGGCAGAGGATAAGCGCGGACCAGCCGGAGCTCATGTGCACCACGGTGCCGCCGGCGAAGTCGATCGCGGGGATCTTCGCGTCGCCGTTCCAGACGCCGTTCATCAGGCCGCTGGAGCCCCAGATCATGTGGGCCAGCGGGAAATAGACCACGAACATCCAGACCAGGACAAACGCCATGATCGCCGTGAACTTCATGCGCTCGGCGATGGCGCCCACGATCAGCGCGGGCGTGATGATCGCGAACATGAGCTGGTACATCGAGAAGACGTTATGGGACACCCAGTAGGCGTAGTTGGTGTTGGGCGCCGAGGTGACGTCCTTCAGGAAGAAAAACTCCGAACCGCCCAGGTACGGGCTGTTGAAATTGGACCCGAACACCAGGCTGTAGCCGAAGGCCCACCAGAGGATCGTGACGAGGCCGGTGATGCCCAGGCACTGCGCGAGCACCGAGAGCACGTTTTTCCGGCGGACCAGGCCGCCGTAGAACAGGGCCAGGCCGGGCAGCGTCATGAAGAGCACCAGGGCGGTGCTGGTCATCATCCAGGCATTGTGGCCGGGGCCGGGCACGCCGGTCAGGCTTTTGCCGGGATCGCCGTTGTTAACATAGGCCTCGAGAGCGGCGAGGCGCTCATCCGTGGTGGGAGCGGCAGGTGGTGTGGTCTGCGCTACGGCGGTCAGGCTGAGGAAACAGCCCAGACACGCGAACAGGACACTGCGAAGAAGACGCTGGGGAGTATGCATGGTCACCGCCCCCTAAGCAGCACCCATGCCACAACGCCCCCGACGCGCGTCATTCCCCCAAAACAAAGGGCCGGCCCCCTGCGGAACCGGCCCGAAAATAAATCCGGCGGGAAGGCTTAAACCGCCGACTCGCCGCGCTCGCCGGTGCGAATGCGCACCGTTTCCTCGATCGGCACGACGAAGACCTTGCCGTCGCCGATCTTGCCGGTCTTGGCCGACTTGACGATGGCGTCGACGGTCTTGGCCACCACCTCGTCGCCGACGACGATCTCGATCTTCACCTTCGGCAGGAAGTCCACGGTGTACTCGCTGCCGCGGTAGATCTCGGTGTGGCCCTTCTGGCGGCCGAAACCCTTGACCTCGGTCACGGTCATGCCCTCGACCCCGACCGCGGCCAGGGCCTCCTTCACTTCCTCGAGTTTGAACGGCTTGATGACGGCAATGATAAGTTTCATGGGATGGAAATTGGGATGAGCAATTGGATAGGCGAAGTCCGGGCGGCGCAAGCCCGCGTTACTCCGGCATGACGGTGCGGATGTGCAGTTCCTTGAGCTGCTTGTCGGTCACGGGCGTCGGGCTCTGGGCCATGAGGTCCTGGCCCTTCTGGGTCTTGGGGAACGCAATCACGTCGCGGATGCTCGTCGTGCCGCAGAGCAGCGCGACCATGCGGTCGAGGCCGAAGGCGATGCCGCCGTGCGGCGGTGCGCCGAAGGTGAAGGCCCGGAGCATGTAGCCGAAGCGGCTCTCCACGACGTCGGCCGGGATCTTGAGCACGTCCTCGAACACCTTTTTCTGCAGCGCCGGCTGGTGGATGCGGATCGAGCCGCCGCCGAGCTCCATGCCGTTGAGCACGACGTCGTAGTGCTGGCCGCGGACCTTCTTCGGGTCGCTGTCGAGGAAGGCGATGTCCTCCGGCACCGGCGCGGTGAACGGATGGTGCGTGGCCACGTAGCGGTTCTCCGCCTCGTCGTGGCTCATCAGCGGGAAATCCACGACCCAGAGGAACTTCCAGTCGTCGGGGCGCAGCGTCAGCAGGCCGCGCTTCTGCTGCAGCGCCGCCGACTCGAGGCGCAGCCGGCCGAGGATGGCGCAGGCCTTCTCCCACGGCGCCGCCGCGAAGAACACGATGTCGCCGTCGGTGATGCCGAGCTGCGCCGTCAGCGCGGCCTTCTCGGCGTCGGAAAAGAACTTCACGATGGGCGACTTCCATTCGCCGCCCTCGACCTTGATGAAGGCAAGGCCCTTCGCGCCGAGCGATTTCGCGATCTCCTCGAGGTTCTTCGTCTCGCCCTGCGTGAGGTCGGCGAGGCCCTTGGCATTGAGCGCCTTGACGACGCCGCCGCCGGCCACGGTGGACGAGAAGACCTTGAAGCCGGAGTGCCGGAAGGCCTCCGAGAAATCGGCCAGCTCCATCCCGAAGCGCATGTCGGGCTTGTCCACGCCAAAGCGGTTCATCGCGTCGTGGAAGGTCAGGCGCGGGAAGGGCGTCGGCAGGTCCGAGCCGAGCACATCCTTCCAGCACTTCTTCAGCATACCCTCGAACAGCGCGTAGATGCCCTCGCGGTCGATGAACGAGGCCTCGACGTCCACCTGGGTGAACTCCATCTGGCGGTCGGCGCGCAGGTCCTCGTCGCGGAAGCAGCGGGCGATCTGGAAATATTTCTCCACGCCCGCGACCATCAGGATCTGCTTGAACTGCTGCGGGGACTGCGACAGCGCGTAGAACTGGCCCGGGTGGATGCGCGACGGCACGAGATACTCGCGCGCGCCCTCGGGCGTGCTCTTGAACAGCGCCGGGGTCTCGACCTCGATGAATTCCTGCGCGTCGAAATAGTCGCGGATGGACTTGGCCGCCCGGTGGCGAACCTGGAGGTTCTTCCGCATCTTCGGCCGGCGGAGGTCGAGATAGCGGTAGGTGAGGCGCAGGTCCTCGTTGACCTTGTCGCCGCCCGCGTCGTCCAGCGGGAACGGGGGCGTCTCGGAGACGTTGAGGACCTCGAGCCGGTTCGCCGCGACCTCCACCTCGCCGGTGGGCAGCGCGGGGTTCACGGTGCCCTCGGGCCGCGGCACGACCTTGCCGCCGATGGCGATCACCGACTCGGGCTTGAGGTGCGCGGCCGCCGTGCCGAGCACCGCATTGTCCTTCGGGTCGAACTTCACCTGCGTCAGCCCCTTGCGGTCGCGCAGGTCGATGAAGATGATGCCGCCGTGGTCGCGGATGGAGTCCACCCAGCCCAGCAATGCGACGGTCGCGCCGAGATCGGCCTTGGTGAGCTGGGCACAGTGATGGGTTCGTTGCATGTAAAGTCCGTGTGGAGCGGGAGAGCTAAGCGGACTGCCGCGCCCGCGGGCAAATAGAATTTAACCGGATCCGCGGGCGAGGCGGACTATTCAAGTTCGTCCGCCAGCTGGAGCAGCTGCTGGGCCAGCTCCCGCGCGGCGTCCGCGGTGAGTTCCACCGGGTCGCCGAACGTGGCCACCGCCTTGAGCCGGAGCACACCCGCGGACGGGTCCAGCTCCAGCGTCAGGTCAGCTTCATGGTCGTTTGAGGTCATAGTCGGATTCTCCCCTTGGGCAAAGGAGCCTCGTAGGCGATGCTCAGGGCCGCAAATCCTCGTTCCAGGGGCGTCCAGGTCAGCAGGATGATGGTCTGGGCGACCTTCCAGGTGAGCTGCAGCGACTCGGAGTTGCGGGTGGAATACTCGAGGCCGTAGTTCTTGCGCAGGATGTCGCGGAATTTCTCGAATTCCTTGACCGGGATCTCCCCGGCCTCGCCGAGCGTCACCACGGCCAGCTGTCCCTCCTTGAAAAAGAAGCCCACCTTGAACGTGTGCCCGGCGATGGCCGTTTCGTCCAACTCCAGCAGTTGCGCGCCGCGTCCGGCGGGCAGGACGTTTTCCACCTCAGGCGCATGGACGTCCGGGAACACCCGCTTGACGTCCTCCACGGACATGCCGGCGGTGGTGCCCGGCCAGAGTGTCTGGGCGTGAAGCGCGCCGGCCGCCAGCAAACCCAGCGCCCAGCCGGTGAGGCGGAGGAAGGACTTCATGGCGTCAGGCCGGCAGCAGCAGGCTCCGGCCGGTCATTTCGGCCGGCTGCGGCAGCCCCATCAGCGCCAGCAGCGTCGGCGCGAGGTCCGCCAGCCGGCCGCCGGCGCGCAGCTGCGTCTTGCCCGCGGTCAGGCCCTCGCCGACCACGAAGACTTCCACGGGATTCAAGGTGTGCGAGGTGTGCGGCGCATTGTGGACGAAATCCCACATCTGCTCGCAATTACCGTGGTCGGCGCAAATGACGGCCTTGCCGCCCATCTTGGCCAGCGCGGCCAGCAGCTCCCCCACCCCGCGATCGGTCGCCTCCACCGCCTTGACCGCCGCCGGTAGCGAGCCGGTGTGGCCGACCATGTCGGGATTGGCGTAATTCACCACGATCAGGGCGTACTTGCCGGAGAGAATGGCAGCGCTGGCCAGCCGGGTGACCTCCGCCGCGGACATCTCGGGCTGCAGGTCGTACGTCGCCACCTTCGGGCTCGGCGGGCACGCGCGCTCCTCGCCGGGGAACGGCGTGCTGCGGTAGTTGTTGAAGAAAAACGTCACGTGCGGGTTCTTTTCCGTCTCCGCGCAGCGGAACTGGGCCAGGCCCGCGTCGCTCACGACCGCGCCGAGGATGTTTTTCAGCGGCGCAGGCTTCATCGCGATGACATGCACCGGCAGGCCCGCCTCGTACTCGGTCATCGTCGCGTAGTAGAGGTCGAGTTTCGGGCCGCGGTCGAAGCCCTTGAAATCATCCAGCACGAACGCCTTCGTGATCTCGCGCGGACGGTCGCCGCGGTAGTTGTAGAACAGCACGGCGTCGCCGTTGCCGATCACGGCCAGCGGCCTGCCGTCCGGGCCGGTCACCGCCGTCGGGGCGACGAACTCGTCGCCCTTCTGCGTCGCGGTCAGCGGCGCATCGTAGTACTGCTGCACCGCCGCCTCCGCGCTCGGGGCGGTCGCGACCGCCTTCCGGCCCGTGAGCAGGTCGTAGGCCAGCTGCACGCGGTCCCACCGGTTGTCCCGGTCCATCGCCCAGAAGCGCCCGCAGACGCTGGCGATCCGGCCGACGCCGATCTTTTGGCATTCCGCATCCACTTCCCGGACGTAGCGGATGCCGCTCGTCGGCGGCGTGTCCCGGCCGTCGGTGAACGCGTGGATGAACACTTCCGCGACGCCGTCCGCCTTCGCCTGCCGCAGGATGCCGTAAAGGTGCTCCAGCATGCCGTGCACGCCGGCGTCGGAGACGATGCCCATGAGGTGCAGCCGCGAATGGCGGGATTTCACCCGCTCGACCGCGGCGCGCCACACGGGGTTGGCCGCCAGGCGCTTTTCGGAAAACAGCTTGTTCAGCCGGACCAGCTCCTGGTCCACGATCCGGCCCGCGCCGATGTTCTCGTGGCCGACCTCGCTGTTGCCCATCACGCCGTCGGGCAGGCCGACATCCAGCCCGCTGGTCGCGATCAGGGTGTGCGGGTAGCGCGCGCGCAACGTGTCATCGCAGGCCTTCTTCGCCTGCACGGTGGCGTTGAACTTGTCCTGCGACGGGTCGGGATTCTTGCCCCAGCCATCGCGGATGACGAGGAGGACGGGCATGCGGGAGTTGGCCATGGGAAGATGAGCCCCTACGGAACGCCGCTTCACGACGTTTGACAACACTTCGCGTTGCGCCGACGAATTTTGCCGCCATGCCGCTCCGCGCCATCCTCCTCGTCAATCTCGGCTCGCCCGACTCCCCCACCGTGCCCGCGGTGCGCCGCTACCTGCGCGAGTTTCTCGGCGACGAGCGCGTCCTCGATCTGCCCGCGCCGGCGCGGTGGCTGCTGCTCGAGGGCATCATCCTGCGCACGCGGCCGAAGGCCTCCGCCCACGCCTACGCCACCGTCTGGACCAAGGAGGGCTCGCCGCTCGTCGTCACCTCGCAGCGGGTGCAGTCGGCCCTCGCGGCCGCGCTCGGCCCGGAGACCCCGGTGTACCTCGCGATGCGCTACGGCACGCCGTCCATTGCCAGCGTCGTCGCCCGGCTCGCCGCCGACGGCGTGCAGGAGGTGCTGCTCTTCCCGCAGTATCCCCACTACGCGATGTCCTCGTGGGAGACGGTCGTGGTCCGCGCCATGGAGGAGTTCGCCCGGCAGGCGCCCGCCATCCGCGTGTCCACCGTCCAGCCGTTCTACGCCGACGCCGACTACATCGGCGCGCTCCACGCCGTGGCCGCGCCCCACCTCGCGGCGGGCTACGATCACCTGCTCTTCAGCTATCACGGCCTGCCGGTGCGGCACATGCGCAAGGCCGACTCGTCCCGCGCGCACTGCATGACCGTGGCCAACTGCTGCGCGACCTGCTCGCCCGCCCACGCCACCTGCTACCGCGCCCAATGCCTCGCCACCACGCGCGCCCTCGCGCAGCGGGCCGGCCTCGACCCCGCGCGGCATTCGGTCTCGTTCCAGTCGCGGCTTGCCGGGGAGCCTTGGCTGGAGCCGTTCACCGACCGGGTGCTGGAGCGCCTGCCGCAGGCCGGGGTGAAAAACCTGCTCGTGATCTGTCCCGCCTTCGTGACCGACTGCCTCGAGACGCTGGAGGAGATCGCCGTCCGGGGGCGCGACTCGTTCCTCGGCGCCGGCGGGACGAAGTTCGCCC
>CAIQKV010000057.1 GCA_903872505.1 uncultured Opitutia bacterium
ACGACCGGCAGGCGGCCGATGAACTCCGGGATCATGCCGTAGCGGATGAGGTCCTCCGGGGCCAATTCCTTCATCAGGCGCTCGGGGGCGAGCGACTGCTCGTCCTGTGCCTTGATGGCGGAAAAGCCGAGGCTGCGCGTGCCGAGGCGCCGCTGCACGATGGCATCGAGCCCGACAAAGGCGCCGCCGCAGATGAAGAGGATGTTCGACGTGTTGATCTGGACGTATTCCTGGTTCGGGTGCTTGCGGCCGCCCTGCGGGGGGACGTTGCACGTCGTGCCCTCGAGGATCTTCAGCAGCGCCTGCTGCACGCCCTCGCCGGAGACGTCGCGGGTGATGGAGACGTTCTCGGTCTTGCGGCCGATCTTGTCGATTTCGTCGATGTAGATGATGCCGCACTCGGCGCGCTTCACGTCGTAGTTGGCGTTCTGCAGCAGCCGCAGAACGACGTTCTCGACGTCCTCGCCGACGTAGCCGGCCTCGGTCAGCGTCGTCGCATCGGAAATCGCAAACGGCACGTCGAGGATCTTCGCCAGCGTGCGCGCCAGCAGCGTCTTGCCGGACCCGGTCGGGCCCACGAGGAGGATGTTGCTCTTCTCGACCTCGACGCCGTCGAACTCCGGCGAGAGCGTGACCGAGTCCTTCAACGGCTCGCCCGCGTTGAAATTCAGCCGCTTGAAATGGTTGTAGACGGCGACCGAGAGCACCTTCTTGGCGTGGTCCTGGCCGATCACGAAGTCGTCGAGGGTCTTCTTGATCTCCGCCGGCTTGATCAGGCGGAAGGCCGGCTTGGCCTCGGCGGCGGGCGCCTTCACCTCGCGGTCAATGATCGTCTTGCAGACGTTGACGCAGGAGTCGCAGATGTAGACGCCCGGACCGGCAATGATCTTCTTCACTTCCGCCTGCGACTTGCCGCAGAAGGAACAGAGGGTCATGCGGGAGGACTTGGCCATGAAAAAGGGTGGCGCTTCCGTCGCGCCCGTGTCGAGGTCGGAGTTTGTCCTAAAGCGCTCGTCAGGCGGCGCTTGGCACCGCGAGGGACTGCGCCTCGCGGGTGGATTGGACAACGTGGTCCACGATGCCGTAGGCCTTGGCCTCCTCGGCGCTCATGTAGTAGTCGCGATCCGAGTCCTTCTCGATCTGCTCGGCGGTCTTGCCGGTGTGCCGGGCGATGGTCTCGTTGAGGGTCTTGCGCCAGCGGATGATCTCCCGCGCCGCGATGGCGATGTCGGCGGTCTGCCCGCCCGCGCCGCCGCTCGGCTGGTGGATCATGACGCGGCTGTTCGGCAGGGCGAAGCGCTTGCCCTTGGTGCCCGCGGCCAGCAGCACGGTGCTCATGCTCGCCGCCATGCCGATGCAGTAGGTGGCGATGTCGTACGGCATGAACCGCATCGTGTCGTAGATGGCCATGCCGCTCGTCACGACGCCGCCGGGTGAATTGAGGTAGAGATAAACGTCCTTCTTCGCGTCCTCCATCTGCAGGTAAAGCATCTGCGCGATGACCAGGTTGGCCACCATGTCGTCGATCGGCGAACCGATGAAGATGATGCGGTCCTTCAGCAGGCGGGAATAAATGTCCATCGACCGCTCGCCGCGGCCGGTGTTTTCGAGGACGATGGGAACGTAGTAGCTCACGGTTTTCAGTGTCGGTTAGGAGGCCATGGGTGCAGTGGGCGACACCTTAGCCTTGGCGACCAGAAAATCAACCGCCTTGTCGAAAATGATCGACTGCTGCACCGAGCGGAGCTGCTCGCGGTCCGAGCTGAGCACCTTCACGAGCTTCTCCGGCTTCTGCTGCGTGCGCATCGCCTCGCGGTAGATGAAGGCGTCGATGTCCTTCTCCGTGACCGTGAGCTTCTCGGCCTCGGCGATCTTCGCGAGCAGCAGCTGGACCTTCACGCGCTTGGCCGCGGCCTTGCGGGCGTTCTCGATGAGCTCCTTCTTGTCCTTCTCGAACTGCTCCTGCGGCACGCCGCGGCG
This sequence comes from uncultured Opitutia bacterium, assembly GCA_903872505.1. Taxonomy (GTDB): domain Bacteria; phylum Verrucomicrobiota; class Verrucomicrobiia; order Opitutales; family Opitutaceae; genus Opi-474. The sequence goes on from CAIQKV010000057.1 coordinate 1,981, forward strand.
CATGTTTTCCTCGATGAACTGGCGGAGCACGCCCTGGGTCTCGTTTTCCACCAGCGAGTCCGGCACGGCGAAGTCGAGCTTGCCCGCGAGGGCGTCGATGACCTGCCGGCGCTGCTCGGCGCGGTTCTGGTGCTCCTTCTGCAGCTTCAGATTGCTGCGCACGCTGGTCTTCAGCCCGGCGAGGTCGTCGACCTGGTTCGCCTTGAAAAAGGCCTCGTCGAGCGCCGGCAGCGCGCGCTCGCGCACTTCCTGGATCTCGACCGCATAGACCGCGGTCTTGCCCGCCAGCGCCGCCACCGGCGCAAAGTCGGCCGGGAACGTGACCGTAACGTTCTTCTTGTCGCCGGTCTTCACGCCCGTGAGCTGCTTGCCGAGGCCGGGGATGACCCCCTCGTGCGCGCCCTCGACCTCTTCCCACGTCTGCGGAACCTTGCTGTAAATTTCTTTGCCCGCGGCGAGCTCCGCCATCGGTTTGCCGTCCACGGTGCCCTCGTAGCCCAGCTTCACGTAGTCGCCCTTGGCCGCCGGCCGCGCGGCCGGCTTGAACTCCGCGCGCTCGCTGCGCAGGCCCTCGATGATGGTGTCCACCTCGGCATCCGTCGCATCCGTGGAGGCGACCTCGGTGGGCAGGCCCACATAATCGGGCAGCGTGAAATCCGGGCGCACGTCCAGGGTGATCGTGATGGCGGCGGACAGCCCGACCTCCACTTTGCCTGGCTCCACGTTGACCACGTTCAGCACGTCCAGCTTCTCCTTCTCGAGCGCGCTGCGGTAGGCCTTGCTGACGACCTTCTGCTTGAACTCCTCGGCGATCTCCTTGCCGAAGCGCTTCACGACCATCGCCGCCGGCGCCTTGCCGGGACGAAAGCCCGGGAGGCGGGCCTGCTGCGCGAATTCGGCGACCACCGCCTGGTGCTCAGTGTCGACTTCGCTCTTGTCGAGCGTGACGACGAGGTTCTTGCGCGTGGCGGAAATGGAGTTGAGTTGGACGTTCACGGGAGGAGGTGTGGAGCGGTTTTGAGAGAGAGAATTGGTCACGCTAGGACGGCGGGCAATGCGGTCAATGCCGGATTCTGCGCGCTTGCGCGCCGCCCGCCACCGCCGTTTCGTGGCTGCCGGGAACCATGCCCAGCCTCCGCCAACTCCTCGCCGCCCACGGCACCCTGCTGCTCATCGATGCCGCCTCGGCGCGGGTGCAGGTCGGGCTGCTCGCGGCCGGCCAGCCGGCGCGCTGGGCCGTCTCCGACGACGAGTCCGGCGTGGGTATTTTCCGGGGCGTCGAGCAGCTGGGCGTGTCACCCTCCGCGGCGGGGGCCCTGGTCTTTTGCGACGGCCCTGGCTCGGTGCTCGGCATCCGCTCGGCGGCCATGGCCGTGCGGGCCTGGGGCGTGCTGCAACCCCGCCCGATGTACGCCTACCACAGCCTGGCCCTGGTCGCGCAGGCGCTCGGCCGGCCCAGTGCCACCGTGATCGCCGATGCGCGGCGGGATGCCTGGCACTGCGTTTCGGGCGACGCCATCCTCCGCCGGGTGCCGACGGCCGAACTCGCCGGGGAGCTCATCATGCCCGACGACTTCCGGAATTGGACGCCACTGCCGGCGGGGGTGACGCGGACGCCCTACGTGCTCGCCGAGCTGCTGCCGCAGGTGGCCGACTGCGATCTGTTTCGCGCCGTTGATGCGCCCGACGCATTCCTCCACGAAGAGCCGAGTTACGCCACATGGACACCGCAGATTCACCGCGCCCCATGACCGCAACGCCCAACTCCCGCCTGCCCCTCCGCTGCTGGGCCGAGATCGACCTCGCCGCGCTGGAGCGCAACCTGCGGCTCATCCGCGCCTCCCTCCCCCCGCACATCCGCTACGTCGCGGTGGTGAAGGCCGACGCCTATGGCCACGGCCTGCACCAGACCGTCGCCCGGCTCATGCATTCGGGCGCCGACCTGTTTGCCGTGGCCACCCTGTCCGAGGCGACCGCCGTCCGCGAACTCGGCCCCGGCTGGCCCGTCCTGCTGCTCAGCCCCCTGCTGCCCGAGGAGGACCGCTATCTCGCCGAGTACGACCTCGCCGCCACCGTTTCCACCGCGGAGGAAGTCGCCCGCTTCGACGCCGTCGGCCGCGCCGCCGGCCGGCCCATCGCGGTCCACCTGAAGATCGACACCGGCATGGGCCGGCTCGGCGTCTGGCACGAGCACGCACCCGAACTCTACCAAAAGATCGCCGACGCCCGGCATCTGCGCCTCGCCGGGGTGTTCACCCATTTCGCGAGCCCGGACGACGATCCGGCCTTCACGGAGGAGCAGCGGCGCCGTTTTCTCGCCGCCCTCGCCCGCTGCGACGGCATTAACCTCAGGGAGATCTTCGTGCATGCGGACAACAGCTCGGGCCTCGAGACCATGCCCGGCGCGAGCCCGTTCAATGCCGTGCGCGTGGGCCTGCTGCAATTCGGCATCCTGCCGCATCCCAATTCGCTGCTCGCCTCGGTGCACACCGAGCCCGTCTTCAGTTTTCGCACGCGCGTCGGCATCACCAAGACCCTGCCGCGGGGCACGACCATCAGCTATGGCCGCACCCACACCCTCACCCGGGAGAGCACGGTCGCGATCCTCTGCGCCGGCTATGGCGACGGCATTCCGCGGGCCGCCAGCAACCGTGCCCAGGTGCTCATCGCCGGCCGGCGCTGCCCCGTGCTCGGCCGGGTCACCATGGACCAGACGATCGTCGACGTGACCGGCGTTCCTGGCGTGCAGTGCGGCGATGAGGTCGTGCTGGTGGGCCGCCAGGCAGGCGCCGAGATTTCCCTCACTGAGTTCAGCCACTGGGCCGACACGATCCCGTGGGAAACCCTCTGCTCCGTGACCAAGCGCGTGCCGCGTATCTACCGCACCGCCCTCGGCGTTTAGTTTGGGTTCCGAGGAAACCGCCCGCCCGGCCGGGCGTCATTAGCGCCATGCAGCTCTCGCTCTCCGCCGCCGAGGCCTGGCAGCCGCTTCCTGCCGCGGAGTGGAATACCGAGGCCGCGCGCCACCTGCTGCGGCGCGCCGGCTGGTCCGATCCTCAGCCCGAGGCAGGCCGTGCCACCGCGGACGGGCTTCCCCTCACCCTGCGACGCCTGTTCCCCGCCGACCCCGGGCTCTTTCCCGAGCCGAGGCTGATCGCCCATCTGCGGCAGGATACCCCGGAAATGGCGCGCAACCTCACCAGCACCTCGCCCGGCGCAGACAAGCAGGCGCTCCTGCGCGAAGCCCGGGAGCGGACGCAGCTCGCCGTCCAGGACATGAGCATCAAGTGGCTGCAGTACGCCGCACAGCCCCGGAACATGGCCTTTGCCAAGTGGGTCCTGTTCCTGAGCGACGTGTACGTCGTGGGCATCGACAAGGTCAAGAATGCGGCCCTCGTCTGGCAGCATTTTGACATCCTCGCCCGCAACGCCCTCGGGTCCGCGCCGGAACTGGCCAAGGCGGTGTCGCGCTCGCCCGCGATGATCACCTACCTCGACCTGAACCAGAGCAAGCGCGGGGCGCCCAACGAGAATTTCGCCCGGGAACTCTTCGAACTCTTCCTGCTGGGCGAGGGCAACTACACGGAAAACGACATCAAGGAGGCAGCCCGCGCCTTCACCGGCTACCGGCAGCAGTTCGGGGTGTTTCGCTTTGCGCCCGGCCAGCACGACCCCGCCACCAAAACCATTTTCGGACGCGGCGGCCGGTTCACCGGCGACGATGTGATCGACCTCGCCTTCCAGCAGCCGGCCGCGGGCGCGTTCCTGCCGCACGAGATGGTGAAGTTCTACCTCTCGGATTCTCCCCTGCCGCCCGCCTATCTCAATGAACTCGGGGCCTGGTGGCGCCGCCGCAATTACGACCTGCGCGAGCTCGCCCAGCGGTTCTTCGGCAGCCGGCTGTTTTTCGCCCCGGAATTCCGCGGCGAGTTCATCAAGAGCCCGGTGCAGCTGTACCTCGGGCTGGTGCAGGACCTCGGGCTCAGCGTGGCGCCGCTGCCGCGTCAGGTGCTGGTGCCACTGCGCCAGATGGGCCAGACGCTGTTCAATCCGCCCAACGTCCGCGGCTGGGTCGGCGGGCGCACCTGGATCAACTCCGCCACCCTCTCGGTGCGCCGCTCGCTCGTGGAGTCACTCTTCGCGCCCATCGATGAGGCCCTGCTCAACGCGGACGAGCAACTTGAGCTCGTGGCCGCCAAGGCGGCGGGCAATGGCAACCTCACCGTGCCCGATGAGCTGCTGGCCCCGCTGGCCCGCCTCGACGCGGCCGCGGCCACCGACCGCCTGCTGGGCAATTTTCTCGCGCTTCCGGCCGCGCCGCCGTTCCGTGATGCCGTGCGCCAGTTCCTCGCCCCGGTCCACGCTGACGGGCCGCCAACCCTCCGCCGGTTGCGCCGGGCCGCGGTGACCCTGCTGCAGTCCCCCGAGTATCAACTCTGCTGATTTTCCACCATGCCGACGAACTCACCCACCCCGTTGTTTCCCACCACCCGGCGCGAGTTCCTGCAGCTGTCCGGCCGCGGCATCGGTTTGCTCGCCTTCAGCCGGTTCGCCCCGGCCTTCCTCGTCAATTCCGCCCTCGCTTCCACCCCGGCCCCGGAAAAAGACCGCTCCATCCTGGTGCTCGTGCAACTCGCCGGCGGCAACGACGGCCTCAACACCCTCGTGCCCTTCGAGGACGCCAACTATTACCGCCTCCGGCCCACGCTCGCCATCGCCAAGGAGAAAGTGCTCCGCGCCAGCGGCACCCTCGGGCTGCACCCGTCGTGCGCCGCCCTGCACCGCCTCCTGCAGGACGGCAAACTCGCCATCGTGCAGAACGTGGGCTACCCGAACCCCAATCGCAGCCACTTCCGCTCCTCCGAGATCTGGGAGACTGCGAGCGCCAGCAGCGAGTTTCTCGCCACCGGCTGGATCGGCCGTTTCATGGACAACGCCTGCGCGGGCCAGCCCGCCGGGGCCGCCGGCCCGGTCGGCGTGCACATCAGCAACGGCGTACCGCAGTCCTTCCTCAGCGCCAGCGTGCATCCGACCTTCGGCCTGCTGCCCGGCGCCGGCAACCACCACGAGAACGAGGAAAGTCGTCAGCTGCTTGAGACACTTGCCAACCAGACCGGCGCCGCCGGCAACGACAGCGCGACCTTCCTGCGGCACACGCTGATGGACTCGCTCGTCACCGAGAAGAAGGTCCAGCGGGTGCTCGGCGGCTACCAGCCCTCCGCAACCTATCCGCGCAACCCATTCGCCGCCTCGCTCCGCAATGTCGCGGCGCTGATCGCGGCCGGCCTGCCCACCCGGGTCTACTTCGTCTCGCTGGGCGGCTTCGACACGCACAGCAACCAGGCCAACCAGCAGGCCAACCTGCTCACCACGCTCTCCGAGGGCCTCGCCGCATTTCAGCGCGATCTCGAGGACCACAAGCTCGACGGCCAGGTCGCCACGATGACTTTCTCCGAGTTCGGCCGCCGACCCAGCGAGAACGAGAGCCGCGGCACCGACCACGGCACGGCCGCGCCGCTCTTCGTCATGGGTTCCCGCGTCCAGGGCGGCCTGCACGGCACGGCGCCGGCCCTCAATCTCGCGCCCAACGAGGACCTGGCCTTCACCACGGACTTTCGCAGCGTCTACGCCACGATGCTCGACCGCTGGCTCGCCTGCCCGTCCGAACCCGTGCTCGGCGGCAAATTCCGCGGCCTGCCGATCGTCTGACGATCGCCGTGGCACGGGTCTCCGACCCGTGATTCCGAACACGCCGGTTTATCGGTAGGGCGCGTTGTCCCTAACGCGCCGGTTACGCTCGGTCGGAGCCAAACGCGGCGGGTTAAGGATAACCCGCCCTACCCCCAGACCACCGCCGTCACTTCCCGATGCCGTAAGTGCGGAAGCCGAGCGCCTCCAGCTTGGCCAGGTCCAGGATGTTGCGCCCGTCAAAGATGAACGCCGGCTTGTGCATGCCCTTGAGCATCTTCGCGTAGTCCAGTTTCTTGAATTCATCCCATTCCGTCACCACGGCAATGGCGTGCGCGCCATCCGCCGCCTCGTAGGCGGACTTGGCCACGGTCAGCCGCGGGTCGTCCCGGTCCTTGCCGAGCACGTCCGCGCGGATCTCGTCCGCCGTCACCTTCGGGTCGTAAACCACGACCTTGGCCTGCTCCGCCAGCAGGTCGCGGCAGATGGCAATCGCGGCCGACTCGCGCGTGTCGTTCGTGTCCTTCTTGAAGGCAAAGCCCAGGATCGCGATTTTCTTGTCGGCCACGGTATTGAACAGCGCGCGCGAAATCTTGCCCGCGAACCGCCGCTTCTGCCAGTCGTTCATCTTGACCACGCCGTCCCAGTAGGCGGCCACCTCCGGCAGCCCGTAGTGCTCGCACAAGTAGACGAGGTTGAGGATGTCCTTCTGGAAGCACGAGCCGCCGAAGCCCACCGAGGCCTTCAGGAACTTCGGCCCGATGCGCGAGTCCCGGCCGATGGCATTGGCCACCTCGTCCACGTCGGCGCCGGTCGCCTCGCACAACGCCGAGATGGAGTTGATCGAGGAGATGCGCTGCGCGAGGAACGCGTTCGCCACCAGCTTCGAGAGCTCCGATGACCAGAGGTTGGTCGTGATGATCCGGTCGCGCGGCACCCAGCGGGCGTAAATCTCCACCAGGGCCTGCAGCGCCTTCTCGCCGCCCGGCGTGCGCTCGCCGCCGATCAGCACGCGGTCCGGCGACAGGAGGTCGGCCACCGCCGTGCCCTCCGCCAGGAACTCGGGGTTCGAGAGCACCTCGAATTTGATCCCGCGGGTGTTGGCCGCGAGGATGTCCTTGATCGTCTCCGCCGTCTTCACCGGGATCGTCGACTTCTCGACGATGATCTTCGGCCCGGTCGCCACCTCGGCGATCGTGCGCGCGACCGACTCGATGAACCGCAGGTCCGCGGCCCGGCCCGCACCCACGCCATAGGTCTTGGTGGGAGTGTTGACGGCCACGAAGATGATGTCGGCGGCCTTGATCGCGGCGGCCACATCCGTCGAGAAATGCAGGTTCTTGCCCCGCGTCTGCTGCACGACCTCCGCGAGCCCGGGCTCATAGATCGGCAGTGCGCCCGAATTCCAGGCCGCAATGCGCGCCGCGTTCATGTCCACGACGTTCACCTCGATGTCGGGGGCCTTCAGGGCGATCATCGCCATGGTGGGGCCGCCGACGTAACCAGCTCCAATGCAGCAGATTTTCATGCGGAAAACCCTACAGTGCTCGCCGGCCCCGCAAATCCAAGGACGATTTTCGCGTCTCGGCCGACCGGCCGGCCATCAGGCCGGGGTCGGCGACGGCGTGGCTCCGCCGGCCGGCAGCGTCGCCGCGGCCGCAGCCTTCTCGGCCGCCTTCTTGTCCGAGGGCTTCGCGTCCGCCTTGGCGGTGCGGTCCACCACGACCGGGGAGCGCAGCTCGCCGAACTGGAGGATCTCCAGCACGTGCTTCCCCTCGATCGTCTCGTGCTCGAGCAAAGCGACCGCGATCTTGTCGAGCGCGTCGCGCTTGCTGAGGATGATCTCCTTCGCCCGCTTGTACTGCTCGTCGACAATCCGGGAAATCTCGGAGTCGATCTTGCGGGCGGTCTCCTCGCTGTAGGCGTGGTGACGCTGAATCTCCCGGCCCAGAAACACCGTGTCGGAATTTTCGCCGTAGGAAATCATGCCGAGCGCGCTCATGCCCCAGTCGCACACCATGTGGCGGGCAATGTTGGTGACCTGCTTGATGTCGCCGCCGGCGCCGCTGGAAACGTCGCCCATCACCAGTTCCTCGGCGATGCGGCCGCTCAGGCCCATGGCGATCTGGTTGAGCATCCGCTTCATCGCGTGCGTGAGAATGTCCTTCTTCGGGATGAACATCGTGCTGCCCAGGCTGGAGCCGCGCGGGATGATGGTCACCTTGTGCACCGGCAGATGCCCGTCATCGAGCACCGCCTGGACGAGCGCGTGGCCCGCCTCGTGGTACGCCGTGAGCTTCTTTTCCTCGTCGTCCATGACCCGGCGCCGTTCGCGGCCGAATTGGACCTTCTCGCGCGCATCGTCCACGTCGATCATCTCAACGCGCTTCTTGTTGCGGCGGGCGGCCAGCAGCGCCGCCTCGTTGAGCAGGTTGGCAAGGTCCGCGCCGGACAGCCCGGGCGTGCCGCGGGCGATGACGCTGAGGTCCACGCTCTCGGCCAGGCTGATCTTGCGGGCATGCACGCGGAGAATCTGTTCCCGGCCGAGGATGTCCGGCAGGTCCACCATGATCTGGCGGTCGAACCGGCCCGGCCGCAGCAGCGCGCTGTCGAGCACGTCGGGGCGGTTGGTCGCCGCGATGATGATGACGCCCTCGGTGGTGTCGAAGCCGTCCATCTCGACCAGCAGCGAGTTGAGCGTCTGCTCGCGCTCGTCGTTGCCGCCGCCGACGCCGGCGCCGCGCTGGCGGCCCACCGCGTCGATCTCGTCGATGAAAATCAGGCACGGGGCGCTCTTGCGGCCCTGCTCAAACATGTCGCGCACGCGGCTCGCGCCGACGCCCACGAACATCTCCACGAAGTCCGAGCCCGAGATGCTGAAGAACGGCACGTCGGCCTCGCCCGCAACCGCCTTGGCGAGGAGCGTCTTGCCGGTGCCCGGGGGGCCGACCATGAGGATGCCCTTCGGGATCTTGCCGCCCATCTTGGTGAACTTCTTCGGGTCCTTCAGAAATTCGACGACCTCGCTGACCTCTTCCTTGGCCTCGTCGCAGCCCGCGACGTCGGCGAAGGTCACCTTGTCGCGGTCGCGCGTCAGCAGCTTGGCGCGGCTCTTGCCGAAGCTGAGCGCGCCCTTGCCCGCCTGCCGGAGCTGGCGGATGAAGAGGAAATAAAGCAGGCCGATGATCAGCAGGAATGGGATGACCTGCGCGGCGATCTGGGTCATCAGCGTGGTCGCCGGCGGCTCGGTGAACACCTGCGATTTCTGCAGGCGCTCGACGTTGGCATCCGTCAGGCGGCCGGACGCGCGAAACAGCTTCGTCGGGCCCCGGTCGCTCTCCAGGAGCGCTTCCTTCGTCTCGCCCGTGATCACGACCCAGTCGCGTCCGCCGGAGCTGTCGGTCCGGATCACGCCCTCCTTCACCTTGCCCTGCTCCGCCAGCTCGACGACCTTCTGCAGGTTGACGGTGGCAGGCGAGGTCAGCCGTCCGGGCGCGAAGAACAGCAGCGACAGCGCGGCCAGGACGATGACGAGCCAGATCACCAGCATCTTGGGCTGGAAACGATCCGGCGGCAGGTTCTTGAGCGAACGGCGCTTCTTGTTGTTATCGGGTTCGGACATGTAGGCTTAGAGTGAGGCGGGAACGTGAATGTTCCCGGTCCATAAGTCAATTGGACCGGGCGTGGAATCCGCGAGCTTTTTTCCTCGCCGGGGCCAGGCGCAGGCGGCCTTTCCCCATCACGGCGAAATGGTTGCGCCCCATGCTGTGCCGGGTCGCCCGGCCGCTGATCACATCCTGTAGCAGGGCGTCAAACGCCTGCCGCGAGATCCGGATCGGCCCCGGCTGGGCGAGCAGCCAGCCATGCAACGCCCGCCGCACCAGCGCGCGGGGCTTGCCGGCCAGCCGGCGCAGGTCCAGCGAGCGGTCCGCCGCCAGCGGGCGCACTTCCGCCAGCCAGGCCTCCAGCGCGGCGTCGTCCTCCTCCAGCAGGTCGCGGGAGCGCGCGGCGCCGGCCAGCGCGTCGCGCTCGGCCGCCTTCACCCAGGCCGGGAGCACATCGCGCCGGACCCGGTTGCGAAAAAAATCGCGGCCTGCATTGCTCGCGTCCTCCCGCCAGGTGGCGCCCGAACGCCGCAGCGCCGTGACCACCTCGGCCTTCCGGAGCGGGAGCAGCGGCCGCACGTGCACCCGGCCGCGCGGCATTACCTGCACCGGCCGGGGCGCGGCCAGGCCCGCCGTGCCGCTGCCGCGCGCCAGCCGCATGAAAACCGATTCGGCAATGTCGTCCTGCTGGTGGCCGAGCCAGAGCGCCGACGGCGCTTTTTGGGCAAAGAACGCGTGCCGGGCCGCGCGCGCCTCGGCCTCGCTCGCGCCGCGGTGCACGCCCGGCCACCGTCCCACGGCCAGCTTTACGCCCAGCGCCGCGCACACCTGGCGGCAGAAAGCCTCGTCCCGGCGTGACGCCGCGCCGCGGAGCCGGTGGTTGAAATGCAGCGCCCGCAGCCGCGTCCGGCGTTCCGGCCAGTGCGCCCAGAGCAGGAGCAGCAGGCAGAGCGAATCCGCGCCACCCGAAAAGGCTACCGCCCACGTCTGCCGCCGCGGGGATGCCTCCGCCCACGCCCGGACCGCCGGGTGCAGCCGCTCGGCCGGCAGGGCCGCGGCCAGCTTCGCCGCGCATTGCGCCCAGCGTGCGGCGGCCGTGGCGCCTGCTCGTTTCCGCGTCACTGGAAGCTGAGGTACTCCTTGCCGAAGTACGGCACGAGCGCCGCGGGAATTTTGACCCGGCCGTCGGCCTGCAGGTTGTTCTCGAGCAGCGCCGCCAGCACGCGCGGCACGGCGAGACCCGAGCCGTTGATCGTGTGCACCAGCTCGGGCTTGCCCGTCTCCTTCGACCGGAAACGGATCTGCGCCCGGCGGGCCTGGAACGCCTCGTAGTTCGAGCAGCTTGACACTTCCAGCCAGCGCTTCTGGCCCGCACCCCAGACTTCGAGATCGTACTTTTTCGCCTGCCCAAAACCCAGGTCGCCGCCGCACATCAGCAGCACGCGGTACGGCAGCTCAAGCTTCTGCAGCAGCCGCTCGGCATCGTCGCGCAATTTGTCGAGTTCGTCATAGCTCGTCGCCGGATGCACCCACTTCAGCAGCTCCACCTTGTCAAACTGGTGCACGCGGTTGAGCCCGCGCACGTCCTTACCGTAGCTGCCCGCCTCGCGACGAAAACACGGCGTGTACGCGCAGCGGTAAACCGGCAGCACGGATTCATCGAGGATCTCGTCGCGGAAGAAATTCGTCAGCGGCAATTCCGCGGTCGGTACCGCGAACAGCCGGTCTGGCGTCGTCTCGTACATCTGGCCTTCCTTGTCCGGCAGCGCGCCGGTGGCGGTCGCACTGGCCGCGTTGACGAAGATCGGGGGGCTGACTTCGACGTAGCCGGCCTTGCCGTCCTCCTCCAAAAAGAAGTGTAGCAGCGACCGCACGAGCTTCGCGCCGTCGCCGATGAAAAACGGAAAGCCCGCGCCCGTGACCTTGGCGCCGCGCGCAAAATCAAAGAGCTTCTCGAAGCCCGGGATTTCCCAGTGCGGCCGCGCGTGCGCCCCGACCTGGGCCGGGTCGCCGTGTGTTGCGGCGACCACGTTGTCCTGCGGGGTGCGCCCCTCGGGCACGCTGGCGTGGGGGATGTTCGGCAGCGTCAGCATCGCGTTCCGCAGCTGCTCCTCCATCTCCTTCAGCTTCGCGTCGCGCTCCTTCACCTGGGTCGACACGGCCTTCATCTCGGCGATCTTGGCGGCGAATTCCGGCGAGCCCTTGGGCAGCGAGGCGGTGGCGGCATTGGCGGCCTTCTGCGCGGCGCGGAGCGCCTCGACTTCCTGCAGCTGGGTGCGCCAGGCGGCGTCGACCGCCAGCACGGCGTCGAGATCAACCTCGAGATGTTTCTTGGCAATCGCCGCCCGGACGAGGTCGGGCGACTCGCGGAGGAGTTTGGGATCGAGCATGGCGGATGGGGTTAGCGGCTTTTTTCGAAACGCGCCCGGGCCCGCTGGAAGCGGGCGTAGACGTCCTTGGCCGAGAGGAGCTTGAGGTCGCCGACGGGCGCCTGCACGACAAAGTTGGTCGGCCCGGTCAGCGGGTACGGCCCGAAAAGCCGCGGGTCGGTCGGGCCGAAGATGCCCAGCGTGCGCACGCCCAATGCGACGGCGAGGTGCATCGGGCCGCTGTCGTTCGTGATGACCCAGTCCGCCCGCTTGATCAGGGCCGGGAGCGACACGAGGCTGGTGTTGGCGGTGAGGTTGAGAAATTGCGTCGCGGGATAGGCGCTGCGGTCCAGCACGCGGTTGCTGCCGGCCCAGATGACCTTGCGGGTACGGTTCTCGCGCAGGATCATCTCGGTCAGCTGCTTGAAACCGCCCCAGCATTTCTCGGCGCGGCGGCTGTCGGGGAACATCAGGATCGGCTTCGCCCCGCCGTGGCCCTCGGCAAAGCTGAGGTGGAGGGCGTCGACTTCGCGGAACTTCAGCGTGCCGCGCAATTCCGGCTTGGCCCGGAGCACCGGGCAGAACTGCAGTAGAATCTCCACCGCATGGCTCCGGCGCCCGTCCGGCGGCAGGGGCACCTTCTCGTCGTAAAACATCCCCGCCCACTCCCGCGCATCGGTCCGGCCCACCTTGAGCTTCGCATGCGCGCGGGAAATCATCAGCCCGGTCCGCAGCAGGCCCTGCAGGTCGAAGGCGTAGTCGAACTTCGTCTTCCGCACCTCTTGCATGAGCTTCAGGAAACCCTTCGCCCCGCCCTTGCGCTCGAACACATACACATGGTCCACCGCCTCGCAGGCGCGCACGATGGGCGCGAAAACATCCGCCACGATCCAGGAAATGCGCAGCCGTTCGCACTGCGCCTTCAGTGACGTCGCCACCTGCAGCCCGTGGACGATGTCGCCCAGGGAGGAGGGTTTGATGATGAGAAGTTCGGTCATGGTTCCGCGAGAGGGGGTCAGAATCTGCTTTTAACCGCCGGGCCGCATCGTTTGATGCAGTTTGCCCTCCAAATCAAACGCTAATCAAACCGCGCGTGCTCAAATTGTTGCTTCAAACCCTCGGCTGGACGCTGGCCCATCTGCCGGAGTGGCTGCTGCATGGCCTGTCGGTGATCCTCGGCGAGGCCCTCTACTGGCTCTCCGCCCGCCGCCGCCGGGTCGCACTGTCCAATCTCGACCACGCGTTTCCCGCGCGCGATGCCCGGTGGCGGCGTCGCATCGCCCGCGCCAGTTCGCGGCAGCTGGTCGAAACCGGGCTGCTCTCGCTCGCCGCGCCGTTTTTGAACGAACGCCGCATTCGCCGGATCGCCCGGCTGGCCCCGTCCACCGCCACCTTGGCGCACGAACTCGCCGGCCGGCCGCGCCCCGTCGTGCTGGCCACGCTGCATCTCGCCCTCTGGGAGACCCAGACTTGGCTCAAGCTGCTCAGCCCGGTCCCGCTGCCCGAGTTCGGCATCATCTTCCGCCCGCTGGAAAACGCCGCCGCCAACAATTTCGTCCAGTCCACGCGCGAACGGTTCGGCATGCGGCTGCTGTCGCGCAAGGAGGGTTTCGCCGAGGCGCTCAAGACCCTGCGCGGGTCCGGCTGCGTCGGCATCCTGATGGACCAGAACGCCGGCATGCAGGGCGTGCTCACCACCTTCTTTGACCGCGTCTGCTCCACCACCGAGCTGCCGGGCCTGCTCGCCGCCAAATTCGGCGCGGAGGTCCGCACGTTCTACCCGCGCCGCATCGGATTCTGGCGCGTCGAGTTCGAGACGAACCTCATCGCCCACGACGGCACCGCCGCGGGCATCACCGTCGCACTCAACCGCTGGCTGGAGGAACTCCTCCGCGGCGACGAGCAGCTCTGCGCCTCCTGGCTCTGGGCGCACGACCGCTGGCGCCATCAGGACGTTCCCGCGCGCCGCTTCCGGCTCGAGTCCAAGCGCAACCTGCTCGCTGACGACCTGCGCCTCCGCGGACTGCCCGCCCTGCCGCGCAAGACCCGGGTCTACGTCCGGCTGCCGAACTGGCTGGGCGACGTCGTGATGGCGCTGCCGCTCCTCCGCGCGTTGCGCGCGTCGCGGCCCGACGCCGAGCTCACTCTCGTGGCCAAGGCCCAGTTCCTCCCGCTGATCGAGTCTTGGGGCGTCGCCGATCGTGTCCACGCCGTGCCGGCGCGGGGCTGGGGTTATTTCGCCCATTTCTGGCGGCTGCGCCGCGCCTATCCGGACACGTGGCTGCTCTTCACCAATTCCGTTCGCGGCGATCTCGAGGCCTGGCTGGCCGGCTGCCCCCAGCGCTTCGGCCTCGTCCGACCCGGCCAGCATCGGCCGCTCCTCACCCACGCCTACGCGGTGCCAGCGGACTTCGACGAGCGCACACATCACCAGCTCGAGCTGTGGGAGAACTTCCTCCGCCACTTCGGGCTCGAAGTCGCACCCGACCGGGCACCCCTCGCCGACCGCCCCACGCCCCTCGCCGCTTCGCCCATCGGCCTGATCTGCGGCTCGGAGAACAACCCCGCCAAGCGCTGGCCGGTGTCGCACTGGCGCGCCCTGATCGAGTCGCTGCCGGCCGAGAACTTCGTGCTCTTCGGCACGGCCAACGACGCGCCCATCGCCGCGGCCATCGCGGCCGGATTCGGCAACCGGGTCGAGGACCTCGCGGGGCGCACCACCCTGCCCGAGTATTCGGCCCGCCTGCGCGCGTGCCGGCTCCTCGTCACCAACGACACCGGCGGCATGCACCTCGCCAACGCCCTCGGCGTGCCGCTGGTCGCGCTCTTCGGCCCGACCAATCCCGTCCGCACCGGCCCCGTATTTTCCGCGCCTGCCACCCTGCTCCAGCCGCCCGGTTGCGCGCCGACCGGCGGGGGCGACCTGGCGGACATTGCGGCCTCCGTCGTCGCCGCCGCGGTTGCGACTTCGGATTCCCGCGCCGGCGGGGCGAAATAGCGTTGCCGCCGTTGGCCGCCGCTTCATGCCTCACGCCTGACGCTTTTCCCTGATGCCGCTCCTCACCGTCACCGACCTCCGCACCTGGTTTCACACCCGCACCGGAGTCTACCGCGCGGTGGATGGCATCAGCTTCAGCGTCGAGCGGGGCGAGACGCTCGGCATCGTCGGCGAGTCCGGCTCCGGCAAGTCCGTTACCTGCTATTCCATCATGGGGCTCATCCCGCAGCCGCCCGGCCGGATCGAGAGCGGCACCGCGGTGTTTGACGGCGTGGACCTGCTGCACTGCACGCCCGGGGAGGCGCGGGCCATCCGCGGCAAGCGCGTCGCGATGATCTTCCAGGACCCGATGACCTCGCTCAATCCATACGTGCGGATATCGGAACAGCTGATCGAGCCCCTGCTCATCCACGCGAAAATCTCCCGGCGCGACGCCCTCGCCCGCGCCCTGGCCATGCTGGAGGCCGTGGGCATCAACGACGCCACCAAGCGCATCCACCTCTACCCGCACGAGTTCTCCGGCGGCATGCGCCAGCGCGTGATGATCGCGATGGCCCTCATCACCAAGCCGGAACTCCTCATCGCCGACGAGCCCACCACGGCGCTCGACGTGACCGTGCAGGCGCAAATCCTCGAGCTCATCAAGCAGATGCAGCGGGAGCTCGGGATGGCCGTGATCTTCATCACGCACGACCTCGGGGTCGTCTCCGGCCTCTGCGACCGGGTGCAGGTGATGTATGCCGGGCGCATCGTGGAGACCGCCGACACGCGCACGCTGTTCTATTCGCCGAAGCATCCCTACACCCGCGCACTCCAGCGATCCATCCCCTCGATGCAGGACAAGGGCAGCGAGCTCTTCACCATTCCCGGCATGCCGCCCGACCTCTCGAAGCCGCTCCCCGGCTGCTCCTTTGCTCCACGCTGCGATTTCGCCGTGGACCGCTGCCATGTCGACGTACCGCAACTCGCCCCGGTGGCCGCCGGACACGACCAGACCTGCCTCCGCGTCCAGACAGGCGAACTTTGAACCCACCGCCCACCGTGACCGACTCCATCCTCCAGCTCACGGACGTCAGCGCGCACTTCCCGATCCATTCCGGCTTCGTGCTGAAGCGGCAGATCGGCACCGTGAAGGCCGTCGATGGCGTCACCCTCTCGGTCCGCCGCGGCGAGGTGCTGGGGCTCGTCGGCGAGTCCGGCTGCGGCAAGTCCACCCTCGCCCGCACCATCATGCAGCTTGTGCCCACTACCGGGGGGACCGTGGTGCTGAACGGCCAGAATCTTTCCACCTCCTCGCGCGCCGGGCTGCGCGCCGTGCGCCGCGGCATGCAGATGGTTTTCCAGGATCCCTATGCCTCGCTGAATCCGCGCCTGACCGTCTACGCGACACTCGCCGAGCCGCTGCTGGTCCACCACGTGTGCCCCCCGGCCGAGGTTCCCGCCCGCGTTGCCGCGCTGATGCAGACCGTCGGGCTCGCCCCGCGGTACATGCGGAAATACCCGCATGAGTTTTCCGGCGGCCAACGGCAACGCATTGCGATCGCCCGCGCGCTCGCCCTCGAGCCCGAGCTGATCATCGCCGACGAGCCCGTCTCCGCCCTCGACGTCTCCATCCAGGCGCAGATCCTCAACCTGCTGGCGCAACTCTGCCGGGAGATGAACCTCTCGCTCGTCTTCATCGCGCACGACCTGTCCGTCGTGAAGCACATCTCCGACCGCGTCGCCGTGATGTACCTCGGTAAGATCGTCGAGCTCGGGCCCGCCGCCGATGTCATCGAGCGGCCGCGGCACCCCTACACCCGCGCCCTCGTGAGCGCGATCCCGACGCCCAACCCCGACGTCGAGCGCACCCGCCAGCGCATCGTGCTGGCCGGCGACCCGCCTTCGCCGCTCCACCCGCCCGCCGGCTGCGCCTTTCACCCGCGTTGCGCGTACGCGCAGGAGAAGTGCAAGCTCGCCGTGCCGCCGCTCATTGCCGACGGCCCCACCCGCGAGGTCGCGTGCGTGCGCCTCGGCGAAATTTGAAGCTGGGTGCCTTGATGTAGATCGGGCTTTACGCCCGATATCCGGACGTCGGGCGTAAAGCCCGACCTACGACGGCAGCCCGATCTGCCGCAGCGCCTCGTAGCAGCCGATGCCCGCCGCCGTGCTGAGGTTGAGCGAGCGCAGCGCGGGATTGGCGTGCGGGATGGTCACGCGTCGGGCCGCCCCGATCTCCTCGTGCAGCCACTCCGGCGCTCCCGAGCCTTCGTTGCCGAAAACGAGTCCGTCGCCGTCCGCATAGCGCACCGCCCAGAAACTTTGCTCCGTCTTGGTGGTGAAAAGCCACAGCCGCTTCGGCCCGTGCGGACTCGCCCGGAACGCCGCCCAGTCCGCGTGCTCGTGGACGTCGAGCGCTTTCCAGTAATCCATCCCGGCGCGCTTGAGGTTCTTGTCGGTGATTTTGTACCCGAGCGGGTGAATAAGATGTAAACGCGACCGCGTGAGCGCGCACAGGCGCCCGATATTGCCAGTGTTTGGCGCGATCTCGGGCTGAAAGAGCACAATGTGCAGCATGAGCGGCATCCTCGTTAAGTATCATTACGAATCAAGCGCTGTGCGCATTGCGAACTCGCCGCGCGTTCGCCATCTCCTCCTCTCCCGCCCCGTGAACCCCACCCCGCGCAAGGCCCTGGTCATCGTCGATGACGATAAGTCCTATACCGACTTGCTCCAGCAGCTGCTGTCCGAACACCTCGACTGTCCGGTCGTGACCTTCTCGAATCCGTCCGAGGCGCTCGCGGCCCTGCCCGGACTCAACCCCGGGGCGGTGGTCACCGACTACGACATGCCGGACTTGACCGGATTCGAGCTGATGGAGCGCGCGGCCGGCATCGTCTCCGGCGTGCCCTTCATCCTCATCACCGGCCATCCTATCGACGAGGCCATGGAGCAACTGGTGGCCGCGTCGCCCGTGAAGGCGGTCGTGTCCAAGCCCTTCCACTGGCAGAAGCTCGCCGACGAGATCGCCCGGCACTGGCCGGAGGCCGGCGTCGCCCTGCTCAAGGCCGGTTCGGCTTCACACTAACTGCAGGCCACCGTTGTCGGCGGCGAGCACCCGCGTCGCGCACGGCACGGACTCCCGGCCGAATGCCGCGCCCATCGCGGCCGCCACCTTCTCCGCCTCGGCCTGGGGGCTGACACACAGCACGCTCGAGCCGCTGCCGCTCAGCCAGCCGGTCAAGGCGCCCGCGGCGACCCCCGCCGCCAGTGCCGCGCCCGCCCCGGGAATCCGCGGCAGCCGGTACGGTTCGTGCATGAAATCACCCGCGGCGTGGCGGAGTTTTTCGAAGTCGCCCGTCGCGAACGCCGCCGTCAGGTAGGCGGCGCTGTTGATGCTCTTCACCGCGTCAAAGAACGGCACCGCCCCCGGCAGCAACCCGCGCGACTCCTTGGTCAGTAGCTCGGTATCCGGCGAGGCCACCACGAAGGCCAGGCTCGCCGGCACGCTGACGCGCACCGTGTCGAGGTACTCGCCCGTCCCCGGGGCGCAGCGGGACACACAGAATCCGCCGAGGATGCCGGCGCTGGCATTGTCCGGATGCCCCTCGAGCGCCGTGGTGAACTCCACCAGCTTGTGCCGCGACCAGTCGGCGCCGTGCAGGATGTCCAGTCCGGCCAGGACCCCGGCGATCACCGTCACGCTCGAACCAAGGCCGCGCGCCGTGGGCACGTCGCCTTCGATCCGATAGCGGAATCCCGCCGGCGCCCGGCCCGACGCCTGGAAAAACAGGGCGGCCGTCTCGGTCACCATCGCATGGGCGCGGCGGTCGGCCGGCCGCGCCGGCAGCGGCGAGCTGCCGGCGGCACGTGTGAGCGTCACCCGGTTGTACAGCGCCAACGCGAGCCCGAGCGTATCGAAGCCCGAGCCGCAGTTCGACGTGCTCGCGGGTACGCGGAAAGTGACGGTCTGAAGTTCGGTGCTCATCAGCGGCGGAACTTGATGGCCTTGTCCTCGTCGCGCATCAGGGCCTTCTTCTTCAGCGTCTCGCGCTTGTCAAAGAGCTTCTTGCCGGTGCAGAGCGCGACCTCGACCTTCACCAGCGCCTCCTTGAAATACATCCGCAGCGGCACCAGGGCGCGGCCGCCGGCGTTGAGCGCCTGGGCGATCTTGCGGATCTGGTGCGCGTGCAGCAGCAGCTTCCGGATTCGGCGGGCGTCGTGGTTGTTGATGTTGCCGAAGGCGTACTGCTCGATGTGGGCGTTGTACAACCAGAGCTCGCCCTTCTCCACCCGGCCAAAGGCGTCGCTGATCTGCGCCTTGCCGGCGCGGATGGACTTCACCTCGGTGCCCTTGAGCGCGATGCCGGCCTCGAAGCGCTCGTCCACGAAGAAGTCCCGCAGCGCCTTGGCGTTGCGCACCTCGGTGTAGCGGGTGGCGTCTTTCTTCTGCGCGCTCATGGGTGGGCGGAAAACCGGGGCATGAAAAAGGCGGCTCCGGGTCTGCTCCACAGCAGAACGGGCCGCCTTGAAATGTCGAATCTCGTCCGCGGCTCAGGCCTCGCTGATCTCGTAGCTGATCTTGCCTTCGCTGATCTCGCGCAGGGCGGTGTCCTCGGCCGAGAGCTTCTCGAGCGACTCGACGAGCGGGCGGTTGCCGCGGCGGAGCTGCTTCACGCGGCGCGAAACCACGTTGATGAGCATGTTCGGGTCGGGAATGACCTTGAGCGCGTCTTTGATGTAATCGTCTCTCATGTGCGGGCGTTTGGCTGCGGTGAAACGGTTAGAAGTAGGCCCGGCCGGTGGCGCGTCAAGGGTCAATTTCCCGGCTTGCCCGGCCCGCGCCGCAGGGAAACGCTGCGGCATGTTCATCGCCTGGACAACCTTGGCCACGCGGGCCGACGCCGAGAAACTCGCCGCCGAGGTCGTGGCCCGCGGCCTGGCCGCCTGCGCACAGGTTGAGGGGCCGATCGCGTCGCACTACGTCTGGGAGGGCCGGCCGGAGCGCACGGAGGAGTTTCGCCTCTGTCTTAAGTGCTTGCCTGGCAAGATCCCCGCGCTCGAGGCCCACGTTCTGGGCCGCCATCCCTACGCGACACCCGAGTGGCTCGTCGTGCGGGCCGAGCGCGTGGGAGAAAAGTACTTGTCATGGGCAGGGTCGAACGCTACCAACCTGCCCCTTTAGCAACTCGCCATCCACCCTTTTACCACCATGTCCCAGCACAAAAGCCTCCAAGGCATCTCCGGTCTCGTCATTAAACGCAACGTCCTCAAGCGCTTCGAGCGCGTCGACCTGCTCAAGAAACGCGGCCAGTGGAAGGCCGGCGATCGCGTCCAGGGCCTCCGCAAGACCAAGCCCGACGTCTGAGCCGCGTCGCTCCTTTCCCGGCAGGCAGCCTTCCGCTGCCTGCCTTTTTTTCGCCCCATGCATGACCTCTTCAAGGGACTCTTCGACTGGTACAACCAATCGCTCGCCACGGGT
Source organism: uncultured Opitutia bacterium (assembly GCA_903872505.1). GTDB lineage: Bacteria > Verrucomicrobiota > Verrucomicrobiia > Opitutales > Opitutaceae > Opi-474. Next base: position 22,102 of record CAIQKV010000057.1, read on the forward strand.
GGCTACCCGCTGATCGTTCTGCTGATGGCGATCGAAAGCTCGATCGTGCCGCTGCCGAGTGAGCTGATCATCCCGCCCGCCATCATCGCCGCGCAGAAATCGGGCAACATGACTTTTCTCGGCATCGTGCTCGCCGGCGCCCTCGGCTCGTGGATTGGCGCCACCGCGATGTACTGGGTGTCCCGCTGGGCCGGCCGGCCGCTCGTGCTCCGCTACGGGAAATTCATCTTCGTGCCGCCCGCCAAGGTGGAGGCGGCCGAGCGCTGGGCCGCCCGCTTCGGCAGCTTCGGCATCTTCGCGTCGCGCCTGCTGCCCGTCGTGCGCCACCTCATCGGCATCCCCGCCGGCATCGTGCGGATGAACTACGTGAAGTTTTCCGTCTTCACGCTCATCGGCTCCGCCGTCTGGTGCGCCGTGCTCTGCTGGGTCGGCATCCAGGCTGGCAAGGACGAGGCGCTGATGCGCGGCGAGCTGCACCAGGTCACGCTCTGGGCTGTCGGCGCGCTGGCCGTGCTGGGCGCCATCTATTATTTTTTCGTCCACCGCTTCACGCGGGAACCGGCGAAGTAGGCCGGCCCGGGCCGTCTTTGCGCTCGACAGGCAACGGTCCGGCAGGGATTTTTCGGGCGTTCTTGCGAGCGTAGCACAATGGATAGTGTAGTGGCCTCCGAAGCCATTGATCCGGGTTCGACTCCCGGCGTTCGCACCAAATCTCGCCCTGCCCGCCCGGCCAGGGGAGGCGAAACTCAGTCGTCCGATTTCCGCTTGGGCTCATTCGGCCGGCCTGGTGCGGGTGGTGAATCCAGGAAGCGCCGCCACTGCACCGCGACGTCATTGGCCTGCCGCGCTCCGGGCGTGGAGCGACCGTCGCGGACGAGTTTTGCCATCTCCGCCGTGAGGGCGGCGACGATTTCCGGGTGGGCCGCCGCCAGGTTCCGCGTCTCTCCGGGATCGGCGGACAAGTGATACAGCTGTACGCCGGCCGGGTAGATCTCCGCGGTGGCGCCCGGCAGCACCAAGCCCCCTCCCCCCAGTCCAAAGATGACTTTCCACTCGCCCTGCCGCAGGGCGGGCAGCCCGCTGACCGCCGAGTTGACCGTGAGCGAGCGGATGGGTTGCTGCCCGCCACGCAGGAGCGGGAGCAGGCTGAAACTGTCCTCGCCCGCGTTGTCCGGCAGCCGGGTGCCGAACATTTCGGCGAAGGTGGCCATGAAGTCCGCCTGCTGCACCAGTTGGTCGCACTGCGCGTTGGCCGTCACCTTCCCGGGCCAGCGCACGATCAACGGTATGCGATGCCCACCCTCCCAGGCATCGCCCTTGTAGCCGCGCCAGGGGCCGCTCGGGTAATGACCCTTCACCTCGAGGTCCTTCACGCCGATGATCGGAGTGCACCCATTGTCACTGGTGAAAATGACCAGGGTCCGGTCCGCCGCCCCACTCTGCTCGAGGGCCGCCAGCACCCGGCCGACGACCGCGTCGGTCTCCATGACGAAGTCGGCATAGGCGTTGAGCCCGCTTTTGCCGCGCCACTGGGGATTGACCGCCAGCGGCGTGTGCGGGGCCGTGAGGGGCAGATAGAGAAAGAACGGCTCCGGCTGTTGCGCCCGGCTGCGGATGAAGGCACAGGCGCGGTCGGCCACCGTCGGGAGCACGTCTTCCAACTGCCAGCCCGGGAGCGCCGGTCCGGGCAGGCTGGCCCGCAGGGGTCGGAAATCGTCGGCGGGCAGGAACTCGCTCGGCACGCCCACCGTGTGGTCGTTCTCGATGAAACAGTAAGGCGGCCAGTTCGGCACGTCCGTGCCAAAATAGCTGTCAAATCCCCGCGTGATCGGGCCACCGCCGATGGGCTGGGTGTAGGCGGCCTTCCAGGCGGCGAGATGCGCGCCGGTCACCGCCGGTGTCGAGCCGATCGCCGGGGCGAATAACGCCCGCTGGCCTTCCGGGATGGCCCAGTCCCAGCCCAGGTGCCATTTGCCGATGGCCGCGGTGTGGTAGCCCTGCTGCCGGAGGAGTCCGGCGAGGGTCAGGCGGTCCGGCGAGATGAGGGGTCGCTCCAGATACCCGACAATCCCCGCCTGCAGCCGCGTCCGCCAGTGGTAGCGACCCGTCAGCAAGCTGTAGCGCGAAGGGGAACAGACACCGCTGCTCGAGTGCGCGTCCGTGAAGCGCAGGCCTTCCTGCGCCAGGCGGTCAATGCTCGGCGTGGGAATCCTCCCGCGCTGCGGATTGTAGCAGCGCACGTCGCCGTAACCAAGGTCGTCGGCGAGGATGAGCAGGATGTTGGGCTTTCCGGCGGCGGCGGGAGCGGCGGCGGAACGCAGCGGGACCGACGCCACCAGCAAGAGCGCAGCCAGGAAGGGAAAAGTGGCCTTGGTTCGCAGTTGGGGCATGAGCGAAGCAGGGCCGTAATCAGTGCTCCGTGGGGGCAGCAGTTCAGATATGAATCGCCTCGCCCGTCGTCGCCGCGGCGGCCTCCATCAGCGCCTCGCTCAGCGTCGGGTGCGCGTGGATCGTCCGGTGAATGTCCTCCACCGTCGCCTCGAGTTCGACCGCGAGGCCGTACTCGGCGATCAGCTCGGTCGCCTCGGCCCCGATGATGTGCGCCCCGAGAATCTCGCCCGTCGTCGCGTCGCTGATGACCTTGGCGAAGCCCTCCGCCTCCGCCGACGCCACCGCCTTGCCCGAGGCCAGGAACGGAAACTTGCCGACCTTGTAGGCCAAGCCTTTCTCCTTCGCCGCCCGCTCGGTCAGGCCGGTGCTGGCGACCTGCGGCTGGCAGTAGGTGCAGCCCGGGAAATTCTTCACCCGCTTCGGTGTGCCGTGGCCGAACATGCCGTTGACGGCGTTGACGGCCTCGTAGGTCGCCACGTGCGCGAGCCACGGCGGCCCGATGATGTCGCCGGCCGCGTAGATGCCCGGCACGCTGCTCTGGTAATCGTCGCCCACCTTCACGTAGTTGCGGTCGAGCTCCGGCGTCACCTTGGCCGAGAGCACGCCCTCGATGTTCGCCTCGACGCCGACGGCCAGGAGCACGGACTCGGCCTCGATTTCCTCGCTCTGGCCGTCCTTCACGAGGGTGAGTTGCACGGAATTCTCGCCGACGCGGAAATTCTCACACCTCGTGCCCGCGTGGATGACGATGCCCTGCTTCTCGAACGAGCGGTGCAGCGTCCGGGCCACGTCCTCATCCTCGACCGGCAGGATCTGCGGCAGCATTTCCACCAGCGTCACCTTGGCACCCAAGGCATTGTAGAAATAGGCGAATTCCACGCCGATTGCGCCCGCGCCGACGATGACGATGGACTTGGGCAGTGTGGTGCCGGCGAGCGCCTCGCGGGAGGTCATTACGCGGACTCCGTCGACCGGCAGCCCGGGCAGGCGGCGCATGCGGCAGCCCGTGGCCAGCAGGATGTTTTTCGCCTTCAGAAAAGTCCCCTGCTGCGCGCCCGCGGTGATTTCCACCAGGCCTGGCAGGGTGACCTGCGCCCGGCCCGTGAAGTAATCGACCTTGTTCTTCTTCAGCAGGAACTCGACCCCCTTGGCCATTTGCGCCGCGACCGTGCGCGAGCGGGCCATGACCTTCGCGAAATCGAACGACACTTCCTTGACGGTGAGGCCGAATACCTCGGCCTTCTTGATTTTCTGATACAACTCCGCGCTCTTCAGCAGCGCCTTGGTCGGGATGCAGCCCCAGTTTAGGCACGTGCCGCCCGCCCGCTCGAGTTCGACGCACGCGACGCGCTTGCCGAGCTGCCCGGCGCGGATCGCGCCCGCATAGCCCGCGGGTCCGCCGCCGATGACGACCAGATCATATTCCGTGGTATCAGCCATGGCCCCACCGTCGCCACGCCGCCAAAAACCGTCAAATGGAAACTCCCCCCGCGACGCCACACTACGGCAGGCCCAAACCCGCCGGCCGGGGTTAGATGTCGATCACGTCGGTGCGCTGCGGCGCCCTCGGTGGTTTCGGCGGGCCCTTCGTGAGCACGCTCACCACCAGGTTCGTGAGGCTGACGACCACCCCGCCCCACAAGGCGGCCCACAGGTCCGCCACATAAAAGCCCTCCACAAGGTTTCCCGCCCAAAAGAACAACAAGGCATTGATCAGGACCACCCCGAGCCCCATCGTCAGAATGATGAACGGCAGCGTGAACAACAGCAGGATGGGCTTGAGGATCGCGTTGAACAGGCTCAGCAGCAGGACCACCACGATCAGGGTCGAGACATCCGAGCAATGGATGCCGTGCACCAGCTTGGTGGCGAGGAGCACGCCGAGGGCCAGCACGAGCCAGCGAACGAGCAAATGGTTCATAACATCATGAAACGCCTAATTGGCCGATTTTCCCCGGGCCGCCCCGCCTCGCAATGAAAATCCTCGTGATTCAGGACCATCTCCGCAGCGGCGGCACCGAGCGGCAGTCCATCCTGCTGGCCGGCGCCTTCGCCGCCGCCGGGCATGACTCCACCCTGCTCACCTTCCGCCCGGGCGGCCCGCTGGCCGCCACCTGCAGCCCGGCCGTCGCCCGCCGGGTGCTGCAGCCCTTCGACACGGGGCTCGACTGGTTCGCACCCGGCCTGCGGCGCACCGTGGCCGCCCTCGCGCCGGACATCGTGCTCTGCATGGGCCGGATGGCCAACTGCTACGCCGGGATCATCCAGGAAAGATTTCCCGCCGTCGTCGTGGTCGCCACGATGCGCACGGGCAAGCCCCTGCCGTGGCTCTTCCGGCGCTCCTTGCGCACCGCCCGGCACATCGTCGCCAACAGCCAGGAGGCCCGGTCCAACCTTGTCGCCCACCTGGGCCTGCCGGAGGGGAAGATTTCCGTCATCTACAATTCGCTCGTGTTCCCGCCCGAGGCGGAGCTCGCGCGCAACGCCGCTCTCCGCGCGCAACTGGGCGCGGGCCCGGCCACCGTCGTCCTGGTCTGCGTCGCCATGTTCCGGCCGGAAAAGAACCAGCGCGAGCTGATCGAGGTGGCCGACGCGCTCCACCCGGGCACCAACTGGCAGCTCTGGCTCGCCGGCACCGGCCCCGCCCTGGCCGCCTGCGAGCGCCTGGCGACGGAGCGGCAGCTCGACTCCCGCGTGAAGTTCCTCGGCTTCCAGGCCGACCCCTCCGCCCTCTACCGCGCCGCCGATGTCGCCGTCCACGCCTCGCGGAGCGAATCGCTGTCCAATTTCATCATCGAGGCGCAGGCGCACGGGCTGCCCGCGGTCGTCTACGCGGCCCAGGGCATCAGCGAGTGTTTCCTGCCCGGCCAGAGCGGCTGGGTCGTGCCGCACGGCGACCGCGCCGGGTTTCTCGCCCGGCTGCAGCCGCTCCTCGCCAACGCGGACTTCCGCCGCGCCTGTTCGGTCCGCGCCCGCGCCCATGCCTGCGCCCAGTTTGACCCCGGCCGGCAGCTGCGCGCCTACCTCGGGCTCTTCGCGCAGCTCACCCGCCCGCCGGCCCCGCCATGACCAGCAAGCAGCGCACCGATTCCATCGAACGGCATATCCGGACGCATAAATACGCGGACCTCCATACGCTGGCGGCGCGCTTCGGCGGCTCGCTCTCGACCGTGCGGCGCGCCCTCGACCAGCTCGAGGAACGCGGGATCGTGCGGCGCCATCACGGCGGCGCCTCGCTGGTCGAGACCGACGCCGTCGCACAGGAATACGACTTCGTCGCCCGCAGCCAGCGCCGGCCCGACGAGAAGTTCGCCATCGCCAGCCTCGTCGCCGCACAGGTGGAGCCGGGCATGACCGTCATCCTCGACGGCGGCAGCACGACCTACGCCGTCGCCCGGCTGCTCGCCGAGAAACGCCTGCAGGTGATCACCAACTCGCTGCCGGTCGCGAGCCTCTTCAGCGAGGTCGGCTGCGTCGAGACCACCGTCACCGGCGGCAGCATCTACAACCGGCTCGGCGTGCTGCTCGGGCCGATGTGCGAGGACTCCTTCGGCCAGGTGCACGCCGACCTCGCCGTCCTCGGCGGGGCGGGCATCACCGAGAACGGCGTCTGGAACCACAACGCCCTCATTGTCGCCGCCCAGCGCAAGATGATCGCGGCCGCCACGCGCACCGTCTTCGCCCTCGACAACTCCAAGTTCGGCCGCCGCGCGCTCAGCCTCACGACGCCGTTCGACCCGCGCTTCACCATCGTGACGGACACGCGGCCCAGCACGGCCGTCGCCCGGGCCATCCACGACGCCGGCGCCCGCCTCACGCTGGCAAGCTGACCGAAAATCTCCGCCGCGCGGTTGAGTTTCCCCCGCACTGCGCCATCTGTGTCCCCCCGTGGCCGAACCTCGCACCGCTGAATTCATCCGCCTCCGCGGCGTCCGCCAGAACAACCTCAAGGGCTTCGACCTCGACCTGCCCCTGGGGAAATACGTCGTCGTCACCGGCTTGAGCGGCGCCGGCAAGTCGTCACTCGTCTTCGACACGCTCCACGCCGAGGGGCAGCGGCGGTACGTCGAGACCTTCAGCGCCTACACCCGCCAGTTCCTCGACCTGCTCGACAAGCCCAAGGTCGACGCGATCGAGAACATCCGCCCGTCGATCGCCATCGAGCAGACCAACACGGTCAAGACCTCGCGCTCGACGGTCGGCACGATGACGGAGCTGACCGACTTCTTCAAGGTGTGGTTCAGCCATGCCGCCGCCTGTTTCGATCCCGTGACCGGCGAGCAGGTTGAGGACGACTCGCCGCAAACCATCTGGGCCAAGGCCCAGTCCGCGCACCCCGGGCGCACCGTCATCATCGGCTTCTCGGTGCCCAAGCCCGCCAGCCTGACCTGGGCTGAGATCCTGACCAATCTCAAGGGCCAGTCGTACGTCCGCGTGCTGGTGCCCGGCGCCGACGGTGCGCTCGCCGCACACCGCGTCGACGACCTGCTGGCCGAGCCGCAGCCGCTGGCCCGGGCCGCGCACCTCTTTGTCGCCCAGGACCGGCTCGCACTCGCGCCCGCCCAGCAGTCCCGCTTTCTCGAGGCGGTCGAGACGGCCCTGCACTTCGGCCGGGGCGAGGTCCGGATCTTTGCGGCCGACCCGCTCGCGGAAATCGGGCATTTTTCGCGCGGGCTGCACTCCCCCGCGACCGGCCGCACCTTCCGCGCCGCGACGCCCCCGCTGTTTTCCTTCAACTCCCCGCTCGGCGCCTGCCCCAAGTGCCGCGGCTTCGGCCGCGTCATCGACATCGACTACCGCCAGGCCATCCCCGACCAGTCGCTCGCGATCGATGACGGCGCGATCAAGTGCTGGGAGAGCGAGATCTATGGCGAGTCCAAGAAGGATCTGCTCGTCTTCACCAAGAAGCGGAAGATCCCGACCGACGTCCCCTTCGCCGCGCTCACACCCGCGCAGCAGAGCTTCATCATCGATGGCGAGCCCGGCTACGGGGAGGAGAACGGCAAGCCCTGGCCGAAATACTGGTACGGCGTGAAGGGATTTTTCCGCTGGCTCGAGAAGAACACCTACAAGATGCACGTGCGGGTCTTCCTCGCGCGCTACCGCACCTACAATCCGTGCCCCGACTGCGGCGGCCAGCGGCTGCAGCCCGAGGCGCTCTGCTGGAAATGGCGCGGCCGCACGCTGCCGGAGCTCTACCAGCTCCCGGTGTCCGACCTCCTCGTCGCGCTCGCCGACGCGCGGCCCGCGGCCCGCGAGCACCAGTCGGAGCTGGCGTACGACTCCATCGTCACGCGGCTGCGCTACCTCGAGCAGGTCGGGCTGGGTTACCTGACGCTCGACCGCCAGTCGAAGACGCTCTCGGGGGGCGAGGTGCAGCGCGTCAACCTCACCAGCTGCCTCGGCACCTCGCTGGTCGACACGCTGTTCGTCCTCGACGAGCCCAGCGTCGGCCTGCACCCGCGCGACATCAACCGGCTGCTCGGCATCATCCGCACGCTCACCGATGCCGGCAACACCGTCGTCGTCGTCGAGCACGACGAGGCCATGATCCGCGCCGCCGATCACGTCATCGAGGTCGGCCCGGAGCCCGGCGGCCGCGGCGGCCAGATCGTTTACCAGGGAACCGTCGCGGGCCTGCTCCACGCCCCCGCCAGCATCACGGGCGCGTACTTCTCCGGCCGCGAGTCCCTCGATCCGCCCGCCACCCGCCGGCCGGTCCCGGGGTCGCACCCGTCGCTGCGCTTCGTCCGCGCGACCAAGCACAACGTCTCCGGCCTCTCCTTCCGGCTCCCCTTGCGGCGGTTTGTCTGCCTCAGCGGCGTGTCCGGCTCCGGCAAATCCACCCTGCTCGACCATGTCATCTACCAGGGCCTGCTCGCCCGCCGGCTCCAGCTGGCCGCGGATCCCGCCGCCATCGAGGCCATTTCCGGCGATGCCGGCATCGGCGAGGTCGTGCTGGTGGACCAGTCCCCGCTGTCGCGCACCCCGCGGTCCAACCCGGCCCTGTACACCGAGGCGTGGGACCTCATCCGCGAACTCTACGCCCGGACCCCCGCGGCGCAGGCCGCCGGCTTCAGCGCCTCGAGCTTTTCCTTCAACAGCGGCGACGGCCGCTGCGACCACTGCCAGGGACTCGGCTACGAGCGCGTGGAGATGCAGTTTCTCTCCGACGTCTTTGTGCCCTGCCCCGTCTGCGAGGGCCGCCGCTTCAAGCCCGAGGTGCTCGCCATCCAGTGGCACGGCCGCTCCGTCGCCGACCTCCTCGCCACGAGCGTCACCGATGCGCTCCCGCTCTTCGCGGACCACGCGGCCATCCGGTCCCGGCTCGCCAGCCTCGACTCGGTCGGCCTCGGCTATCTCACGCTCGGCCAGCCGCTCAACACCCTCAGCGGCGGCGAGTCGCAGCGTCTGAAGCTCGTCAGCTACCTCGGCGGCTACACCAACACCGCGGATGCCGGCCCGGGCGCGCTGCTCCTCCTCGACGAGCCCACCACCGGCCTGCACCGGCACGACGTGAAGCGGCTGCTCGGCGTGCTGCAGGCGCTCGTCGAGCGCGGCCACAGCGTCGTGGTGATCGAGCACAACCTCGATGTCCTCAAGTCCGCCGACTGGA
>CAIQKV010000058.1 GCA_903872505.1 uncultured Opitutia bacterium
CGTAGCCGATGTCGGCCGCGTTGACGCGCGCGTCGGCCAGCGCCCGGCGCATGGCCTCCTGCAGCCCGGCGCCCTCCGGGTGCGAGGCGGCGACATTGTGGCCGTCGCCGGCCTGGCCCCAGCCGACCAGCTCGGCCTGGATCGTCGCCCCGCGTTGCCGGGCCAGCGCCGCGTCCTCGACGACGAGCGCGACCGCCCCGCCGGTGCCGACGAAGCCGTCGCGCCGGCGGTCGAAGGGGCGCGAGGCGGTGGCGGGATCCGGGTTCGTGGAGAGGGCGCGGAGGCTCGCGAACGGGACGATGCTTTCGGCGGTCATGTCCTCTGCGCCGACCACCAGCATCCGCCGCTGCCGGCCGAGGCGGATTTCATCCATGGCATAGCCGAGCGCGTGGCTGGAGGAGGTGCAGGCGGAGACGAAGCCGCAGACGGCGCCGGTGATCCGGTAGTGTGCCGCGAGGTTGAAGTTCAGGGTGCCGGCGATGGAGGAGACGACGCCCATCGGGTTGCCGCGCTCGCCGCCGGCGGCGCGCAGCTGCCGGAGGTAGTTTTCCAGGAGGAACGGCGAACCCGCCGAGGCGCAGAACAGCCCGGTTTCGCCGCCGGCGACGGCCGCGGGATCGAGTCCCGCGTCCGCGAGCGCCGACTGCAGGGCGCAGAGGGCGTAGACCCCGTGCGGGGCGAGGCCGCGGAGGAGCTCGCGGTCGACGGTGAAATTGTCCGGCCAGTTCCAGTCGCGCCAGTTCGGCGTCGGGAAGGAGAAACCCTTGACCGTACCGGCGACCTTGACGGCCAGGTTGGGATTGCCGAAGAACTCGACCGGTTCAAAGCCGTGCCGCAATTCCCGCAGGTGGTGCAGGACCGTGGCGCGGTCGTGGCCGATGCTGGTGATGAAACCCAGGCCGGTGATGACTGGCAGGTGCGGCATGCGGGACGGTGCCGCACTCAGCGCGCCGCGCGGACCCCAACCTTGCGGTGGATGAAGCCGCGCAGATCGTCGAGGGTGCGAACCTGGATCATTTCCTCGTTGGTGATGGTGATGCCGAGCAAGTCCTCAGCGAAAAACACCACCTCGGTGAGTGCCAGGGAGTCATAGCCCAGGTCGTGGGCCAGCTGCGTGCTCCCGGGAAGCAGGGCCAGGGGCTGGGCGGGGGCATGCGGCGCAAAATCCGCCAGGATCGCCAGCAGCACCGAATCCAGCGCCACCGGGTCGCCCTCCGCGAGAAACCGGCCGAAGGCGGCCCGCGCGTCGGCCGGCAGGTGCCGCAGCCGTTCCTCCCGGTCTGACACGGGTGGCGGGAAAGCCGGAGGGGGCGAGGCGTGCGGCTTCATGGGGCGGGCGGCTCAGGCCTTGATGGCGGTGTATTCGCTGAACAGGCCGCCGATGACCTTGCGCTGCACCGCAGTGAGTCCGGCGGCGGTCAGGGCCTGCAGCACTAGCGCCGGCGGCACGCAGGCGTCCATCGTCTCCCAGTAATAACGCATCATGTTGCGCGCATCGTCGCTGCGGGTGAAGAGCCGGGTGAGAAACGGGTAGATGCGGCCGAAGTAGAGCCGGAAGAGAAAGCCGCCGACCCGGCCGGCCGGCTTCGTGACCTCGAGAATCAGCAGCTTCCCGCCCGGCTTCAGCACGCGGCGATATTCCAGGAAGGTCTCCTCCAGGCTGGTGACATGCCGCAGCGCGTAACCCATGGTGAGAAAGTCGAAGGAGTTGTCCGCGAGGGGGATTTTTTCCGCCCGGGCCTGCACAAAATTTGCCGCCAGCTTGGACCGGGCGATGTCCAGCATGCCGGCGCTCGGGTCGAGGCAGGTGATGTTCTCTGCCGTGCCCAGGATCTTGGCGGCCTCGACCGCCACCAAGCCGGTGCCGCAGGCCACATCGAGCAAGTGATCACCGGGACGCAGGCCGTGCTGCCGCAGGGTCCGGCGGCGGTAGGAGGCCCCGCTGCGGAGGAAGCCCCAGTCGACCACGCCATCGTAGTGCTTGGCGCCCTTGTCGAACAGCTGGTTGACGAACTCCGGTTTCGCCTCAGGCGTGGAATAGTGGGTAGCCAGCGTGGGGTGGGGAAGCACGGTAGAAAAATGGCTCAATTACGGGTTAAGACGAGCCGAAAGCCGGAGCGCGGCGGGAGACCCGGAGAGACTCTGATCGGGCGACCGGCGGAACTCGATGCGGATGCCGTTCACTCATCTTTCCAGCATACCGGAAAGTGGAATTTGCCGGCATGGGGTGAAACCCTAACCGGGTGATCGGCCAGATGGGGAGTCCGTCAAAAGACCGCGCTTGTCGGCCGGTTCCGCCACCGGCAGGCTCGCCGGGAGATGAACAGAGCCGGCGCGAACGACGGTGATCGAGGATCCCCATGAACAAAAGCATCATCGTTGCGGCGCTGCTTTCGGTTTCACTGGCCGGGCTGAACGCGGCCACCCCGCCACCGGCGCGGGCGGACGCGTCGCCGGAGTTTCCCGCCTTCAAGGTGGGTCCGGTCACCCTGCGGCAAGTCGCATTCCACGACGCCCTGACGGGAAAAAACGACCACTTTGGCTGCCTGCTGGTGGATACCGCGGGGCGCGTGGTCTTTCACGCGAACTCCAAAGTGTGGCTCTACACCGGTTCCCAGCCCCCGGGCAGGCACGACAATGAGGGCTGGATCAGTAACGTGCGCGAGTTTGACCTGGCGACGCTCCGGGCGGAACCGCGGCGCCAGATTCTCTCCGTCCAGCCGAACGATCGCTGGGCCACGGTGCACCTCGCGGTGCGCATGAGTGATGGGACCTGCCTGCTGTTCTTTTCCACCGGCCGGTTGATCCGGGCGGCGGTCGGACCCTCCCCGCAGGGACCGTTCAAAGTTGATCCGGAGTTCCGGCTTGCAGCCAGTGAGCCGTGGGAGGGCGCCGGTCCGCTGGAATCGGATCCCGGCTTGGTGCCCATTCAGGAGGACGACCGGACCTATCGTTTCTGGAAGCTCTACGACATGCTCGGAAACACCGTGGGCAACGGCTGGGCCGAGGTGTCCTTCGACAAGCAGGCGCATCGCGTGCAACTCGTGCGCAAGCATCCCCACAACCCGATGCCCCTGCGGCTGCCGGGCCGCCTGACCGCCCGCACCGGCGGCTCCGTGGACAGCTCCTTCCTCGTGGATGGCCGGCATCTCATGCTCTATCTCTCCAAGCCCGACATCAAAACCTACCTCATGTCCGCCGTGTTGAGCCGCGACCCGCTGTTTCAGGTGATCGACGAGAATGTCGAGCTCGACGGCCCGCGCGGGGGCGAACTCGTGATCGAGAAATTCCAGTGGGTGGTGTGGTCGGACGAACTCTACGTCTTCTACGATACGGGCAGCAAGGAGGGCGACTGGCGCACCGGGCTCCGCCGGTATCGCGTCACGCGGGAAAACTGACCTGTTCCCGGCTTGGCCGCCTGGCCGGGCGGAGCGGGTCAGCCGCCGGCATTGAAGGCGTGCACGGTCTCGAGCATCGCGAGGAAGTTCACGGTCGGGGTGCGCGCCTGGACGTTGTGGATGGTGTTGAAGACGAAACCGCCGTCCTGGCTGAAGATGCGCAGGCGCTCGAGCACCTCGGCCCGCACCTGTGCCGGCGTGCCGAAGGGCAGGGTGTGCTGGGTGTCCACGCCGCCACCCCAGAACACAAGGTCGCGGCCGTAGGTCTGCTTGAGATGCCGCGGATCCATGCCCGCGGCGGAGCATTGGACGGGGTTGATGATGTCGAATCCGGCCCGGATCAGGCTGGGCAGCAGCGGGTCAATGGCCCCGCAGGAGTGCTTCATGGTTTTCCATGACGTGTGGCGGTGGACCCAGTCGTTGAGCCGCCGGTAGTGGGGCAGGTAGAGTTCGTCGAAGGTCTTCACCGAGCAGAATTGCGAGGCCTGGGTGCCGAAATCGGTCCCGCAGATGAAGAGCACATCGATCGCGTCGCCCAGGACGGGTTGAAAACGGGCGAGGTTCTGGAGGGCGATCTCGTACTGGCGCTCGAAGACCGCCTGCACGTAGTCGCGGCGGGTCGCGATGGACATGTACCATTCGCTGATGTCGCGGATGCCGCGCGGGCGGCGCAGGCTGGGGCCGGGGATCCGGGCGATGTCGCCCAGTCCGCAGCCGCCCATGTTCGCCACGACGGCCCGCGGGGATCCGCGCAGCGCCGCGACCCGCTCCCGCCAGTCGGCGAGATCGGCGTCGGTCAAGGCCCGGAATTCCTCGAGATTGTCGGCGGGATCCAGCTTTTCCTCCTCGATAGGTTCTTGGCGGATGATGGTGTCGAAGAAATAGCTGGTGGCCGGCAGGTGGGCGCTGGGCGGCACGCTCGTGTCGCCCGCGGGAAAGAGGTAGACGTCGCCATTGGGCTCGGTCCGGGTCTGGAAGCCGGGCGGGACCAGCACCACCTGGCCCCACGGGCAGCGCCACTCGCGCCATACACCCTCGGTGCTGAAGCCGAACATCGTGCCGCGGGGCAGGGCGCCCACGGTATCGATGCCCAGGGCCGCGCGCAGGTCGTCGGTGATCTCGCCGAGCATCTGATAGGGCTCGAGCACGCGCACGGGCCCGGCTGCGAGGCCGTAGTGGCGGCGCAAGGCTTCCACGACGCTGACATGAATGCCCGTAACCGTCGTGGCGCCGAAGTCCAACGGCACGCGGCCGGCGCGGTGGGCGAGCGCCTGGCGCACCACCTCCCGGGAATTCATGGCGGGTTGCGGCAATGTGGTCATAATTTGGCCGGATTCCCCTCCTGGAGCAGGGCCAGGACCTCCGGCACTGTCCGCTCCCAATCCGGCGGAATCTCCTCGCTGATCATCAGGCAGAAACGCGTCGGCCCGGCGTCCCGCACCATGCCCTGGACAAGCCCTCGCAGGGTGGCGCCGCTCTCCCGAAACCAGCCCAGCGACGGGTGGCACCACAGCATCTTGTCCGGCCAGGCGCGGCGGGCCGCAGCGACGGACATGTCGCCCTCGGGCGGCGGTGTCAGCGAATCGATCCCGTCAAAATCGAGCTGCGCGACCTGGTCGGCGATGACGCGGAGTTGCCCGTCGTAATGCACCAGCAGCCGCTTGCCGGCGGCATCCAGGATGGAGAGGATCTTGGAATAGAGGGGCACGAGGTGGCGCCGGAAACGGACCGGGCCCAGCGTCTGGATTGAAAGATTTTCCCAGAGCTTGATCTGCCGGGCGGGGGTCCGGACCGCCTGGCGAAACTCCTCCAGCTTCAACTCATTCATGAATTCCAGCAGCTCCATCATCTCGGGCAGCTCGTCGGCGAGATCCACCGACCAGCGGCCCAGCCCGACCCAGTCCACCTGCAGGACCATCAGCGGGGTGCGCCCGAGGCCCATGCCGGCGATGTTGCCCAGGGTCACGCCGTTGCCGCCGACCGCCTTTTCTGAGGCGCGGAAGGCCGTGTCATCGGCGGTGATTTTCACGCCCTCCCAGGCGCGGCGCATGATGCGGTAATCCTCGGGCCGCTTGATGAAGTGTTCCTGCCGCCAGTCGCCGAGATACCACTGGTGCAGTTCGCCCGCGTCGGTGATCCAGCGCACGTCGCGGCGGACCTGGCCGTTGACCGGGCGGGTCGTCTCGACGATCTGCAGGTTGGGGTGCTCGTGGTGCAGCAGGTCGGCGTGGTTGATCTCGCCCAGGCCCAGCGCAAACAGCCGGGGCCAGTCCACGTGCGGGCGCGTCGTCACAAACCCGTCGTAGGTGGCATAGACCGGATGCGTCACCGGCAGTCCCTGCAGTGCCGCCTCCAGTCGGGTCCGGTTGTCCATGGAAGATTCGTGGGTTGGGGCACCCGCTTCAGCCGGGGGACAGGGCGGGGAGATGCCAGGAAGACAGGAAATTAGCTGGCCGAAAGGGATGCGGCCGGCGGATGGCCGATCGGAAACAAGCGTCCGGCTTCACGAATTGAGGAGGCCACACTGGGTCCGGAATTGCAAGAGTTGCCCCGGCGCTTTGGGCCCCGCGCCCGAGCTGATCGGAGGTCGCTCCGTGCCGCCGAAGGTTCATCTCGCCAGTGGGCTTGCCATGCGCAACATCAGCGGAGGTCCGCAGCCCAACGGCCGGCCCGGTTTCACGGCCGGGCAGTCCACCGGGGCATCCGCCATGAAACGAATCGGCCTCATCCAAATCCTGCAGGAAACAAACTGCTTCAACCCGGTTTTGACGGTGCAGGCGGATTTCGAAAACTTTGGCGTCGGCAGCGGCGGCGAGGTGCTGACGAAATACGGCGAGGTGGGCGAGATTGGCGGGTTCATGGAGGGACTCACGCAATGGCCCGAGGCGGTGGAACCGGTGGGCGTGCTGCGTCTGCAGGCGTGGTCGGGCGGCCCCGCCGCCCCCCGCACGCAGGCGTGGTTTGGGGAGATGCTGGCGGAGCAGTTGGGCAAGGCCGGGCGCCTCGACGGCCTGCTGGTCGCGCTGCACGGCGCGATGATGGGAGCGGACGAGCCGGATATGGACGGGTGGCTGCTGGAGAAGATCCGCGGAATCGTGGGCCCGGCGATGCCGGTCGTGGCCAGCCTCGATTTGCATGCCTGCGTCACCGAGCGGATGATCCGCAATGCCACCGCCCTGGTCGCCTACCTGACCTTCCCGCACCTGGATCAGAGGGAAACCGGCGTGAGAGCGGCCCGCGTGCTGCGCCGGATATTTGCCGGCGCCAAACCCGTGTCGAGCTTGGTGCGCCTGCCGATGATCACGGGCGGGGAGTTGCAGAGCACCTTTGTGCCGCCCCTGCAGTCGATTTTCCAGCAGCTGGTGGAGTCGGAGTCCCACCCGGACGTGCTGGGCGCCGCGATTCTGATGACCCAGGCTTACCTCGACCTGCCGAAACTCGGCTGGTCGGTTCTGGTCGTCACCGACCGCGCGCCCGACCTCGGCCACCGTCTCGCCGACGAATTGGCGGCGAGGTGCTGGCCGGTCCGCGAGCAGCTGGTGCAGAAATTCCTGCAGGCCCCCGCCTGCCTC
>CAIQKV010000059.1 GCA_903872505.1 uncultured Opitutia bacterium
GGGCCCGCCGCGGTGCTGCACCTCGACGACCTCGCGGACCCGGCCTGCCCGGCCCGGATCGCCGCCGCGGCGCTGGCGGCGTTCGGCCGGATCGACGCCGTGGTGAACAACGCCGCGATCGTGCCGCGCACGACGATTCACACCGCGAAGGTGGCGGACTTCGATTTCACGATGGCCGTGAACGTGCGGGCCCCGCTCTTCCTGATCCAGGCGGCTTTTCCCCAGCTGAAGGCCAATCGGGGCAGCGTGCTGAACATCGGCTCGATCAACGCGCACAGCGGCGAACCCACCTTCCTGCATTATAGCGTGTCCAAGGGCGCGCTGCAGACCCTGTCGCGCAACCTGGCCAACGCCCACGGCGCCGACCAGGTCCGGTTCACGCACTTCAACGTCGGCTGGGTGCTGACCGACAACGAATATGCGAAGCAGGTCGGGGAGGGCCAGCCGCGCGACTGGCCGGACCATGTGCCGCCCCTCTACGCGCCCTCGGGCCGCCTCATCGAGCCGGAAGTGATCGCGGCGGCGGCGGTCTACTGGCTCGGCGACGAGTCGCGGCCCATCAGCGGCAGCGTGCTCGAGCTCGAACAGTTCTCCGTGTACGGCCGCAACCCGGCGAAGGTCTGAGGATGAATGGCGAAGCCGGAAACCAGGAATCCAGGAACGGCACAGGCAAATTCTAGCCCAAGTATTTTCCCTGCTTCCTGGCTTCCCCCTTAAAACGATCCCCATGCCCAAGCTCGCCGCCTTTCCCAAAGCCTTCATGCGCGCGCTCGTCCGCGACGGCACCATGACCCTCCGCGAGTGGGTGGACCTCGCGGCGCCGCTCGGCCTCGACGGCCTCGAATACTACAGCGGATTCCTCGAACTCGCCGACCCCAAGCGCTGGCCGGAGGCGCGGCGCACCGTGGAGAGCCGCGGGCTGGTCATCCCGATGCTCTGCTGCTCGCCGGACTTCTCCCAGCCCGACCCGGAGCTGCGCCGGCAGGAGGTGGAGAAGGAGAAGATGTGGATCCGGATGGCGGCGACCCTGGGCGCGGGCTATTGCCGTGTGCTGTCGGGCCAGCGGCGGCCGGAGCTGACGCGCGAACAGGGCCTGGCGATTGTCACGGAAAACATCGAGGCCTGCCTGCCCGAGGCGGAGGCGTGCGGCGTCACCCTGATCATCGAGAACCACTACAAGGACGACTTCTGGAACTACCCGGAGTTCGCGCAGAAGATGGACGTCTTCTGCGACCTGATCGGGCGGATCCACCATCCGCGCTTTGGCGTGAACTACGACCCGAGCAACGCGTTCCTGGCCGGCGACGACCCGCTGGAGCTGCTGCGGCGGGTGAAGGACCGCGTAGTCACGATGCACGCGAGCGACCGTTACCTCGCCGAGGGCACGCTCGAGGACCTGCGGCGCGACGAAACCGGCGCCGAGGGCTACGCGAAGCGCCTGCGCCACGGCGCGATCGGCCAGGGGCTGAACGACTACGACGCGATTTTCTCCACACTGCGCGGGGCGGGCTTTGACGGCTGGGTGAGCATCGAGGACGGCGTGGACGGCATGGAGCAATTGGCGGAGAGTGTGCGCTTCGTGCGGGCGAAGCTGCAGCAGTACTGGCCCTAGGTAGGTCGGGCTTCACGCCCGACACGGAACCAGGATGTCGGGGATAAACCCCGACCTACGCCCGGCAGTCTAGATTTAGCTCTGCTTTTGGCCCCGCGGCGTCCACCCTGTGCTATGGACAAACGTCTCTTCTCCGAACTCGGGCTTTCGCCCGAGATCCTCAAAGCCGTCGACAAGATGGGCTTCGAGGAGGCTTCGCCCATCCAGTCGGCGGTGATTCCCACCATCATGGAAGGCCGCGACGTCGTGGGCCAGTCCTCGACCGGCTCGGGCAAGACGGTGGCGTTCGCCATCCCGGCGATCGAGAAGACCGACCCGAAGGTACGCGCGGTGCAGGTGCTGATCCTCTGCCCGACGCGCGAGCTGGCGGTGCAGGTGGCGGAGGAAACGGGCAAGATCGCCCACTTCAAGCGCGGCGTGATGGGTGTGCCCATTTACGGCGGCCAGAGCTATGAGCGGCAGTTCCGGGCGCTGGCGGCGGGGGCGCAGGTCGTCATCGGCACGCCGGGCCGGGTGATGGACCACATGGAGCGCGGCACGCTGAAGCTCGACAAGCTCAAGCTCGTGATCCTCGACGAGACCGACCGGATGCTCGACATGGGCTTCCGCGACGACATCGAGCACATCCTGAAGTCCGTGCCGGCGACGCGGCAGCTGCTGTTCTTCTCGGCGACCATCCCGCGGGCGATCCAGGACCTGATCAGCCGGTATTCGAAGGACCCGGCGTGGATCAAGATCGACTCGGTGGCGCAGAACGCGCCGCAGGTCGAGCAGGTGTATTTCGAGGTGGACCGGCGCTCGAAGATCGAGGCGCTGACGCGGCTGATCGACGTGAACGACTTCCGCTACGGCATCATTTTCTGCAGCACGAAGATCATGGTGGACGACCTCGACGAGCACCTGCACTCGCGCGGCTACATGACCGACCGGCTGCACGGCGACATCACCCAGGCGCAGCGCGACCGCGTGATGGACAAATTCCGCCACCGGGGCTTCGAGTTTCTGGTCGCGACCGACGTGGCGGCGCGCGGGCTCGACGTGGACGACCTCGAGGTAGTGATCAACTTCGACCTGCCGAACGACGCCGAGGACTACACGCACCGGATCGGCCGCACGGGCCGCGCGGGCCGGAAGGGAAGGGCGTTCACCTTCGTGTCGGGTCAGGAAATCTACAAGCTGCAGAGCATGGTGCGCTGGGCGAAGCTCGACATCCGGCGCGGCACCATTCCATCGCTCGACGAGGTGGAGGAGGCGCGATCCAACGTCTTCTACGAAAAGATCCGTGCGACGCTCGAGGCGAAGCAGTTCCGGCCGCACGACCAGATGATCGACCGGTTGCTCGACCAAGGCTACGCGAGCACCGACATCTGCTCGGTGCTGATCCACCTGCTCCAGGGCGCAGGCTCACCCGCTCCCGCCAAGGCGAAGCCCGCCGGGGCGCCGGTGAAGCCTGCGTTTGGGAGTACAGTCGCGCCGGCCCACAAGCCGGCCAAGGCCGCGCCCGCGTGGGCCAAGGCGGTGGTCGCCGCGCCCAAGCCGGCCGCAGCGGCGAAGGTGGAGCGCGTTGCCCCCAACGCGCTGGATTCTGAAGCGTCTTCGGGATCCCCCTTCGTCCCGCTGAGCGGGACTACGGCGGACAAGCATGCCGCTCCACCTCACGAGACGGACGACGACGAGGACGAGGGCCCGCCGCGCAAGTCGAAGTACGAGCGCGCCCCGCGCACCGGCCGCGAGCCGGGCATGGCGACGGTTTTCCTCAATGTCGGCCGCAAGCAGCTGGTCACGCCGGCCGACATCGTCGGCAAGATCGCCGGCGTCACGCGGCTGCCCGCGACCGTGGTCGGCGCGATCGACATCCACCAGCGCCACACGCTGGCGGACGTGGCGGAGAAGGAGGCCGAGTTCATCGTGAAGAAACTCGCCGGCATCAAACTCAAGGGGGTGGCGCTGGAGCCGTCACTCGCCGCGCCCGAGGCGAAGCCGTGAGGCGGCCGTGCCCCGCGGCCTTGTAACCTATTGGGTTACATTGCCCGGGGAACGGCGCCGGGAACCGGGGTGCAGACCCGCGCGGCCGCTTGACAGTCCGGCGCCGCCGCGCTTATCCCGTTGGCCTTCGCATGGAAGCCGCGCTCGACCAACCGGTGCTGGTTTTGAACCGCCTGTGGCAGGCAGTGAATGTCATTGGCGCGCGGCGGGCGTTCGGGCTGCTGGCGCGGGGCCACGCCCATGTCGTCCACCATCACGACGAGGATTTCCGCACGTTCACGATGCTGGACTGGATCGACTTCTCGACCAGCAATCCGCCGATCGCCGAGTTGGAGACGGTGCACACGCCGAGCCGCACGATCCGGCTGCCGCGGGTGATCCTGCTGTCGTTTTTCGACAAGCTGCCCTGCAAGGAGCTGAAGCTCACCCGTAACAACGTCTTCGAGCGCGACAAGAACTCCTGCCAGTACTGCGCGAAGGTCCTGCCGCGCGAGCAGCTCAACCTCGACCACGTCATCCCGCGCGACTACGGCGGGAAGACCACGTGGGAGAACATCGTCTGCTCGTGCATCAAGTGTAACACGAAGAAGGCCAACCGCCTCCCGCACGAGGCGCACATGCGGCTGGTCCGCAAGCCCGCCCGCCCGAAGTGGCGGCCGGTGATTTCGCTGGTGCTCGGCAACCAGCATCGCGAGATGTGGAAGGACTTCCTCGACCTCGCCTACTGGAACGTCGAGCTGGACGAGTGACCGGACCGGCTATTTGCCGGAGAATTTCTGGCGGATCACGAGCCAGAGCACGGCTGCCACGACCAGGTCGCTGCCGGCAATGAGGAGCCGGAGCGGGAGGGGGAGCTGCTTGGCCACCACGACGACCAGGATCGCCCCGAGCGCGACGGCGCCGATGATGACGGTCAGGATGAGACGCTGCCGGGCGATGTCGCCGGCGCGTGGGTCGGTGGGCGGGAGGTCGGGGGTGGGCATGGGGTGAAAGGCGGAAGGTTGAAGTCGAAAGGTGAAGGCTGAAAGTTGAAAGCCGGACCGGTGGCGGCGGGAAGCCGGGGCGGACTCAGCGGTAGTCTTCGCGCACCGGGGAAAACGTGTCGAGCAGCTGGCAGTCGGCCAGCGCGCGGCCGCCGTGCGGGACGTTGGACGGCACGACGGCCATGAGGCCCGGTGCCAGCACACGGGTTTCACCGGCGAGCGTCAGCTCGAACTTCCCGCTGAGCACGACGATGGTCTGCTCGTGCGGGTGCTGGTGGACCGGAGCCACGGAGCCGGCGGCGATTTCCCAGACGGCCACCGTCATGCGTTCGCCATGGATGAAGCGGCCGCGAAAGCCGGGGACGGTGGGGCGGGCGGGAACGGTGGCGACGTCGATGAAGGGCATGGGTGGAGGAAGGCGGAAATCGAAGGGCGAAAGGAGAAAGAAGAAACCAGAAGTCAGAAGGCAGGGGTCGGGACGAAGTGGCTGAAGGCTGGCCGCACTGGCCCACTCAGGATTTCACGAGGGGGAGGGTGACGCGCATCGTGGTGCCGCCGGGCCCGGTCGAGATGAGGGCGATGTCGCCATGGTGGGCCTGGAGGATGCGCTTGGCAATCGCGAGCCCCAGGCCGGTGCCGTCGGGCCGGCTGGAGAAAAAGGAGTCGAAGATGCGGCCGCGCACCGCCTCGGGGATGCCGGTGCCGGTGTCGGCGAGGTCGAGCGTCGCGGTGCCGGCCGGCCCCGCCGCGAAGGACAGCGCGATGGTCCCGCCCTCGGGCATGGCCTGCGTGGCGTTGAGGATGAGGTTGAGCAGCACCTGCTGGAGCTGGCCCTTGTGGGCCTCGACGATGAGCGGGGCGGACGGCGGTGCGTACACCAGCTGGACCTTGGCCTGGGCAAGTTTGGGGCGGACGAGCACGAGGGTGTCGGCGAGCACGTCGGCGAGCGACCAGCGCGAGTGCAGGCTGGTGGGCGCCTTGGCGAAGCTGAGCACGCGCGTGACGATGGACTCGAGCTGGTCGAGCTTTTCACCGATGACGCGCAGGTCGGTGCGGCGCGGGTCGTCCGCCGCGAAGTCGAGCCCGAGGCCGCCGTGGAGGAGCTTCAGCACTGTCAGGGGGTTGCGGATCTCATGCGCGATTTCCGCCGCGAGCAGGCCGAGCGTGGTGAGCTGCTCCTGCTTGCGCAGCGTCTGTTCGCTCTGGAACACCCGGGCGTAGAGCCGGGCGTTCTGCAGGGCGACGGCGCCGAGGCTGGCGAGGGTCGCGCAGACGCGCTTCTCGTCGTTGTCGAACCGGTGCGGCCGGCCGGTGAACACCGCGAGGACGCCGAGCACCTCGCCCTCGAAGATGAGCGGCGTCAGCAGGGCGGCGCACAGGGTGGTGTCGTCCGGCAGGTCGGCGACGCTGCGAAACTCGGCGGAGCGGACGTCGGCGAACTCGACCTGCTTCCGGGTGTGGAGGGCGGCGGCGGCGAAGCAGGCGGCCGCGGGCTGCTCGCCGGCCGGCATCGGCGGGGCCTCGGGCGCGTCGAGCGCGCCGAAGCGCACGGTGCCGCGCGCGGCGTCGTGGAGGTAGAGCGCGCAGGCGCGCCCCTGCATCATGCGCCGGGTGTCGCGGGTGAGCGTGTCGAGGAGTTCCTGCGACTCGAGCTTGGCGACGAGGGCCTGGCCGGTGGTGAGCAGGGTCTCGAGCTGGCGGGCCTTGGCCTGCAACGCCCGTATCCGCCAGAGCTGCTGGACAATCAGCGTCGTCTCGAGCGTGAGCCGTTCCAGCAGCGCGAGGTCGCCGGCGGTGAAGCGGCCGGTCCGGTCGCTCTCGAGGTCGATGACGCCGATGACCTCCTCGCCATCGCACATGGGCGCGGCCATCTCGCAGCGCGCGGCGGGGCGGACGGCAATGTAGCGCGGCTCGACCGTGACGTCGGGCACGAGGAGGGCGCGGGCGTTGAGCACGCTCCAGCCGGTGACACCGTGGCCGGGCTTGAGGCCGAGGCCCTCGCTGCCGGCGGGATTGCCGAGCTGCACCTCGACCTCGAGGCGGCCGGTGCCGGGGTTGAGGAGGGCGATGGAACCGGCGTCGGCGCCAAAGGTGGCGACAAACTCGCCGAGCACGTCGCGCAAAGCGGTGCGGGGGTCATCCGCCCGGCCGGCGAGCGAGGTCAGCCGGTAGAGCGCGGGCAGCGCGCGCGGGTCCTCCGCGGCCGGATGGGCGACCCCGGACGCCGGGCGGCGGGACGAAGGCAAAGGACTGGATTCCACGGCCGGGCAGATTTGAGCGATAGCGGGCTGAAAGCCAGAAATTCCCTGATGGCTTGTCGTGGCACGGGTCTCCCGACCCGTGATGCCGAATCACAAATCATTCCATCATGGGTCAGGAGACCCATGCCACAGCGGAAGTCAGGCCGGCTTGTCGGCGGCGGCCGCGGGCTTGATCACCTCGGCGAGCGCGTCGCGCAGGGTGTGCAGCCGGCGCTCCTCGATGGCCGCCGCCGGCTCGGAACTCTCGATGTAGAACGTGTCGATGGCGACGCCGCGCTCGGTGCCGATGCGGGCAAAGGTGATGTCGAAGCCGTGGTCGGAGATGGTCTTGGCGAGCCGGTAGAGGAGCCCGATCTGGTCGCGCGCCTGGATCTCGACGATGGTGCGCTGCATCGAAAGCTCGTGGTAGACGTCGACGGTCGGCGGGAAGGACGTGTGCAGGCCCTCGCCGGTGACGGCGGGGCGGGTGGCGGCGACGCGCTTGGCCTGGGCGACGATGTCGGGGTAGAGGTCCTTGTTGCCGACCAGCGCGGCCTCGATGGTCCGGGCGAAGGTTTCCTGCGCCCCGGCGCTCTGCACGACGCCGCGGTCGGGCTCGACCACGTAGAACGTGTCGATCGCGATGTGGTCGGAGCGCGAGATGATCTTGGCCCCGAGGATGGACAGGCCGGCGACGCTGAAGGCCCCGGCCAGCTTGTAGAAGAGGCCGGCGCGGTCCCAGGTGACGACGTTGACGACGGTGAGGGAGCGGTTGAGGTCGTCCTGCCACTCGATGACGGGCTTGAGCGAGCCGACGGTGTCGGCGGTGGCGATCGACTTGAGCAGCCGGTTCACCATCGAGATGTGCAGGCTGATCTCGCTGGAGTCGGTCTGGACGAAATAACGCTCGGGCAGCAGGCTGAAATGCGCGGCGATCTCCTCGGGGCTGATGCCGGGGATGGTGCGGGCGGTGAGGTCCTGGAGGGTCATTTGCTTGCGACGTTCGTAACTGGCGTGGATGCCGGAGCCAAGGCTCAAGCGCTCGAGGGTGGCGCGATAGAGGCTGGTGTGGAGGGTGTCCTTGTAGCTGTTCCACAGGCTGACGGCGGTGCCGCGGGCGTCGCAAAACGTGTGGACGTAGAGGTTGCGGAGTTGCTCGGCGTTACCGACGAGCTCGGCAAAGGCGGCGGCAGTCTGGGGATCATCGACATCCCGCTTCTGCCAGAATCGTGCCATCGCGAGATGATTTTTAATGACAAAGGAAACCAGCTCGCGGCCCTCGGGGGAGACCCCGAGCCGGTCCATGATCGGCCCGGCGAGCCGGACGCCGCTCTCGGCGTGGCCCTTGATGCCGTCGGCCTTGCCGGTATCATGCAGCAGCAGCGTGAGATAGAGCAGGGCGGGGTCGGCGGTCTCGTGGAGAGCCTCGCGGTACTTGAGGGTGATGGGCTCGGCGTTGGTGAAGATCAGGTCGAGCTGGCGGATGGCGTTGAGCGTGTGCACATCCGCGGTGTAGCGGTGGTAATACTCGTGCTGGACCATGCACGTCAGGCCGTCGAACTCGGGGATGAACCGGCCGAGGATACCCAGCTCGTGCATCAGCGAGAGGGTGGGGAAAACCGCGCCGACCTCCGAGAGGATGGCGCGGAAGCTGATGTTGGCGTCGGCCGAGAGCCGCACCTCCGGGGTGAGCAGCGGCGCCGACTCGCGGATGAGCGCGGCGAGGTGGAAATCCGGCTGGCAGCCCAGCTGCTGGCAGTGGCGGAAAACGCGGATGAGCCGCACGGGGTCGTCCTTGAACACGCCCGGCGACTCGGCGGCGAGTTCGCGGCCGCGCAGCATGAAGCCGTCGAGGCGCTTGCTGCGGCGGAAGCGCGAGGCGAGCAGGCTCTCGCGGAAGGAGATGCGCTCGCCCGAGGCGTCGCGGCCGATGGCCAGGGCCAGGCGGCTCTCGACGACCTTCGAGAGGCGGTAGATGGACTGGGCGGCCCGGTAGTAATCCTGCATGAACCGCTCGATCCGGACGAGCGGGTCGGCCTCGGAGTAGCCGAGGTTCAGGGCGGCGCGCTGCTGCAGCTCGAGGTCGAGCAGGTCGGTCGGGCGCCGGCTGAGGAAGTGCAGCTCGTTGCGGACGCGCAGGAGGAAATCGTAGGCGCGGGTGAACTCGCGCAGCTCCTCGGGCCGGAGGTAGTTCTGCGTGCCGAGTTCCTCGATGCCGGCGATGCCGAGCTTCACCCGGGCCATCCACACGGCGTTCTGGTAGTCTCGCAGGCTGCCCACGCCGTTCTTCACGTCGGGCTCCTGGAGGAAGACCGTGTCGCCGTATTTTTCGCGCCGGCGGGCCTGGTCCTCGAGGCGCGCGGCGATGTAGCCCTTCGGGTCCTCGCTGGTCGCAAACGCCCGGTAGGCCTGCGCGAACGTCTCGTACAGCGTGGCCGAGCCGGCGAGGAAGCGCGACTCGAGCAGGGAGGTGAGGGTCTGGATGTCCTTGCGCGCCTCGGCGAAGACGTCGTCCACGTTGCGGGTGGAGTGGCCGACCTTGAGCCCGCTGTCCCAGAGCGGGTAGAGCACCTCGTTGGAGAGGCGCTCGAGCAGCGGCTTGACCGCGGCGGGCTTGGTCTTGGCCGGGAGGAGGAACATCACGTCGATGTCGCTGAGCGGGCTCAGCTCGCCGCGGCCGTAGCCGCCAAGGGCGACGAGGGCGACCGGCGCGGGCGGCTTGCCGTGGTCGGCGGTGTAGCCCGCCAGCGCATGGTCGAAGAGCCGGGCGAGCATCGCGTCGATGGTGGCGGCCCGCGCATGGACGATCTCCAGCCCCGAGGCCCCGGCCTCGTGCCGCGCCCGGAGCGCCGTGCCCTCGGCCGCGAGGTAGGCCTTGCACGCCGCCAGCCGCTCGGCGACAGGGGCGCTGTCGGCGAAGGTCAGGACGGTAGGTGCGGGCGGGGAGGCGGGCATGAGGAATTGCCCAGTGAAGGGAAAAGCGCCCGGCGGGCGAGGGGATTTGGTGGGATCTTCGCTGGACAGGGTGGAATGCCCTGGTTTTTGAGTTGGAGCCGCGGCGCCCCCGCCGCGGACAGGCGCTTGGACGCGGCGAGGGCGCCGCATCCCCAAGAAATCGAGCGCAGTGTGGGCAATGCGCTCCACCCAGGATTTAACCACTTGCCTCGCACCGGCGCGGCGGGTTTTCTCGGCTTTTTCCCGCAAACGCACCGTCACCATGGCCGAGATCACCAAGAGCTACGAACCACGCGAAGTGGAGAAAAAGTGGTATGCCGCCTGGCTCGAGGCGAAGTGCTTCGCCGGGCGCGTGCAGGACGGACGCGAGCCGTACTGCATCGTGATCCCGCCGCCGAACGTGACCGGCGTGCTGCACATCGGCCACGTGCTCAACAACACGATCCAGGACATCCTCGTCCGCCGCGCCCGCCTCGAGGGCAAGTCGGCGGTCTGGATCCCCGGCACCGACCACGCCAGCATTGCGACCCACGCCGTCGTGGAGCGCGAGCTGCGGAAGACGGAAGGCAAGACCCGCTGGCAGATCGGCCGCGAGGAATTTCTCAAGCGCACCAAGACCTGGCAGGAAAAGCACGGCGGCATCATCCTCGACCAGCTCAAGGCACTGGGCTGTTCGTGCGACTGGGACCGCACGGTGTTCACGATGGACCCGGACTACAACCGGTCGGTGCTCACGGCGTTCGCCGAGCTGTTCCGGCGCGGCCACATCTACCGGGGCAAGCGGATGGTCAACTGGTGCCCGGCCACGCTGACCGCCCTGTCGGACGAGGAGGTCATCATGAAGCCGGTGAACGGCACCCTCTACCGCGTGCGCTACGAGGTGGTCGGACGCCCGGGGCAGTTCATCGAGGTGAAGACCACCCGGCCCGAGACCATCCCGGGCGACGTCGCCATTGCCGTGCATCCCGAGGACCCGCGCTACGCCGCGCTGGTCGGCCAGAAAGTACGCCGCCCGATCGGGCCCGCGGCCGAACTGCCGATCGTCGCCGATGCCGCCGTGGACCGGGAATTCGGCTCCGGGGCACTCAAGATCACGCCGGCCCATGACAAGGTGGACTACGAGGTGGGCCTGCGGCACAAGCTGCCGGTCATCGACGTGCTCGAGGCGAACGGGACGCTGAATGCGCTCGCGGGCCCGGCGCTGGAGGGCCTCGACCGCTTCGCCGGCCGGAAGCGGGCCACCGAACTCTTGAAGGAAGCCGGCGCCCTGGTCGGCGAGGAGGCGTATGCGAACAGCGTCGGCTATTCGGAGCGCGCGGACGTGCCGATCGAACCCCGCCTGACCTGGCAATGGTGGATGCGTTATCCCCGCCTGGACGAGGCCAAGGCGGTGGTGGAGAGCGGCCTGATCAAGTTTCACCCCGAACGCTGGTCGAAGGTGTACCTGCACTGGCTGAATAACATCCAGGACTGGTGCATCAGCCGGCAGCTCTGGTGGGGCCAGCGCATCCCGGTGTGGTACCGGAAGGGCCTCAATCGCGATACGCTCACCGAGGCGGATTTGGCGGACCCGGCGAAGGTCCACGTTTCCGTGCAGGGTCCGGCGGACCCGCAGGACTGGGAGCAGGAGGAGGACGTGCTGGACACCTGGGCCTCGTCGTGGCTCTGGCCGATCGCCACGCTGGGCTGGCCCGATGCGGCCGAGCAAAAGCGGCGCGGCTTCGACCTCTTTTATCCGACCAACGCCCTCGTTACGGCCCCGGAGATTATCTTCTTCTGGGTGGCGCGCATGATCATGGCGGGCCTCGAGTTTGTGCGGCCCGGCGAGCCGGTCGAGCGGCGCATTCCCTTCCGGCACGTCTATTTCAACGGCATCGTGCGCGACCAGCAGGGGCGCAAGATGTCGAAGTCGCTCGGCAACTCGCCGGAACCGCTCGACCTGATCGCGAAATACGGCGCGGACGGCCTCCGCTTCGGCATCGTCTCGCTGGCGCCGCAGGGCCAGGACATCCGGTTCCAGGAGGACCGCATCGAGGGCGGCAAGAATTTCTGCAACAAACTCTGGAATGCCTGCCGGTTCCGCCAGATGAGCGGCGAGGCCGGCGACAACGCCTCGCTCGCCGCCATCACCGCCCGGCTCGACGCGGCGAAGTTCGACGCCGACGACCACGCCATCCTCGACCGCCTGCTGGCGACGACCCGCGAGGTCGACCGCTGCTTCGCCGCGTTCGAGTTCAGCGCGGCGGTGCAGGCGCTCTACGGATTTTTCTGGAACGACTTCTGCGACTGGTATGTCGAGGTCTCGAAGTCGAAGCTGCTGGCGCCGGACACCAAGGCCAACTGCCTCGCCATCCAGGACCTCGTGCTGCGCCAGACGCTGCTGCTGCTGCACCCGGTCATCCCGTTCATCACCGAGGAACTCTGGCAGCTGCTCGGCTACGGCGTCCCCGGCACCTTCATCGAGGACGCCCACGTGGACAACGCCTCTGAGCTCGCCACCGCCTCGCAGCTACGCGGCCTCGTGCTGGACCACGCCCAGGTCGCGGCGGTCGAGAGCCTCAAGGCGTTTGTCTCGCAGGCGCGGGCGCTGAAGGCCGAGCACAACCTCGCCAGCCGGCGCGACGTGAAGTTTTTCGTCATCGCGGGTGACCGGGAGTGGACCGTGCTCGCCGCGAACCTCGCCAAGATCACGCGGCTGGCCGGCGCCGCCGAGATCACGCGCCGGGAAAAAGTCGACGGCGCACCCGCCGTGGTGACGGCCCTCGGCACGCTCTTTCTCGACCTCGCGAGCACGGTGGATGCCGGCGCCGAAAAAATCCGGCTGACGAAGGAACTCGACGCCATCGCGAAGCACATCGCGGGCACCGAGGCGCGGCTGGGCAACCAGGCTTTTGTCAGCAAGGCCCCGCCGGCGGTGCTGGAGGGCGCGCGGAAGCAGCTGGCCGAGCAGCAGGCGAAGCGCACGGAGCTCGAGCGCTTGCTGAAATCGCTGGGCTGAACCGGAATGCGTCCCACCTCGGACCCCGATGAACGACGACGCCGAATTCAAGCCTGAGGAGGAGACGCCCGGCCCGGTGAAGTCGTTCTGGGCGCACCTGGATGACCTGCGGTCGGCGCTGGTGCGCTCGGTTATTGCGATCGGCATCGCCCTGGTCGTCTGCCTGCTGCTTTCGCCCAAGTTGGTCGAGATCCTCGAGTATCCGCTGAGCCGGATCGACAAGTTCGAGAGCCCGAAACCGACGGTCACCTTCCAGCTCGGCGGCACGCAGCTCGGCCCGTACGTGGTGACGCGCGAGCAGTTTCCCGCGCTGCCGCCCGGGGACGCGCCGCATGCCGTCTACCAGCTCGGCGTGGTCCAGGTGGGGAAGGATCAGGTCGTTGCGCTCAAGCTCCTGCCGCCGGCCCCGGGCGGCGACGCCGGCCTGCGGGTGAAACTGCACAACTTCGCGCCGGCGGAAGCGTTCTTCATCGCGTTCCACGTCTCGCTCTACGCCGCGCTGATCGTCTCGTCGCCGTTCTGGATATTCTTCCTTGGCCAGTTCTTCCTGCCGGCGCTCAAGATCCGGGAGCGCCAGGTGTTCTTCACCTGGGTGGGCTGGAGCCTGGCGCTGCTGCTCGCCGGCGTGCTGCTGACGTATTTTGCGCTGCTGCCGCTGGCCCTGCGCGCCTCGATGGAGTATTCGGATCTGCTCGGCTTCAGCGCACTCGACTGGCGCGCGGACGACTACATCAGCTTCGTCACCAAGTTCATCCTCGGCATGGGGCTCGGCTTCCAGTTCCCAATCGTGGTGCTGCTGCTGGTGAAGCTCGGGATCGTGACCCACCAGCATTTGTCCCGCTACCGCCGCCACGTGATCGTGCTGTCGTTCGTCCTCGGCGCGGTGCTGACGACGCCCGAGGTCATCACGCAGGTCGCGATGGCGGTGCCGCTCTGTATCCTCTACGAAGCCTGCATCTGGATCGCCTGGTATTGGGAGCGGAAGAAACGCCGCGCCAGTGCGGTGATCGACGTTTGATCACTCAGATCTCGGGCGAGCGGTAGAGCACTGCGCCGCGGACGGAGATTTCGACCGGGACGAGGTATTTTTTGACCGCGGCAAGGTCTGGCGCGATGCCGAGGCCTGGCGCGTCGGGCGCGTGGACGGAACCGTTGGCGTCGCGCTTCAGGTGGTTGACGGTCAGCTCGACGGCGAGCGGCTTCGGCTCGACGGGGTATTCGCAGATCACGTCCTTTTCCAGTCCGGCGAAGGGTTGCAGTGAGGCGCTGAGGGCGAGGTGGGACGTGAAGGTGTGGTTCACGAACGTCACACCTCGCGCAACAGCGTCGTCGGCGGCCTGCTTGGCGACGCTGATCCCGCCGATCCGGCCGCAGTCGATCTGGATATAACCGACGCCGCCGTGCTGCATCATGTGGCGCGCCATCCAGATGTTGTGGGCGCCCTCGCCACCGGCGAGTTTCAGCGGGCCGGTCTGGTCTGCGAGTGCGCGGTAGGCGTCGAGTGCGCCCGAGACAAACGGCTCCTCGAGCCAGAGCGCACGGGTTTCGCGCAGGGCAGGCAGGGCCTGCGCGGCGCGGGCGACGTCGTCGACCCAGACCGTGCCGGCGTCCACCAACAGCATGCCATCAGGTCCGAGTCCCTCGCGCGCGGCCTGCAACTGTTCGCGGTCGGCGGCGACGGTGGTGCGGCCGAACGGACCCCAGCCGAACTTGGCCGCCCGGTAGCCGGCCTTTTGGGCGGCGCGGCCTTTTTTCAGCGTCTCCTGCGGCGTGTCGCCAAAGAGCACGGAGGCGTAGGGCGTCTTGGGAAACGATTGCTTGTAGCCGAGCAGCTTCCAGACGGGCTGGCCGAGCTTTTTCCCGAGCAGATCCCAGAGGGCGATATCGACGCCCGAGAGAGTGTGGTCGGCCTGCAGCAAATCGAGACTGTTGGCGCGGACCAGGTCGCCGATGCGCGTGATGTCGGCCACGCCGTCGAGTTTCTGGCCGAGCACGGAGTCGCGCACCGGCTTGCAGGCGGAGTGCGAGCGCGGGCACATCCAGGCGGCGATGGAGGGGAGCGGGGCGGCCTCGCATTCACCCCAGCCCTCGAAGCCGCCGGCGCGCACGCGCACCAGCAGGGCGTCCTGGCTGCCGTCGCCGATGTCCAACACCTCGGGCATCGAGAGATAGAAGAAGTCGACGGACTCGATTTTCATGGGGTGGGTACGGGGCGTTTTGTAGGTCGGGGTTTACCTCCGGTATCCGGAAATCGGGCGTAAAGCCCGACATACGAGAGGTGTCACCCTCTGCACGCTGCCGGATTTGCCGGTGGAGCCAAGACGGTTCGTGAAGACCCCGTGGAAGCCGGAAGCCAAGAAGCCAGGATGCCGGTGTCCCTTCGTGGTTTCCTGGCTTCCGGCTAACCCACCGGATTTCCCGCTTGCGCCGGGGGCCGGTCTTTGCGGCCATGGGCGGTTCACCATGATCGCACCCGAGACTTTCAACCACATCGAAAACATCAAGAAGCGCGCCGGGCATCTCTGGAGGTTTCTTTGACGTCGACCAAAAGCAGCGTGAAATCGAGGCGATGGACGCGCAGATGGGCGCGCCTGGATTCTGGGACAACAACGAGCGGGCGCAGAAGCACATCGGCAAGCTGAACAGCCTGAAGCGCGCGGTGCTGCCCGTCGTCGCGTTCCAGAAGAAGGTCGATGACGTCGGCGTGATGATCGAGCTCGTCGAGGCGGCCGACGGCGCCGAGCGCGAGACCTACGCCCGGGAGCTCAACGCCAATGTCGAGGCCATGGTCGCGGAGCTCGATTTGCTCGAGATCGCCTCGTTCCTTACCGGCCAGTTCGACAAGAACAACGCCATCCTCTCAATCCAGTCGGGCGCGGGCGGCACCGAGTCGAACGACTGGGCCGACATCCTGTTCCGCATGTACAACCGCTGGGCGGAGCGGCGGGGCTTCACCGTGGAATTGCAGGATGTGCAGGCGGGCGACCAGGCCGGCATCAGCAAGGCGACCATCCTGATCAAGGGCGAGAACGCCTACGGCTACGTCAAGGCCGAGCGCGGCGTCCACCGGCTGGTGCGCATCAGCCCGTTCGACGCGAACAAGCGCCGCCACACCTCCTTCTGCGCCGTGGACGTCATCGCCGAGATCACGGACGAGATCCAGATCGAGATCCCGGAAAACGAGATCCGCGTCGACGTCTACCGTTCCTCCGGCAAGGGCGGCCAGGGCGTCAACACCACCGACTCCGCTGTGCGGCTCACGCACATCCCGACCGGCATCGTGGTCGTCTGCC
Source organism: uncultured Opitutia bacterium (assembly GCA_903872505.1). Lineage (GTDB taxonomy): Bacteria > Verrucomicrobiota > Verrucomicrobiia > Opitutales > Opitutaceae > Opi-474. The sequence goes on from CAIQKV010000059.1 coordinate 16,068, forward strand.
AAAATGAGCGCTCGCAGATCAAGAACAAGGCCGCCGCGATGAACGTGCTCAAGGCGCGTTTATACGAAAAGAAACTCGACGAGCAGCGCACCGAGATGGAGCGGTTTTATGGCGAGAAGGGTGAGATCGGGTGGGGCAGCCAGATCCGCAGCTACGTGCTCCAGCCCTACCAGATGGTGAAGGACCTGCGCACGGGCATGAGCACGAGCGACACGCAGGGCGTGCTCGACGGCGACCTCGACCGCTTCATCTACGCCTGGCTCCGCGCCGGCAGCCCGCGCCATCGCAACAAGGACATCCAGATGGAGGAATAATTTAAGAAGGAAACCAGGAAACCCGGAAAAGCTCTGCTGGCTTTCCTTTCCTGGCTTCTTGGCTTCCCTCTTCACCCATGCCCAACCTGTCCCACGACGAGATCCGCTCCGCGCTGGGCCAACAGCCGCTCTTCGAGGACAAGACGTGGCAGCTGTCGCCCGACGCCTGGCCGGTCACGCCCGCGCAGTTCGCGCAGCTCGAGGCCATCGGGGCGGCGTGCCTCGAGTTCCACCAGGCGCTGGAGACCCTGTATCTCCGCTCGGTCGCGGGCAAAAACCTCCTGCGCAACAAGCCGCTGCTCGCGCCCTGGGTCGCCGACTACCTCGACCGCGGCAAGCCGACCGAGCTCATCGCGCATGCGCGCGATCCGAAGAACCGCGGGGCGTTTCCCGCGGTGCTCCGCCCCGACCTGCTGCTGACGGATGACGGCTTTGCGCTCACCGAGCTCGACTCCGTGCCCGGCGGCATCGGCCTGACGGCGTTCCTCAACCGGCTCTACTCGGCGGGGTCCTCCGCCGCTCTTCGAGCTAAGGAGGACAAGGATGGCGCGGCGACAACCCCTGGTGGGCCACCAAATTCTGGTGGCACCATCCTTGGTGCGAACGATGCGATGGTGACGAATTTTTATGCCGCCCTCGCGGCGCTGCGGCCCGGCGTGCACAATCCGTTCATCGCGCTGGTCGTGAGCGACGAGGCCGCGACCTACCGGCCCGAGATGCAGTGGCTCGCGCACCAGCTCCAGTTGCAGGGGAAGCGGGTCTTCTGCCTGCGGCCCGAGGACATCTTCCCGCTGGGCGGTCAGCTGTGCTTCGATGCGGACGGCAACCCGGAGAAGATCGACGTGATCTACCGGTTTTTTGAGCTCTTCGACCTCTCGAACATCCGCACGGCCAAGTTCATCTTCGAGGCCTGGGCGGCGGGCGAGGTCGCCATCACGCCACCGATGCGGCCGTTTCAGGAGGAAAAGCTCACGCTCGCGCTGTTCCACCACCACCTGCTGCAGGAGTTCTGGGCCGAGTCGCTCAGCGGCCGGGCGCTCAAGCTGCTGCGTTCCCTCGTCCCGCCGTCATGGGTGATGGACCCGGCGCCGTTGCCGCCCGGGGCGATCCTCGACGGCCCGCACGCGGGCGGCCGGGCGCTCAGCGACTGGCGCGAGTTGGCCAATGCCTCGCAAAAGGAGCGCGACCTCATCGTGAAAATCTCCGGCTACCACGAGACCGCGTGGGGCGCGCGCAGCGTCGTGCTGGGCAGCGACTGCTCGCGCGAGGAGTGGCAGGAGGGCGTCGAGCGCGCGGTGGAACTCGCCCCGGCCAACCTGCACCTGCTCCAGACCTACCGGAAACCCCGCCGCGTCGGCCATCGCGTCTACGAACGCGCGGCGCCGCATGCCGCCCGGCAGGTCGACGGCCGCCTGCGGCTGTGCCCCTATTATTTCGTCATCGGCGGCCAAGCGAAGCTCTCCGGGGCGCTCGCCACCTTCTGCCCGCCGGACAAGAAAATCATCCACGGCATGCAGGACGCCGCCCTGCTGCCGGCCAAGCTGACGGCCTGAGCCAGGATGTAGCTACGAGCGTGATCGAGTTGTAAAACCGCCACTCGCTCACGCTCGTAGCTACATGGAAACGGGCAAGGCGGGGTCAGCGACCCCGCCCTACATCGGGAGTCGCGCGCGGAGCGCGCGACCCAGCAGTAACGGCTAACTCACGCGGCGGCCTGTTTGCGCTGCGGGGCGGGGGCCTTGGCGGCCTCCGAGGCGAGGTGGGCGAAGAAGGTGTCCCGGCGTTCGCGGGCCACGACCACATCCTTGGTGCCGAGCGAGCGGCGGATGCGCTCCTTGGTGAATGAGGTGGGGTGCACCGTGTAGTGCAGGAACCACGTCCCGTGGTTGTCCCACAGGTGATGGTTGGGATTCTCCGCGTCGACGCGGATTCCGGGGAGTTTGGTTAGGTTGGACATGATGCGTGAGGATCTGTGGTTGGCAGGTTCGCGCATCAGGGGGTGAAAACAAAAAACCGATCTGGGCATCAGATCGGCTTCGTCTTCGGGAGCGCTTTTGGTTCGGAGCCCTTGCGGGTTCCGCACATCCGAATCCCGGGGGACTCGATCCACCGTGGCCGCTCCCGGCCCGGTTGGCAGAACCGGCTTGTGGAGGGCCGATTCGTTCCTGATGCGGAAGAGAACGTGTCAGCACCCGCTATGCCGTCCAGCATTTTCTGGGAGAAATTTGTCATAAACGGCCGGATTCGGGCCGTTTTGTCGCGGCGACCGCGGCGACGTCGCCATCAGAACTCTCTCTAGCGAAGAATCTTGCGACGGCGCAGCCCGGCGACCACGAGGCACGGCAGGCCGGCCAGGAGCAGCGCGACCGAGCTGGGTTCGGGAACGGGAATGGTCAGCGTGAGGCTGTTGTCGTCGATGAAGGAGTCGTTGTCCGAGCCGACGTTGCGCTGGAAAAGCATCGTGTAGGTGATGCTGCGGGTGAGCACGGGAACGGAAATGGAACTCAGGGTGCCGTTGGCCCAGCTGCCGGTGTTGGAATCGATGGTGGAAGAGGTGATGGTGCCGAGCACGGAGCCCACCGCGTCGAGAAAAGTGAGCTTGATGGCGGCGTTGTCGCTGGTGAGGGCCTGATTGAGACCCTGCTCCCAAAAGCTGGCGTCGGCAGTGACCAGGCCGGAGTCGAGCTGCAATGCCGTCACCTGGCCGGAGGCGATCAGGTCAATCGTCTGGCTCAACTGGCCGAGCGGATTGGCACTGCCGCCGGAGAAATCAAAACCGCCGGTCCGCGGATTGATGCCCGGGTCAAACAGCCCTGTGTCCACCATGGGGTTGCCTGCGGCCACGCTCCACCCGCTCAGGTTTCCGGACTCGGCGCCGGGATTGGTGAGGAGATTCGACGTGACGATCTGCGCGGAGGCCGTCGCAGCGAAAGACGCACTTAGCGCGGCGAGCAGAATCCAAGCTGCGGGTCTCACGGGATTCATGGATGCGGCGCCGATACAACGGAAGCGGTCCAATCAGACAAGAGGAAACAGCCGACGCAGGCCGGCCGCGGAGGCTTCGGCCACGCCGCGCTCGGTGATGAGCCCGGTGACCAGCCGTGCGGGGGTGACGTCAAAGGCGGGATTGGCGGCGGGGCTGCCCTCCGGCGTGAGCGCGACCGCCGCGACCGTGCCGTCAGGGAGGCGGCCGGTGAGATGGGTGACCTCGCGGGCGGCCCGCTCCTCGATCGGGATTTCGCGGAGGCCGTCGCGCAGCGTCCAGTCGATGCTGGGCGATGGCACGGCGGCGTAGAACAGCACGCCGTTGTCGCGGGCGGCGAGGGCCTTCAGGTAGGTGCCGATCTTGTTGCACACGTCGCCGGTCGCGGTCGTGCGGTCGGTGCCGACGATGACCAGGTCGACCAGCCCGCGCTGCATCAGGTGACCGCCGGCGTTGTCGACGATGACCGTGTGCGGCACGCCGTGGTTCAGCAGCTCCCAGGCGGTGAGGCTGGCGCCCTGGTTGCGCGGGCGGGTTTCGTCGACCCAGACGTGGATCGGAATGCCGGCGTCGTGCGCGGTGTAGATGGGCGCGGTGGCGGTGCCGAGGTCGACGGTGGCGAGCCAGCCGGCGTTGCAATGGGTGAGGACGTTCACCCGTTCGCCGGGCTGCTTTTTCGCGGCGATCGCCCGGAGGAGCGGCAGGCCGGCGGCGGCGATGCCGCGGTTGAGCGCGACATCCTCGTCGCAGATCGCGCCGGCGAGCCGGCGGGCGGCAGCGGCGCGCGCGGCGGACGCGAGCGGCGAGACGTGCGCCCGGACGCGGTCGAGGGCCCAGCGGAGATTGACGGCGGTGGGGCGGGTGGCGAGCAGGGTGGCGCAGGCGCGGTCGAGGGCGGCGTCGGAGGCGTCGGCGCGGAGGGCGAGCCACAGGCCCCAGGCGGCGGTGGCGCCGATCAGCGGCGCGCCGCGCACGAGCATCGCGCGGATGGCGTGGGCCGCGTCGTCGAGCGTGGCGAGCCGGGCGGTGGCGAAGGCGTGCGGGAGGCGCGTCTGGTCGATGATCTCGACCGCGGTGCCGTCAGCGCTGGGCCAGATCGTGCGGGTGGGGCGGCCGGAGACGTTCATGGGAGGTCTGATTCGTTATACCGGATACCGATCTCCGGTATCAATCCCTGCGCGGCGTCACTGTCCGAGCGCGGCGCGCAGCACCGGCTCCATGACGTCGGCCTGGCGCATGAAGCCGAGGTCGCTGGCGTGGGAGGCGTCGTTGGCGCCCTCGGCGTCGTCGCCGTAGAGGTGATCGCCGGGGATGTAGAACAGGTGCTTCACCCCCGCTTGCTGGAGCGCGGTGAACGCGGCCCGGAGGGCGGCGTGATTGGCGTCGTGGAACCGGGCCTGGGTGGGGACGATCCAGTCGTTGGTGAAGCGGCGGTCCTCGACGAGGATGATGGGGGTGTCCGGCTTGGCCGCCCGGATTTGCTGCACAAGCGGGACGCAGCGTTCCGTGACCGTCTTCGGGTTCATGTTGGGCAGGCAGTCGATGACGTAGGCGGCGGCGTCGACCTGCACGAGCAAGTCGCCGACGGCGGCGTCCATGCGGCCGTTGCCGGAGAACCCGAGATTGAGCACGGGCCGCTCCAGGCGCCGGCCGAGGATGGCGGTGTGGACCATCCCGGGGCGGGAGGCGGCGGCGCCCTGGGTGATGGAGGTGCCGTAGAAGACGATCGGCTTGGCCGTGCGCGGGGCGAGGCCGGTGAAGACGGCGCCGGGCGGCACGCCGATCTCGAGCGAGTCGACGCCGTTGTAGAGGGGAAGGTAAGCGGCGTATTCGCGCAGGCCGGGCGCCAGGTTCTTGATGATCTCGGCGCGCACTTCCTGCTTATCCGGCTTCGTCACCTGCACCCAGCGCCACTGGCCGGAGGCGTTGCGGGCGTAGAGGTCGACTCCGCTGACGCCGGTCGCGGGCATGTTCGACAGGGCGAGCTCGGGCTTGAGCAGCTGGTAGTGAACGCAGATCGAGGCGGCGTCGGTCGAGAAGCGAACCAGCATGCCGGCGCTGTTGCGGCTGAGGTTCCAGACGCTCTTGGTCACGGTCTTTTCGGCCGCGGCGGGGAATCGGTCGAACCAGCGGAGCCGCTCCTGGCCGGTCCATTCGCGGCCCTCGACGCCCCACGTGGTGACGTCATGCCAGACGAGATTGGGCGCGGCCGCGGGATTCGGGGCGAGGGCGGGGTCGAGCCGGGCGGCCTCCGCGGGCTTGGGCGTGGCGGGAGCGGGTATGACGGGGACGGGTGCCGCCGGCTGGGGCGCAGTTTGCGCGGCCAGCGGGAGCGACAGCAGGAGGGGGAGCCAGAGGCGGGCGCAGCGGCCGGGGATGGTCATAAATTACCGGAGTTCGGATGCCGGAGGGGGCAAACGGACAAACAGAGTACGCCGGACGGTTTTCCGGGATTTCGGAATTCGCTGCCGGGTGGCGGTCAGGACAGCGTCACGCCCCTGGCCTTGGCGGCGCGCAGGAGGGCGTCGGCCATGTCGGACGGCGTGATGGCGACCTCGATGCCGCATTCCTTGAACACGGCGATCTTGGCCGCGGCGGTGTCCTCGGCGCCGCCGACGATGGCGCCGGCGTGGCCCATGCGGCGGCCGGCGGGGGCGGTGGCGCCGGCGATGAAGCCCGCGACGGGTTTCTGGCAGTTCGCCTTGATCCAGCGCGCGGCCTCGACCTCGGCGTTGCCGCCGATTTCACCGATGAGAATGATGCCGTGGGTGTCGGGGTCGGCGTTGAAGAGCTTGATGACGTCGAGGTGCGACGTGCCGTTGACGGGATCGCCGCCGATGCCGACGGTCGTGCTCTGGCCGATGCCCTTGGTGGTGAGCTGGAAGACGGCCTCGTAGGTGAGGGTGCCGGAGCGTGAGACGACGCCGACGTGGCCCTGCTTGTTGATGTAGCCGGGGGCGATGCCGATGCGGCAGCCGCCATGCGAGTCCTTGCCGGGGCCGGGTGAGACCATGCCGGGGCAGTTCGGGCCGACGAGGCGGGTCCGCCTGCCCTGCATGGCGCGCTTCACGCGGACCATGTCGCGGATGGGGATGCCCTCGGTGATGGCGACGGCGAGGTCGAGCCCGGCGTCGGCGCACTCGAGGATCGCGTCGGCCGCGAACGGCGGCGGCACGAAGATGGCGGAGACCGTGGCACCGGTGGCCTTGGCGGCGTCGGCGACGGAGTTGAAGATCGGCACGCGGTGGGCGCCGTGCTCGAAGAACTGGCCGCCCTTGCCGGGGGTGACGCCGGCGACGACCTGCGTGCCGTAGTCGAGCGAAAGGCGCGTGTGGCGGGCGCCGAATTCGCCGGTGATGCCCTGGATGAGGATCTTGGTGGCGGGGGTGATGAGGATGGACATGAGAGGAGGCGCTGCGCGCGGAGATGGGAGATGGCAGATGGGAGAGCGGGAAGAAGTTATCAGTCCTTGAGTTTGCGCGAGTGCAGGGTGATCTCGTTGCCATCGGCGTCGGCAACTTGGAACATCCGGCACTGGCCGTAGACAGCGAGCGGAGTAACGACCTTGTAGGCGGCCGCTTCGACCGCCTTGAGTGCGCCGGTGAGGTCGGCGACCTCCAACGCGAGGGCGGACGTGGTTTTGCCCGGCATCGCATTGGTGATGGCAAGGGCCTGGCCGGCAATATCGTACTCAATCCACCACTTGCCTGGCGCGAACTCGACCTGCATCCCGGTCTTCAGGCCGAGGAGGTCCTCGTAGAATTTGCGGGCCCGGGGAATGTCCGTGACGGGGTGGAAGACGAAGGCGACTTCCTTGACCTGGATGCTCATGGGAGGAGTGGGTTTACGCGACGAGTTTGACGATCTTCTGGGCGGCGTCGGCCATGGTGTCGCCGGCGACGACCTTGAGGCCGGAGGCGGCGAGGGTGGCCTTGCCGGCGACGACATTGTTGCCCTCGAGGCGGACGACGAGGGGGAGCTTGAGGCCGACTTCCTTCACGGCGTCGACGATGCCCTGGGCGATGACGTTGCAGTCCATGATGCCGCCGAAGATGTTCACGAGGATCCCCTTCACGTTCTTGTCGCCGAGGATGATCTTGAACGCGGCGACGACCTGCTCGCGGGTGGCGCCGCCGCCGACGTCGAGGAAGTTGGCCGGGGTGCCGCCGAAGTGCTTGATGATGTCCATCGTGCTCATCGCGAGGCCGGCGCCGTTGACGAGGCAGGCGATGTTGCCGTCGAGCGCGATGTAGTTGAGGCCGTGCTTGGACGCCTCGATCTCCTTCGGGTCCTCCTCGTTGAGGTCGCGGAGGGCGACGATCTCGGGGTGGCGGAAGAGGGCGTTGTCGTCGAACGAGACCTTGCCGTCGAGGGCGAGGACCTCGCCCGCGGGCGTGGTGATGAGCGGGTTGACCTCGACCATGGCGGCGTCGGTCTCCCAGTAGCAGGCGTAGAGGTTGCGGATGAGCTTGGCGGCGTTCTTCGCCTCGGGGCCGGTGAAGCCGAGCTTGAAGATCAGGTCCCGCACCTGGAAGTCGGCGAGGCCGACGGCGGGATCGACGACGACCTTGGTGATCTTCTCGGGCGTGGCATGGGCGACCTTCTCGATCTCGACGCCGCCCTCGGTGGAGGCGACGATGACCGGGCGCGAGGACGCGCGGTCGAGGAGGATGGCGAGGTAGTACTCCTTCTTGATGTCGCTCGCGGCCGTGAAGTAGACGGTCTGGACCTTGCGGCCGGCGGGGCCGGTCTGGACCGTGACGAGGGTCTGGCCGAGCATCGCGCCGGCCTTCTCCTTGGCCTCGGCCTTGGTGGCGCAGAATTTCACGCCGCCCTTGAAGCCGTTGGTGAAGGTGCCCTTGCCGCGGCCGCCGGCGTGGATCTGGGACTTCACCATGACGGCGCCGTCGGGCAGCGCCGCGAGCGCGGCGTCAAACTCGGCGGCGGACTTGGCCGGGGCGCCCTTGGGCACCGGGACGCCGTATTTTTCGAACAGGGCTTTGGCCTGATACTCGTGGATATTCATGGAAAAGAAGGGAAGTTAGCCAGAAAGCGGTCGCGATAGGCACGCCAAAAAGCGGCCGCGGCGGGGTTCGTAGCGGCGGTGCAGCCGGGATTGCGTTCGGCTAATGCCGGGCCACACTGGCGCGCCATGGACTCGCACGAGGTGCTCCGGGAAGTGTTCAAGAAGACCAGCGCGAAGCAAATCGCGGCGGACCTGGGGCTGTCGCTCTCGCTGATCTACAAGTGGGCCGAGCCGCCGTCCGACGACGCCGGCAGCGGGGCGAACAATCCGCTCGACCGCGTCGGCCAGCTGATCCGGGCGACCCGGGACCCGCGCATCGCCCAGTGGGTGGCGGAGCAGACCGGCGGGTTTTTCATCAAGAACCCGGCGGGGCTGAGCCACACCGGGCAGCTGATCCCGCTGACCAACGACATCGTGCAGGAATTTGCCGACATGCTCGCCACCATCGCGTCGTCCGCCGCGGACAACACCATCACGGCGGAGGAGGCGAAGAAGATCCGTGCGCGCTGGGAGGAGCTGAAGAGCGTGACGGAGAGCTTCGTGCGCGCGTGCGAGAGCGGGAATTTCGACGCCGTGCACCGCGCGGCGGCCGCGGCCAAGCCTGCGGACCGGGCCTGACCGCCTACAGCTTCAGGAGCTGCCGGGCGAGAAACGCGGCCTGGAGCGCGGACAATTCCTTCACGCCCTTCTGGGCGAGGGCCAGCAGGCTCGTCAGCTGCTCGGGCGAGAAGGTCGACTCCTCGCCGCTGCTCTGCACCTCGACGAACTGGCCGCGGCCGGTCATGACGACGTTGGTGTCCACGGCGGCGTCCTTGTCCTCGACATAGTTGAGGTCGAGCAGCTCGCGGCCGCCGCAGAGGCCGACGCTCACGGCGGCGACGGAATCGACCAGCGGGTTCTCCGCGAGGCGCTTTTCATCGAGGAGCTTCTGCACGGCGAGCCGGGCGGCGAGGTAGGCGCCGGTGATGGAGGCCGTGCGCGTGCCGCCGTCGGCCTGCAGCACGTCGCAGTCGATCCAGAGGGTATTGTCGCCGAGCTTCAGCAGGTCGATGACGGCGCGGAGGGAGCGGCCGATGAGGCGCTGGATCTCGACGGTGCGGCCCTCGAGCTTGCCCTTGGCGATGTCGCGCGGCTTCCGTTCCAGCGTGGAGTAGGGCAGCATCGAGTACTCGGCGGTGAGCCAGCCGCCCTTGACGCCCTGCTGGCGCATCCAGGCGGGGACCTTGGGCTCGATCATGGCGGAGCAGATGACGCGGGTGGCGCCGAACGAGACGAGCACGGAGCCCGTGGCGTGGGGCGCGATGCCGGCCTCGAAGGTGACGGGGCGGAGCTGGGCGGCGGTGCGGCCGTCGGAACGGGGGAGGGGGTCGGGCATGGGACGTAATTTGGAGGGGCGCAGTCTTGCTGCGCCCATTCCGACGATTCAATTCGATCAATCCGGGCGTAGCAAGACAACGCCCCTGCGCCTCAAGGCCCGAGGGGACGCTCCTCGCGCTCGAGGGGCTTGACGGGCGCGGCCGAGCCGGCGGTCTGTTGCGACATGAAGGAGATGAGCCGGTCGTTGAAATCCTTCGCGGGGTCGTGCCCCATTTTCTTCAGCGCCTGGGTGAGGGCGGCCACCTCGACGAGGCGGGCCATGTCCCGGCCGGGCCGGACGTAGAGCTCGATGTGCGGCACCTTGATGCCGAGCATCTCGTAGTAGTTCTCCTCGAGCCCGGTGCGTTCCTCGACGACCTCGGGGGTCCACTCCTGCAGCGAGACGACCAAATCGATGCGCTTCTCGAGCCGGAGGGACTTCACGCCGAACATCTCGGCGATGTTGATGATGCCGATGCCGCGGCACTCCATCCACCCGCGGTTGAGCAGCCGGCTGGTGGCCATGAGCTCGCGCTCGTCGAGCAGCCGGATGACGGTGAGGTCGTCGGCGACGAGCGAGTGGCCGCGCTCGATCAGGGCGAGGGCGGACTCGCTCTTGCCGACGCCGCTGGTGCCGCGGAGCATCACGCCGACGCCCTTGATGTCGAGGGTGGTGGCGTGCTCGGTGGCGCTGGGGGCGAACTCGTTGTCGATGCAGAGCGTGGCGAGGTTCACGAAATTCATCGTGATCATCGGGGTGCGGAGGATGGGCAGCTTCATCTCCGCGGCGACCGCCAGCATCGGCTTGGTGGCGTTGTAATTGCGGGTCAGGACCAGGCAGGGGATGTGGCGCGCGACCATGCCGCGGAAAATCCCGGTCTGCTGCCGCTGCGAGAGGGTCTTGAGGTAGGTCATCTCGGCGGCGCCGAGGACCTGGATGCGCTTGTTCGCGAAATACTTGAAGAACCCGGTGAGGGCGAGCGACGGGCGGTTGATGCTGCCCTCGCGGATGAGCCCGTGCAGGCCGGCCTGGCCGGTGACGACCTCCAGCTTCAGCTTGTCGCGGTAGGTCTCGAAGAAATGCGCGACGGTGATGCCGTGAATTGCTTTTTGCATGGGGAGCGGGGTGAGAGGGTGGCAGTCAAGACTTCGGGGCCCAGGGATGCAAGGTGCGGTCGAAATCCTCCCCCAGGTAGTATTTCCGCGCCTGCTCGTCCTTGATGAGGAACTGGCCGCTGCCCTCGGTCAGGACCTTGCCCTCCTTGATGAGGTAGGCGCGGTCCACGATGCGGAGCGTCTCGCGGACGTTGTGGTCGGTGACGACGACCCCGATGCCGCGCGCCTTGAGCTGGAGGATGATCTTTTGCACCTCGGCGACCGAGATGGGATCGATGGCGGCGAACGGCTCGTCCATCAGCAGGAACTTGGGCTGCGAGACGAGGGCGCGGGCGATTTCGAGCCGGCGGCGCTCGCCCCCGGAGAGCGTGTAGGCCTTCTGGCCGGCGACGTGCTTCAGGTTGAGCTCGCCGAGGTGCTGCTGCACGCGGGCGGCGCGCTCGCGGCGTGGCACGCCGATGGCCTCGACGATGGCGAGGAGGTTGTCCGCGACCGTGAGCTTGCGAAAGACGGACGGCTCCTGCGGCAGGTAGCCGATGCCGTGGCGGGCCCGCTCGTGCATGCGCAGGCGCGTGATGTCCGCGCCGTTCAGGGTCACGTGGCCGCCCGTGGGCGGGATCAGGCCCACGATCATGTAGAAGGTGGTGGTCTTGCCCGCCCCGTTGGGGCCGAGCAGTCCGACGACCTCGCCGGCGGTGAAGCGGAGATTGATCCCATTCACCACCGTGCGCGGCCCGAAGGACTTGACGAGGTCGGCGGTGCGGATTTCCGCCGGGGCGTCCGGGGTGGCGGCCGGGGCGGTCATTTGGGCGGGGCGGGCTTGGCGGCGCCATCGGCCGGCGTGGTGGCCGGGGCCGGGTCGTAGCCGAGGTTCTGGATGGCGGGTCCGGTGACGCGGGATTTGTCCACGATGACGCGGCGCTCGCCGCGGAGCAGCGTGATTTTCTCGCCCGCGCTGGTCCAGTCCGTGCCGTGGTCGATGAGGACGGGGTTCTCGGTCAGCACGACCTTGTCCTCGTGGGGCAGCACCTCGGCGCGGCCGCAGGTGGCCTCGCGGTCCGCCTGGAGGATGACGACGTGGCCGGTGGCGAGCAGGTACTGGAACTTGTCCAGGGTGGGCAGGGTGGAGGCCTTGTCGCCGATGCCGAGGGCGGTGAATTCCAGGCGGTCGCAGACGATCCGGAGGTTGGTGCCGACCAGCGTGACCGAGCCGGTGCAGACGCCGCGGGTCACGTTGCCGGTGCTCCACATTTCCGCGTGCTCGCAATCCAGCGTCGTTTTTTGCGGCGCGGGGGCGGCGCCGAGGGCGGAGACGCAGGCGGCGAGCAGGCTGCCGCAAAGGAGGGGGCGAAGGTTCATTTCAGGAGGCCGGTGATTTCGGCGTTAAAAACTATCCGCACGCCGCCGTGCAGCGAAACTTTTTTTTGGGCGTGATCGTAGGTCCAGTGGACGCCCGTCGCCTCGAGGTCGTCCCGGATGACGCGGACGCCGGCGTCACCGTGCGCGAGGTTCATCCGGGGCTGGAAGGTCGCCGCGGGGCTGAGGAGGATGGTCTCGACGCGGTTGAACGCGTCGCCGGAAAAGACCGTGAGGTTCAGGTCCACGACCACGACCTGGCTGCTGGTGGGGAAGCTGGCCTTGGCCCCGCGGAGCATCATCGAGCGGTGGTTGTCCTTGGTGAAAAGCGGCGCGACCCAGTTGATGGCGGGGGCGAGCGGGGCGGGGCCGCCGGCGCAGGGGAGGCCGCAGCAGGCGAGCAGGCAGAGCAGGCGGGAGAGGCGGTTCACCGGAGGGGTTTCAGACACGGGCGGCCAGGAGGAGTTCGCAGACTTCCCGGACGGCCCCGTGGCCGGCGGGGCGGCGGGTGACGTGGCGGGCGGCGCGGAGCGCGGCGGGCATGGCGCCGGGGACGGAGAGGCCGATGCCGGCCCAGGCGATGGCGGGCGCGTCGATGTCGTCATCGCCCATGTAGGCGCAGTGCGCGGGGGCGAGCGACAGTTGCGCGGCCAGTTCCTGGAGGGCGGCGAGCTTGTCGGTGCGGCCCTGGATGAGGTGCGGGACCTTGAGCTCGGCGGCGCGCGCGCTCGTGGCGCCGGAGGCGCGGCCGCTGATCCAGGCGACGGCAAGGCCGGCCCGGTTCAGGCGCACGATCCCCATGCCGTCGAGGATGGAAAATGACTTCGTCTCGGTGCCGTCCGAGGAAATCTGCACCGTGCCGTCGGTGAGGACGCCGTCCACGTCCATCGCGAAGAGGCGGATGCGGGCCCAGGCGGCGCGGGGGATTTTCGATTTTCGATTTTCGAATTTCGATTTCTTGGCGGGCATGCGGAGAAAGGGTTAAGGGCTCAAGGCGGGTTCGACAATGGGCATTCGAAACTCGAAATTCGAAAATTTCTCACCCCATCCAGGCAGTGAGCTGCTCGATCACCCGGTCGCGGGTCGGGCGGTAGGCGTGCTCGAGCTCGGGGGCGAACGGCACGGGCAGGTCCAGGGAGCCGATCCGGAGGGGCGCGGCCTTGAGCGCGGCGAAGTGCTCCTCGGTCAGCCGGGCCACGAGTTCGGCCCCGAAGCCGTGGGTGCGGCGGCCCTCGTGGAGCACGACGAGCCGCCCGGTGCGCATGAGCGAGGCCTTGATCGCGTCGAGCCGGAGCGGGGCCAGTGCGCGCAGGTCGAAGAGGTCGAACGTCGTGTCGTATTCGGCGGCGAGGTAGTCGCAGGCCTCCTCCGCGAGGTGGACCATCTCGCCGTACGTGACGAAGGTGGCAAAGCCGCCGGTGCGGACCTGCCGCGGGGTCCAGACCTCGCGGTAGCCCGGGTGCCACGCGACGGGCTGCTTGCCGCGGCGGTAGAGCGCCTTGTGCTCGAACAGGATCACCGGGTTGTTGTCCTCGTAGGCGGCGAGGACCGCGTCGAACGCGTCCTGCGGCGTGCTGGGGTACAGCGCCTTCAGGCCGGGCATCGAGAGGAACAGGGTCTCGAGTTCCTGCGAGTGGAACGAGCCGAAGGTCAGGCCGCCGCCGCAGGGGAAGCGGAGGACGAGCGGGCAGGCCGCGCCCGAGCGGAAATAGAACGTGGCGGCGTTGAGCGCGATCTGCGTGACCGCCTCGGTCGAGAAGTCGGCGAACTGGAATTCCCCGACGGGGCGGTGCCCGTTGACGGCGAGACCGATCGCGTAGCCGGTGCAGGCGCTCTCGGCGAGGGGGGTGTTGAGCACGCGCGGGCGGCCGAACTCGCGGAGCAGGCCGTCGGTGACCTTGAACGCGCCGCCGTAAGTGCCGATGTCCTGGCCGAGGAGCACGGACTCGGGGCGCTCGGCGAGGAGCTTGCGCAGGGCGGCGTTGATCGCCTGGGCGAGGTTGAGCGGGGTGGGCGCGGCGGGCGCCGGCCGCCACGGCAGCGGGACGGTCGGGGCGTACAGGCCCGCCTCCATCCCGGCGGGATCGGGTCGCGGGGTGGCGAGCGAAACCGTGATGCTGGCCTCGACGAACGCGGCGAGCTCGGCGTCGATCGCGGCCAGCCGCGCGGCGTGGCCGGCGGCGGCCAGCCGGGCGCGAAAGGCCGGCAGCGGGTCCTGCGCGGCCCACGCCTCGGCCTCGCCGGGCTGCATGTAGTCGCAGGTGTCGTAGGCGGCGTGGCCGCGGAGCCGCAGCGTCCGCGCCTCGATCAGCACGGGGCGCGAGGTGGCGCGGACCTGCGCCAGGGCGGCCGCGAGCGTGCGGGTGCAGTCCTCGACGTTCGTTGCGTCGAGCGTGAAGCCCTCCATGCCATAGCCGGCGGCGCGGCGCCAGAGCTCGGTGCCCGCGGCAAACTGCTCGGCCAGCGGCGTCGAGTAGGCATAGCCGTTGTTCTCGATGACAAAGACGACCGGCAGGGAGAAGAGCGAGGCGAGGTTGAGCGACTCGTGGACATCGCCGGTGCTCGACGCCCCGTCGCCGAAGAAGGCGAAGCCCACGGCGGGCCGGCCGAGGCGGCGCTGGGAATCGGTGGCGCCGAGGACATTGGAGAGCATGGCGCCGAGATGCGAAATCATCGGCAGCGAGCGGTTCGCGGGGTCGCCATGGTGGATGTTGCCCTCGCGTCCCTGGGTGGGGCTGGCGGCATTGGCGAAATACTGGTTGAGGTGGTCGCAGAGGTGGCCGCTCCAGATGAGGTGCCCGCCGAACCCGCGGTGCGAAAACGACACCACGTCGAGCGCCTTGTCCGCCAGCAGGGCGAGCGGGACCACCAGGCCCTCGTTGCCCTGGCCGCCGGTGACCGTGCCCTTGATCAGTCCCTGGCGGAAGAGGTCGAGGATGTGGTTGTCCCCGGAGCGGGCGAGCTGCATCCAGGCGTAGATCCGGAGCCAGGCCTCGGCGGGGGATTGCTCGAGCTCCGCGGCGCGCAGGTCGCGGGAGGCAAGGATGGCGGGGAGGGGAGGAAAGGCCATGGCCAAAAACCGGACGCTGACGGCGCGGCATGGCGCGGGCAAGCCTGCGTCGCGGGCGGCCCGGGAAAATTGCGAAGGCCTTGCGCTGGGCGCGCGGCCGCCCCGCGGCGCGTGGCCCGGCCGGCTGGTCCGCCGCGGGCCGGGCTTATTCGGACTCGACGCTGAACGGCACGATCACCCGCACGTTGGCCGGCTGGCCATGCTTGGTCCCGGGCTTGAACTTCCACTGGGCGGCGGCCTTCAGGCAGGCGGATGCGAGCGCGCGATCGGAACCGGGCATGACCACCAGGTCCTTGGTGCTGCCGTCGCGGGTGACGGTAAGCTCGATGTTGACCTGCCCGCTCTTGTTCGCCTGCCGGTACTCGTAGGGAATCTTCGGCTGCACGGTGGAGATGATCTTCGGCTGCTGGTCCAGTTCGCTCGAGAGGGAGATGTGATCGAACTTTTCCAGCTTCGCCGCCAACTCGACCGCCTGGCCGCCCACAATGCGGCCGGACAGCAGCTCCGGCGCATAGCCCGCCAGCGCCACCTGGTAGGTGGCGTCGCCCGGCACTTGGTCGTTGAGCGTAAGCGGCGTGACCCCGAGGTTCACCCCGTCGCGCGTGACGGTCGCCCCGACGGGCGTGCTGGTGAGGGTGACGATCCCGTTGGGGAAGGACCATTTGGCCTGCGCCGTCGCGTTGCGTTCGATGGTGACCGGGGCCGTATGGGGCATCCAGCCGTCGCGCACAAACGTGACCGTGTAGTCACCGGGCGCGAGGTCCGTGAGGGTGGCCGGAGTGCGGCCGGTGCGCCGCGCGTCGGCCAGGACGATCAGGGAGTTGGCGGGCCGCACCTCGTAGGAGACGCTGGCCGGCTCGGTGGTCAGCTCGAGCGAGCCGACGATCCGGACGAGCGAGATCAACCCGGGGTCGGTGACGGTGTCCTCCTTGATCTCGTACTCGAGCTGCACCGGGTCGTACAGGGGCAGCGTGATGGTCACGGGGTAGCGGCCGATCTTGATGTCGGAGAACGTGGCGGGCGACGGGCGCGGCGGGAGGTTGCCGACGGTGATGGTCGCGCCGGCGGGATCCGTGGCGATGACCAGCGTGCCGCGTGCGTTGGCGAGGCGGGCGGCGGCCTGGGCGCGCGCGTCCTGCTCGGCGCGCTGGCGGCCGGCCTCGGACTCCGACAGGCGGCGCGCGCTTTCCTGCTCGAGCTTCCGGCGGGCGTCGGCCTCGGCCTTGGCCTGCAGCTCGAGCTTCTTGCGGGCTTCCGTCTCGGCCTGAAAGCGTTGCTCCGTCTTGGTCTTTTCCGCGGCCAGCCGCGCGTTTTCCTGGCGCTCGGACTGGATGTAATAGAACCCAGCCGCGACCAGCAGGACCGCGACCACGGTGGCGCCGAGCGCGAACTTGTTTTGGAAGAAACCGGCCGGAGCGGCGCTGGCCGGAGCCGGCGGCGTGACGACCGGTGCCGCGGGGCGCGGGGCCGGGGCGGCGGGGGCGGGAGTCGCGACCACTTTCGGGGCGGGCGCGGCGGGTTTCCCCGGGGTGGCGGGCTTGGGCGTGTAGCTGATGACGGGAGCGGGCGCGGCTGGACGGGGGGCGGGGACTGGCGCCGCGGTCCGGTTCAGGGCCTGCACGGGGGCTTCCTTGGTGCCGGCAAATTCGGGCAGGCGGCTGGCGACCGTGGCCGAGGCCACGGCGCGAGGGGCCGCGGCGGTGGCGGGAACGGCGGCCGCCGGTTTGATGGCGACCGGCGCGGCCGCCCGGGTGGCGCCCGCAAACTCCGGCGTGAACGTGGCGACGGCGGCCGCGGCCATGGCGGGCTGCCGCTCCGCGACCACCGGAACCGGCCGCAGGGGAGCGGCGGGTTTCGGCGCGGCCGCCACCGACACGGGGGCGGGGGAAGCGGCCGGGGACTTCGCCGCCGCCGGGGCGGCAATGGTGTCGAGCCGCAGCCACTCGGCCTGCCAGGGCGCGGGCGGAGCGGCCCGGTACGTGCCGGCAAACCGGAGAAAACCAAACCAGGCCGGCGAGACCACCGCCTCGAGCTCGGGGCTGGCGAAGGCCACCCCCGTCACTTGTGGGTCGGGCACGAACGCCGTGAGCCCGAGGGCCGCGGCGAGCTGGGTGGTGAACCACTGCTGCGTGGCGGGCAGCCCGGCGCACGCGAGCGCGACGGGCGCGTCGTGCCGGCCGCGCAGCGCGGCGAGTTCGGTCTTCAGCGCCACGGCCAGCTGGCCCGCGATCTTGGCCCCGGTCTCGCTGTAGTCGTAGACGGGATTGAAGAACAGCTTCACGGCGGAGCCGCGGAATTTCAGGCCGAGCTCGGCCTGCACGGTCTCGGCAATGCGGTCGAGGTTGAGCGAGACGCGGCCGGCGGCGAGCACGCCGTCGCGGCTGACCAGCAGGGCGTGCGAGGCGAGCTCCCCGATTTCCAGCAGCCAGACAGGCGCGGTGACCGCGGCGGCGATGGCGCCGATGGAATTGAACGGGGCCGCCACGCTGCGGGCGGACTTCAGCTTCAGGGTGTCGAGCAGGGTGTTGGTCGCGGCCTGGCCCTCGGCCGAGGTGGCGGAGAGCAACCACGGCGTGGCGCCGGGCGCCGCGCCATCGCGGGCCTGCACGGCGGCGAGCCAGGCCGGCGCGAGGCCGTCGCCGAGCGATTGCGCGAGGGCGAGCTGCCGGGCACCGGACAGGCCGGGCTGGCGCTTGGCCTCATCCGCGTTCGCGAGATGCAGCTGCCGGGGCTTGGGGCGCAGGGCGCAGACGACCGTGGCGGACTCGGCGGCAAAGACCGCGCGGACGGCGGCGGCGAGCGCGGCGGGATCGGCGAGCGGAACCTCCTGCAGCGCCTCGAGGCGGAGCGGCTGCGTGCCGGCCGCGCCGCGGGCGAGGACCAGCGAGAAATCGGTTTGCTCGAGAAAACAGACGGAGTCGGGGGACGTGGGCATGGCGCAGGGAGTGGTTGGGGGGAAGGGGAGAAAAGGCTTTCGTGGATACAAAATCGAGAGTGAGTAGGGGCTCCGCGGTTTTTTTACCGGATATTGACCACCGCGTGCTGGAGTTCTTTTCAGGCGTTTTGCTATGTTGCGCGTCCCACGGTTGAAGTTCAGCCGGGGACAACCACCCCCCCATGTCCGCAAAAATTCTTCTTGCCCGGAAACTCCGCAACGAGACGCGTGCCCATTCCATCCTCGTCGGCGACACGGGTTTTTACTGGCGCGACCTGCCGGCCGAGGAGGATCTGCTCGCCGAGCTGCGCGGGGAAAGATTCTCGCTAATCATTGTCGATACCCGCGACCTGGCCGACGATCCGCTGGCCTTCGTCGAGTCGCTCCGCCGCTGGCAGAAGGACACGCCCGTGCTGGTGGTGAGCGAGCAGCTGGCGCTGGAGAACGTGATCCGGGCCATCCGCGTCGGCGTGAAGGACCTGTTTCATCCGCCGATTGATCTCCGGGCGATGGTGGAGCGCATTTACGCGGTCCTGAAGCCCGAGCTGCCCACGACCCGCACGGCGCGGCTGGACGAATGGCGCGAATTGACGGTGCAGCTGACGGAGAGCGATGCGCCGCCGCCGGTGCATGGTTCCCGCGGAGCATGGCCGGGCAGCGCGTCGCCGATGCCCGAGCCCACCGGGGAAACCAACCGGATGCCCGCGGACCAGCGGCCCGCGGAGGAGACGATTGCCGAGGCCCGGGCGCGGCAGGCGGAGCTCGAGCAGGAAGTTGCCCGGCTCAAGGCCGCCCGGCCCGCCGCCGGCGAATCGCCCAAGGCCCCCGCGGCCAGCCAACTCGAGGGCGAGCTGGCCGCCGAGCGGGAGAAGCTCGAGACCGAGCAGCAGCTGCTGGCCCAGCAGCGGAAGAAGCTGGATGCCGAAAACTCGGCGCGGAAGTCCGCGGAGACCGCGGCCCGCGCGGAGCAGGCCGCCCGCGAGCAGGCGCTGGCGGAAAAGGCCCGGTCACTGGCCGCCGCCCAGGAGAAATTTCAGAATGAGATGCTGCAGCTGACGGAGGAGAAATCCCGGCTGGAAGAGGCCCTGGCGGCCGCCGGCGAGATGGAGGCCTCCCAGAAGGAGAACGAGGCCAAGCTGAAGAAGTTGGTGATCGAGCAGGTGGCGCTGACCAAGGTGCGGGAGAAACTCGAGCGCGACAGCGCAGCCTGGCAGGAGGCGCGGACCAAGTCCGAGGCCGAGCTCGCCCGGCGGGAGCAGGCGGCAGCGCAGTCGACGGCGGCCAACGAAAACCTCGCGGCCGAGCTGGAGAAACTGGAGGCGACGCAGCTGATCCTGCGGCAATCGACGGTGAAGCTGGAATCCGAACAGGCGGCGTGGGCGAAGACCCAGGCGGCCGCCCAGGCGGAGCGGGCCAAGGCCGAGGCGGAGCTGGCGCGGCGCGAGCAAGCGGCGGCGTCGGCCAAGGCGGCCAGCGAAAATCTGGCGGCCGAGCAGGAGAAACTGGAGACCGCGCAACTGATGCTGAAGCAGGCGACGGCCAAGCTGGAAACGGAACGGGCGGCGTGGGCCAAGACCCAGGCGGCTTCCCAGGCCGAGCGGGCCAAGGCCGAGGCGGAGCTGGCCCGGCGGGAGCAGGCGGTCGCGCAGGCGCAGGTGGCCGCAGAGAATCTTGCGGCCGAGCTGGAAAAACTGGAGACGGCGCAACTGATGCTGAAGCAGGCGACGGCCAAGCTGGAAGCGGAGCGGGCGGCGTTGCACAAGCTGCAGGCCGCCCAGCAGGAGGCGGCCGCCCGCACGGCGGCGGCCGAGGCGGAGCTGGCCAAGGCGCGGTCGGCGCTGGCTGCGAAGGAAAAACTTCAGGCCGAGGCGGCGGAGAAACTCGCGGCCGAGCAGGAAAAATGGGAGTCCGAGCGGCTGGTCGCGCTGCAGGTGCAGGCGAAGTTCGCGAAGGACCGGGAGGCGATGGACAAGGCCGCGGCCGCGCAAAAGGCGGAAGCGGAACAGCTCAAGGGCAAGCGCGAGCAGTTCGCCGCCGAGCACCGGAAGGCCGCGGAGGAACTCGCCGGACGCGAGGATCAGCTGGCGCGGCGCGAGAAGGAGCTGGAGCCCAAGAAGCTGGAGCTCGCCGCCGCGCGGGAAAAATTGGAGGAGGAGCAACTGCTGGTGAAGCAGGCGCTGGCGAAGGCCGCGGGCGCGCGGAACGAGGCCGAGACTTTGCGGACGGAGCTGCAGCAGCAGGTGCGCGAGCTCGCCGACAAGGAATCCGCCTTGCAGGAGGCCGAAGTGTCGGTGCAGACCCAGGCGGCGCAGAACCAGAAGACCTTGGCGCAGATTGAGCAGGTCCGCGTGGCCCAGGCGGCCGACAAGGTTGCGTTGGAGCAGGAGACGGCGGCACTGGCCGAGCGCGTCTGGCAATTCGAGACGAAGCAGAAGCAGTTCAAGGACCAGATGAAGCAGCTGCTCGCGAGCTGAGCGGGCGGCGGGACGGGTCTCCTGACCCGTGGTCTCCAAAAATCAAGGGTCGCCCGCCGTCGCCAAGGCTATGGCGGGCAGGGGAGACCCGGGCCACTTCCGATTACCCGCTTTGCAAGCCGGGCGCCGTGACCCATGGTCTTGGGCGGGATGGAATTCATCGATACCCACGTCCACCTGTTTTATCCGGAGCATTTTTCCTATGAGTGGTGCGCGGAGGTGCCGGTGTTGAACCGCGCTTTCCGCCTTGAGGACTATCGCGCTGCCGCGGCCAAGGCGCCGGCGGGCACCCGCATCCAATCAATGATTTTCATGGAGGCGGACGTGCCCGCGGTCCAGCAGGAGGCGGAGGCGGCATTTTTTTCGCAGCTGGCCGGGGAAGATCGTGGGGTGCCATCACTGACCGCTGTCATTGCCTCCGCCTGGCCGGAATCCGCGGATTTTTCCGCGCAACTGGCACGGTATTCGCGCGATCCCCGCGTCCGCGGCCTGCGACGGGTCCTGCACCCGATGCCGGACGATCTGTCGCAATCACCCCGGTTTGCGGAAAATCTCCGCCGGCTGGCCGGGAGCGGGCTGACCTTCGATCTCTGCCTGCGTCCGCACCTGATCCCCGCGGTGACCGGGCTGATGGCGCGCTGCCCGGCAACGCAGTTCGTGCTCGACCATTGCGGCGTGCCCAACATCGCGGGCGGCGAACTCGACCCATGGCGGACCGACCTTCGCCAGCTCGCGGCGCAGCCCAACGTGACCTGCAAGTTCTCCGGGCTGGCCAGCGTTTGTGATCCGGCGCGGCCGATGACGCCGCAGGTACGGCCATATTTCGAGCATTGCCTGGAATGCTTCGGGCCGGATCGAATCATGTGGGGCAGCGACTGGCCGGTGTGCAACCTGACGTTTGACCTGGCGACGTGGCTGCAAACAACGGCGGAACTGCTTGGTGGCCTGAGCGGGCCCGAGCGCGCCGCCATCGCGATCGGCACCGCGCAACGGATCTACCGGCTGGCCTAGTCGGTCACGGGTCGCGAGAAATTTGCCTGACGGTCCCGGAAAAAAGCCTGCGTTGCGGCGATGTCGCTCGCGGCCAGGTTGTGGCCGGCAGCGGCGGCGTGCAGGGTGACGGCGGCGCCGCCGGCGCGGAGCATGGCGGCCAGCCGCGGCGGATGGTCGTTCGGCACGATCGGGTCCCGCGAGCCACTGGCGATGAGGACGCGCTTGCCGGCGAGGGTGCCGGCGGGGGCCGGCTGGTCGAGCACCACCATGGGCCGGAGGAGCACGGCAGCGCCGAGGGATTCCGGGCGGAGCTGAAGGAGGGTGGCGGCGATGTTGGCGCCGTTGGAGAAGCCCACCGCGACCAGCTGCTTTCGGTCGAACCCATGGTGATCGGCCGCGGCGGCGATGAAGTCCGCCAGCGCCTGCGTGCGGCGCGTGACCTCGGCGGGATCGAAGACGCCCTCGGCGAGCCGCGCGAAAAAGCGCCGGGCCCCGTGCTCGCTGACATCGCCGCGCGGACTGAGGAGCGCGGAACCCGGCGAAAGCGTGCGGCCGAGCTCGAGCAAGTCGCGTTCATCGCCGCCCGTGCCGTGCAGGAGCAGCAGCGGCCCCGCCGTCGCCAAGCCGATGGCGGGCAGGGCGGCTGGTTCGAAAATGTAGCTGTAAGAGTTGAGCTCGCCCATGACAGCAGCGGCTAGCGGAGCGGGGGCAGGGCGGCCTCGATCTCGGCCCGGTGCGGCTCGAGCCGGGGCGGCAGGCCCAGCCGGGTGCCGAGGCTTGCGACCGGCTCGTCGATCGCGAAGCCGGGTTGGTCCGTGGCGATTTCAAACAGCACGCCGCCGGGCTCGCGGTAGTAGATGGACTTGAAATAGGCGCGATCGACCACGGGACTCACCGCGAGGCCGCGGGATTCCAGGGTGGCCAGGGCGGTTTCCTGGGCGGGATCGTCCGGGGTGCGAAACGCGACGTGGTGGATTGTGCCGGCGCCGCTCAGGCCGCGCGGCAGGGTTGGATCGGTCAGCAGGTCGACATACGTGCCCGGTCCGCCGGCGGCCACGGTGTAGCGCGTGCGCGGGCCGGACTGCGCCACCTGGCGGTAGCCCATGGTCCCGGTGAGCAGGGTGGAAGTGGCCTGGGCCTCGACCAAGCCCAGCGTCGTGCCGTGGAAGCCGCGAAGGGCGGAGGCCGCCGGCACTTCCGGTGACGGTGCCGGGGCGCGCGGATCCGGCTCGGCGGTGGCGATGAGTTCCAGCCGGAGGCCGTCGGGATCAAACAGCGTGAGGACCTGTTCACCGAAGCGCGTTTCAAGTGCGCCATGTTTCACGCCGAGGCGGGCGAGCCGGGTCTGCCAGAAGGGCAGGGAGCCGGCCGGCACCGAGTAGGCGGTCGCATAGGCCTGGCCGTGGCCGGGGCGCCCGACGCGGATCCCCGCCCACGGGAAAAACGTGAGGATCGTGCCCGGGGAGCCGGCGTAGTCGCCGTAGTAGAGGTGATACGTGCCGGGGTCGTCTTGGTTGACGGATTTTTTGACGAAGCGCAGGCCGAGCACGCGGGTGTAGAAATCGAGGTTCGTCCGCGGATCGGACGCGATGGCGGTGATGTGATGGAGACCGAGCAGGTTCATGATGGCGGTGCGGGTGGGGGAGGCGGTGAGCCCAAGTTTTGGGCCGGCGGTGAACGTAGTCATGCCGGTTCAACCCGCAACCGGCGGGCCGCGTTTCACCCGGCGGGAGGCCAAGCCGCGGGCGTACGCTGGCGGCGTCCGCCGCGGCTCACGCCATGCTGTCGAGCTTCTGGACCCGCGGGAGGTGCCGGCCGCCCTCGAATTCCGTGGCGAGCCAGACGCGGACGATCGTGAGGGCCTCGTCCTGCGAAATGGTGCGCTCGCCGAGCGCGAGGCAGTTGGCGTCGTTGTGCGAGCGGCTCCAGATGGCGACCTGCTCGTTCCAGCAGACGCCGCAGCGCACGCCGCGGATGCGGTTGGCGGCGATGGCCTCGCCGTTGCCCGAGCCGCCGAGGACGATCCCGCGCTCGACCTCGTGGGCGGCGACGGCACGCGCGACGGGAAAGCAGAAATCCGGGTAGTCGCAGCGCTCCGGCGAGTGCGTGCCAAAGTCGCGCACCGTGTGCCCCTCGGCCAGCAGCATGGCCTTGATGGCCTCCTTGTAGGTGAAGCCGGCATGGTCGGAGCCGAGGGCGATGGAGAAGGTCTTTTTCATTCGCGGGTGGAGCGGGGGAAAGGTTGCGCCGTCCATTTGCGCGGGCCAATCTGGACCCAGCAAACAAAATCCTCCCCCATGAAATTGTTTCACCGCTGCCTGCCCGTTTGTGCCGCGCTCGTCCTGCTCACCGGTTGCTCGACGCCGGCCGACCGCATCCCCAAGCATCAGGCCGCCTTTGACTCCTGGCCCGCCGACATCCGGGAAAACGTCCGGGCCGGCCGCGTCGCCGTCGGGTACATGCCCGAGATGGTGGCGGTGGCGCTGGGCGAACCCGACCGGGTCATCACGTCCGTCGCCGCCAAGGGCGGCCCGGTGGAGGTCTGGGTCTACCTCGACCAGTCGCCCTCGTGGTCCATCGGGGTGGGCGTGGGCGGCGGCAACGGCTCGACGGCCATCGGCACCAGCGTGGGGATCAGCGACGGAAACTGGGGCCCGAACGAGAAGATGCGCGTCGTGTTCGAGGCCGGCCGCGTGATCGCGATCGAGCAGCGGCGGAAGTGACGCCTAGGCGGCGCCGACGGTGCGGAGGAAGGCCGCGGTGTCGCTGAGGTCGTCGAGGACGACGGTCGGCGCCGCGGCGCGGAGCTCGGCGGCGGAATACCGGCCGGTGGCCACGGCGATGGTTTGCGCGCCCACGATCTTGCCGCAGGCGATGTCGAACGGCGTGTCCCCGATCACGAAGATGCGCGCCGGCGTGAACTCCGGCCCGAGGTGCTCGCGGGCGCGGCGCAGGGCGACGGGGCCGAGGTCGTTGCGCACCTCGCTGTCGTCGGCAAAGGCGCCGAACGCGAAGTAGTGCGAGAGGCCGTGGTAGCCCAGCTTGATCCGGGCGCCGCGCTCGACATTGCCGGTCAGCAGCGCCTGCACGCAGTGCCCGTGGCCGGCCAGCGCCGTGAGCGCGGCGGGGACCCCGGGCAGGATCCGGGAGCCCGGGTTCGCCAGCGCGGCGGGCAGCTCGGCGAGGTAGCGGGCGAGCAACCGCGCGAGGTTAGCGTCGCTGTCGGGCAGCCCGACCTGGCCGAAAATTTGCCGCATGATCCAGGTGTCGGTGCGGCCGGCGTAGTCGATCCCGTCGAGCGACCGGTCGAGGCCGAACTCGTTCCGCAGCGCCGCGCCCAGCGCCCGCATCCCGGCCCCGCCGGACAGCGTGAGCGTGCCATCGATATCCCAGAGTAGCAGGGTCTTCATGCGTTGATCCGCCGATGAACCGCGGGCGGCGCGCGCGGTGCAAGATTCTTCCGCGGTTGCAGGAACCGGCGGCCCGGGTAGCTTTCGCAAATCATCCCACCCCCCGCCGCCCTATGAAACCCGTCCTGTTTTGCCTCGCCCTCGCCGCCGGCCTGGCCGGCTGTGCCACGCCCCAGTCGCGGATCAACGCCAGTCCCGCGGTCTATGCCCGGCTCACGCCGGCGCAGCAGCAGCTGATCCGGGAAGGCAAGGTCGCCCTCGGCTTCGATGCGGCGATGGTCAAGCTGGCGCTCGGCGATCCCGACCGCATCCGCGAGCGCACGGACGCCAGCGGCACCACGGAGATCTGGAGCTATGTGACCTACGAGATGGATGACGGCATGCCGCTCTACCGCGGCTACTACCACCGCTACAATTACGGGTTCAGCGACCCCTTCTACCCCTATTACCTCGGTTACCCGGCACGGCGCGAGTACGAGCATTTTCGCGTTGTCCTCAAGGATGGCGCGGTCATCTCCATCGAACGCGAACTGCCATGAAACCCACCGCCGTGCCCCCCGTCCCCGATTACGCCGCCCCCGCCCCGCGCCCGCCCGACCGGCTGCTTACGCCGGAGCAGATCGCGTTTTTCCGGAAAAACGGCTACCTCGCCGTCGACAGCGTGATGCCCGCCGCGGAGATCCCGGAGGTGCGGCGGATTTACGACCGCCTGTTCAACGAGGACCGGGGCCGCACCGAGGGCGACTTCTACGACCTGACCGGGGCGAAGCAGAAGGGCAAAAAGGAGGCCGTGGCGCAGATTCTCCAGCCCGGCAAGTATGCGCCGGAGCTGCTCGCGACGCAGCTGGTGGCGAACCTCAAGGCCATGATGCGGCAGCTGCTCGGCCCGGAGGCCCGCATGGTCGGCGACCACGCCATCAACAAGCCGCCCCACAACAGCGCGGCCACGCCGTGGCACCAGGACGAGGCGTACTGGGACCCGGCGAAGGAATATCGCGGCCTGAGCGTCTGGGTGCCGCTGCAGCCGGCGACCAAGCTGAACGGCTGCATGCATTTTGTGCCGGGCTCGCAGGCGTTCGAGGTCATCCCGCACCGGCCGATCGGCGACAACCCGCTGACGCCCGGCCTCGAGGTCGTGCCGGGGGCGTATGATTTCAGTTCGGCGGTGGCCTGCGAGCTGCCGCCCGGCGGCGCGACGTTTCACTACGAGCGCACGCTGCACTTCACGCCCGCCAACCGGTCGGACGATTTCCGGCGCGCGTACATCGCGGTCGGCACGCTGTTCGAGCGCCCGCGGGCCACGCCGCGCCGGTTTCCCTGGCGGGAGCGCCAGGCCGCGGCGCAGGCCGCCAAGCCGGCCGCCTAGCCGCGGGCGTCCGAGCGCAGCGCCGGCAGGGCGCTGCCGGCAAGGATGAGCGCGGCGCCCACCAGCTCGTGCGGCGCAAAGTGCTCGCGGAAGAACACCACGCCGCCGACGGCGATGCCGAGCGGCACGAGCATCTGCATCAGCGAGCCCTCGCCGACGGGCAGCTCGCGAAACGCCCGGGTCATCAGGATCTGCCCGCCGCCCGCGCAGAGGGCGCCGACCAGCATGAGCGTCCAGGCGAGGGGCGAGTGCGGCGCCCAGCTGGCCACGGCCGGGCCGGCGCAGATCAGCAGGCCGTAGGCGCATTGCGCCGCGAAGATCGTGGAGGTGTGCTCGCCCTCGGCGTGCAGCTGGCGGATGGTGACCACGACGTAGGCGGACGCCACCGCGGAGATGATGGCGATCCAGTCGTAGAGGCCCACGCCGGCGCCGGTGCCGAGGACGTTGGTGAGCAGCGCCAGGCCGGCCAGGCCCGACAGGCCGCCAATCGCGAGCACCGGGCGGAAGCGTTCGCCGAGCATCACGACGGCGAGCAGGGCGCCGATGATGACGTAGGTGTTGTTGATGAACGTGGCGCGGCCGGCGCCGAGGCGCACGACGGTCAGGTAGTAAGTGTAGACGCCGAGGCTGCCGACGATGCCGCGCAGGATCAGGCGGCGGTGGCGGTAGACATTCTGCGGCTGGAACGCGTCCGGCCCGACCCGGAAGACCGCCATGATCAGCCCCAGCCCGACGATGAAGCGCACGCAGGCCAGCAGCCACACGTCGACCGCCTGCACCGTCCCGAGCGCGCGGATGATGAGCGCGTTGGCGGTGAAGCACAGCGTCGAGAGCAGCATGTACCGCACGCCGTGGGCGTGGGTGGAGGTGCCGGATTGGGAGGAGGAGGTCGAGGTCATGGGCGGGGGCGCCGCGCCGGTGCGAAAAAAAAACCGCGCCGGTCGGGGCGCGGTTGCGATGAGAGGGTCGGTTGGGTTTCGGTTCCGAGGTCTCACGCAAGCACGCCAGGCGCGCGGAGGACGCGCCCGAGGCTGTGCTTGCGCAGGAGAACGGCGGAGGACATGGCGCGGAAATTGGCGCGTCGGCCGCGGCAGTGCAAGCGCCGGGTTGCGGCGCCGCCGTGCGCGGGGCTCGGGAGTTGCAATCGCGCGGAACGCGGGTAACAGCGGGACCAGAGTCTGCAACAATCATGGAACCGCAAATCAAGGAGTCGCTCCGCACCCTGCTCGACGCGATCAAGCGTGCGGACGGAAAAGTCATCGCCCGGGAGATGGCGCGGCTGGACGACTTCCTCGCGCAGGGCCGCGCGACGGGCGGCCTGCATCCGCAGCTGGAGCATTTTTTGGGCAACCGCAGCTATCCCAAGGCGCTGGCATTTATGGGGGACGATCCGGCCCTGCTTCGCCCAGGCTTCGCAGGGCGGGCGGAAAATCCGCCCGGCGGCTGTACCACGCAGCGGGCGAAACCGGAGAAAGGCTGACCATGGCGGGAGACGGCAAGATTCCGACCGATGGCGGCGGCGGTCTGGGGCAGAATCCGTTTGCGGCACTGAGCGGCGCGGGGCTGCCGGCGGCACCGAAAGTTGTGAAGAATGAGCCGACAGCGCTGGATGGAGCCGCGGCGCCC